>NZ_JOMG01000001.1:0-300000 GCF_000711225.1 Pelobacter seleniigenes DSM 18267
GGTTTGCAGTCGTTGCTTAAGTAAAGGATCTCTGGCCTCCAACAACATTTCTTTTAGAAACAATAAAGCTGTTTTTGACCTCCCACCATAATAAGCGAGACGAGCGGCAAGTGTTTGTAAATAATTAGGACTACCAGAAAGGCTAGCAGCTTGCATTATATATTCAGAGGCCCTTGAGTAGTCTTTTAGAAAATAAAAATAATTAAATCCAACAAAATAAGGCAAACGCCAATCAAATTTTCGAGATTCCATTCCCTTTATCAACAAATCATTAGCTTGCTCAGGTTTATTAGCCTCCCATGCAAGAAGTCCTTCAGCTAAGAAATACGGGTCGACAAAATATGGATCAAGATCTGTGACAACACTAAGTCCGCTGACAACATAAGCCCAATCATGGTCAGCCATTTGTTTACCAGAGATATTTCGCCCTCCAATAAATGTTGATATCTTTAAAAATAAAAAATCCGACAAAGGCCCCTTATAACCTAGAGCCAACATTCGACTAAATTTAGAAGGAATAACATATGGGGCAGGAGCAGAGTCGCGGACATGCTTGCGATTTTCCCATACACCACGACAAAAAAAGCAATAACTAACTATAAAAAATAAAAGAAAGAGAATACGAATGATACGTTGCATCAATTAAATTCTCGATGTGAAAAAACATATGAAGATAAAATTAAAAGAATAATAATATAAGTCAAAGAATAACCAAGGGAAATGGATATTCTCTCAATAGATACAGGTAAACCATGGGCAGCTTCAAGAGTAAAATCAAAAACAGAAAAGTTCGGTATGACATACGAAAATACTTGTAAAAATAACTTTAATGTTTCTGATATTATTTTTTCTTGTGCTGCAGCCGCTGATTTAACATAAAAAACAACTTCCTCGATTGTTACACCAACAACATAACTACTAATAGAAAATATCAAGGTAATTAAAGATCCACTAGAAATTGTGCTAAAAAAAACTACAATAGCAGATAAAACAGAAAATTTAATTAAATTAAAAAAACATGCTAAATAAAAAAGCCCCCAAGAAAAACCTATAAAATAATCAGGATACATTGTCAGCAACAGGCCAACTGTAAATGTTGAAATTATTACTAAAAAACTCAAACAAGCAGTTACAAAAAAAACGATGCCTAAATATTTCCCCACAATATACTGAGCCCGAGAAATAGGTTTAGAAAATACCAAATGAATAGTTTTCCGATCAATGTCTTTTGCCATCAGATTGACAGCAACAAAAAAAACTAACAACAATCCAGCACAGGACAAGGCTGCCAAATTCATATCAATAGTGACCTTACCAACATCACGCATAAAAAATCCGGCAACAGAAATATTCAATCCAAAGAGAAATAGCGAAACGAGAGCAATTCCAAACAAAGAACGATTCCGAATCCCTTCTTTAAAAGTGATAATCGCCAAGGCCATAACAGATTTCATATCTTTTGCCCTTCAATTAGTTGAAGAAACAAGTCTTCTAACGTTCGCCAAGAATTCCTGCTTCCAAGAACCTTAACCTGTTTTCTTTCAAGAAGTGAGTTAACCTGGAAATAAATGTCTTCATTAATAGCCAACATTGTAGTACCGGCTTCATTACATATATCCACACCCAATGCTCTTATCTCATTCTGCTGTATCTGAGAAAGAGGCTCAACAAAAAGAAAAATGCTATTACCCAGGGCTAAAGATAAGTCATTTTTATTTAACTGCGAGATCAGGCGCCCTCTATGCAATAGTCCGATTCGATCACACAATCTTTCGACATCATTCAAGATGTGAGAGCAAAAAAATATCGTTTTCCCATTCTTCTTAAGTTCCATGATTAGATCAAAAACTAATTTCCGGCCTATTGGGTCAAGTCCTGACATTGGTTCATCAAAAATAACGACAGAAGGATTATGCAAAAGGGCAAAACAGATAGCAGCCCGTTGCAGCATCCCCTTTGAAAAAGTCTTTAGAGGGCGCGTTTGTGATTCGAAAATATTTAACTTCTCCATCAATACTTGGCTACGCCTCAAAACCTCTCTTGAGGACATACCAGAGACACGTCCACAAAAGACAAGAAGCTCCCTAAGCGTTAAGTGATCATAAAGGTATGGATTTTCTGGCAGATATCCAATCTCCTTGAGAGCTACGTTTTCCCCTAATTTTTCACCTCTATAATAAATATGTCCAGACTCTGGACGTACTAAGCCTAATAACATACGAATAGTTGAACTCTTTCCTGCCCCATTAGGCCCGATCAGACCGAAAACTTCCCCTTGAGATATCTCGAAGCTCACACCATTGACAGCAGAAACTTTCTTTTTAAATAATCCCGGATTATACGTTTTTGTAATATTATGAACTTCTATTTCAGTCATCAAGAATTCCTGTCATTTCTTTTAAACTAAAATCAACTTTTTGAGGATAGAAGGAACTAATTGGGCGGCCAGTTTCACGAGAGGCAACAAGAACATTAAGATAATGTAGAAAATCCCAATATTTTTGCTCTAGTGGCATCAAATGAATAGCTTGCTTAATTGCAAATCTTGATTCATCTTCGCGATTCAATTTGAGATATAAATGAGCTAAATCAAACCAATACCAACGCATTCCTTTTAGCTCACAAAGCCGCTCGTAATAAGGGATCAATTTCTCGACCATCACCAGATCGTTATTTTTTAAGCTTTCCCGAGCATACCGATTCAAAGAGCCTGACAATACACGATATTCACTATAAGGATCAGCTGCTAACTGCGCAAACTCCCCAAAGGTATTTTCTAGGCCTACAGAGGTAATTAGTTGCTTTTTAAATTTCTCGATTTTTAATTCTTGTATGAAAAATATACCTATTATAATAAGACTCCCAACAGAAAGGCACAAGATAAACCCTCTCAAAGCAGGAGAAATGTCTATTCTTTTTAAAGGATATTGAGAAAGAAGACCTCCCAATAACGTAAAAAATAAAAATAGAAGCGGGGGAGACCGCAGTGTCCATGAAAACATAGATTGGATAATAAAAGGAAGCAACCATAAATGACTATATAAAAATATAGGTGAACACTGAGTCTTGTTAGTAAAAAGTATTTTAAATAGTTTAACGAAAAAAATAATTAAAAGTATTAGCAAAATAAAAAAAACAAAAATTCCACCCTCACAAGACAACTGCAGAAACTCATTATGTGCCCAAGAAGAACTTCCCATAGCCTCATACTGAACAAAACCAAGCAATGAATAAGACTTTGGTCCATAGGAATTCATAAGAAATTTATAATTACCTAAGCCAATCCCAGTTATTAAATTATCAACAAACATTAAAACTGCTGATGTCCAAAAAACAAATCTAGCCTCAATACTGACGCCAGTGATATTAAGGGCTCTATTCAGAGCACCCGAAGAAAAGAAAAATATTAAGATTTGTGCAATAAAAAATGAAAAAATAACAAAAAATGAAATTTTAAAAAATTCTTTCTTTTTTTTAAAATCCCTACAAAGATATTTACCTTTAGAAACCATCCAAAGTAAATATATAAGAACAAAAAACAGAGATAAAAATCCGGACCGAGACCCAGTCAAAAAAAAGACAACAGATACAAGAACCAAAGGTATAAAACGAAAAATTTTCGTCTTTTTAATAGAGAGGTCATGCGCAGAGTGAATATATTTCCAGAAAAATGCCAATATTGAGACAGTCAAAAAAACGGCATACAAGTTAGGCTGACCATATACTCCACCAACTCTAAAAGAAGAGTCCGGCGGAAGCAAATACGGTATAAGCATGGTTTTACTTTTTCCAAATAAAGAATAAGAAAAAAATTCATACAGACCTAGAACCGCCGAAAAAACAGACCCGATAAGAATTAAATCAATTAAATAGTTATAGACTTTTATATTTTTATAAAATTTTCTGACTACCAACGATAAATAGACAAGAAACGAAAGAAAAATCAAAGATTGAAGAAAAGACCAAAATGGGTAAATTGAAATTTTTGAAAAAGATATAAATACTAAAAACAGCAGAAAAAAAAGAATAAAAAAATATGATAAAAAAAGTCTTTATAAAAAATTTGATTAAAAATAAGGTAAAAAGAAATAAAGATAATGATAAAGAATAACTTTCCAACTTTATCAATGTCTGCAAAAAATGGAATAGTTATAAATTGAGAAATAATAACAGCTAGAAAAATACCGTAGTTTTTAATACTTTCTTTTTTCATAAATTTTAATAAAAAGCCCCTCAAGTGAGGGGCTTTTTATTTCACCTAAAAATCTACATATCCCAGGAAGTAGACCAATCAGAAGCAGAATTTGCGGTAGTGGGCAGCTCGTTCAGTATTGTTGAAGTAGCTGCTCCAGTCTCATATTTCATGAAATAAATATTATTGAGATTTTGTGCAGTACCATATCCAAGATTCCCACCCGGATGAACAGTGCCGATAGCATACCACTGAGCAGTAACGGTATCAGTCCCATCCGTTACATAACGAGCGACGACTTTTGGGGACAAACCAATAATAAGTTGAGGGTTTGTACTAGCCCCGGCAGTGCTACCGAGCGTTAATTGTCCTCCTGAAGAGGTTACATCACCAGCAGCAAAAACACCGCTTACCGGCAAGACAAGAAACAAACAAAAAGTTAAAACTACTATTTTTTTCATATGGATCTCCTTGAGAAAAGGCTTTTCTATTGCTTAATAAGGATAATAGTACTCATCTGTATAGTAACCTTCTAATGAGGTTTTGATCGTCTTCAAATCACTTTGCGATGCAGAGTTAAATGCTTTCTGACGATAACTTGCAAACTGCGGGATAGCAATTGCAGCCAGAATACCGATGATCGCGACAACGATCAACAGTTCGATCAGGGTAAAACCCTTTTCGTTCTTACGGAATTTTTTCAACATAGATGAATCTCCTTTTCCGTTGTTTGGATTTTGAGCAGAATGCTCTTCAATTTACAATTTTTCATTTACCACAACTAAGACATAAGCAATGACTATACCAAACTCATTTTTAAATTATTTTTTTTGCCATGCCTCATCAGAAATAGTCCCAAAGCGGTGCATCCTTAAAATTAACCATTGCTAAGTATATGAAATTGAAAGACACCTGTGGAACTCAATCATCATCACCCTCTACACCATTTGACAATTTTGCATCTCAAGTTTCTCTATAAACCTGAAAGAGGATCAATTTATTGTTGCTTATCAGCTCAGAAGTGACAATTTTTGTCAATCCTCCTGCCATGAATCGTCACTCACACCTAATTTATCCAAGCGATAACGAATAGACCTGAAACTGATTCCAAGCAACTCAGCCGCCTTTTTCTTGACTCCCCCGGATTTTTCCAATGCGGCCAAAAGCAATGACCGCTCCATATCTTCCAGCCATTTTTCAAGATTAAAATTTTCTGGAATCTCACTCAGAACATCGATACGTTTTTTACTGAAGGTGCTGATTTGAGGAGGAAGAATGTCTGTGGTCAATTGTTCTGTTTCACCCAAAACAATACAGCGCTCAACAAGATTTTCCAACTCGCGCACATTTCCGGGCCAATCATAATTGAGGAGAATCTGTAGTGCTTCTTTACTAATGGAATAGTGTTGTTTACCAGTTCGTTGCTGATAAAAATTGTCGATCAGCATGGGAATATCTTCTTTCCGATTCCGCAGAGGGGGCAATTCAACAGAAACAACATTCAACCGATAAAAAAGATCTTCCCGGAAAGCACCAGCCTGAATCATTTCTGTCAAATCCTGGTTTGTTGCGGCTATAAGGCGGATATCAAGGGGCAAAGTCCTGGTTCCGCCCACTCGCCGAAACTCCCTTTCCTGTAACACCCGCAACAACTTGACCTGCATTCCCATGGGCAATTCGCCGATTTCATCAAGGAATAAAGTCCCTTGGTTGGCAGATTCAAACAGCCCTTCCTTTTTACGGTCGGCCCCGGTAAAGGCACCTTTTTCATGCCCAAACAACTCACTTTCCAATAAATTTTCCGGGATGGCTCCGCAATTAATTGGTACAAAAGGGCTTTTTTTCCGTTCACTGTTCAGATGAAGCGCTTTGGCCACAAGCTCTTTGCCGGTTCCGCTTTCCCCTGTGATTAAAACATTGGCCTGACTGGGAGCTATACGTTCCAGCAATGCGACAAGCTTCTTCATTGCAGGACTATCACCAATCAAACGCTGAAACGAAAACCTAACCCCTAATTGCTGCTTTAGTTGAAAATTTTCAGCTTCCAACTGTCTGCGTTCAAGAGCGTTTTTGATTACCAGCCTGATTTCGTCATTCTTGAACGGCTTGGTAATATAATCATAGGCGCCAAGTTTCATGGCTTCGACAGCTTCTTCTGTTGAGGAGAATGCTGTAATCATCAACATTGGAGTTTTTATTTCTTGCTCACGAACTTTACGTAGCAGACCAATGCCACCTAAACATGGCATTTTCATATCAGAAATAATCAAATCAAAATCGCTGGTCTGAATTAATCCTAGAGCTATTTGTCCGTTTGCCGCCTCTTCGACCTGGTAGCCCTCACGCTCAAGCAGTATCGCCAGCATTTCTCGCAGGCTCGACTCATCATCAACAATGAGTATTCTCTCTTTTCTCTTTTCCATTTTTATTTATCCTATCCCTCAAACTGCAGAACAAACCGAGCTCCACCCAGCTCACTACGCTCAACATGCACGGTACCTGCATGCATTTCAATGATCGAATAAACTGCTGCCAGGCCAAGGCCGGTACCATGATCTTTGGTTGAAAAAAAGGGTTCAAAAATTTTCTCGGAGATACTGTCATCAATACCTGGGCCAGAATCCTCAATTATGATTTGGGTTCCCCCTTCCAAGCATGGATCAATCATCAATAACAAAAAACCTCGACCGTGCATTGCTTCAGCAGCATTAATGGCTAAATTCCATAATACCTGGCAAAGCTGGCCCTTATCTAAAGAAAGAAATACTTCGCTATCCGGTTTGGTCAACCTGATTTCTATCCCGTCAAACCTGTCATCGGACTTGAGCATCTGCTCTAACTCATCCAGCGTTTCAGAAATATTCGTCTTCTCTTTAACCGGAATATTCGGCCGAGCAAAAGTTAAAAACTCGGTCAATAGATGGTTCAAACGATCTGCTTCTTTGACAACTATTTTCATCAAATGGAGATCGTCTTTTTTCACATGCTCAGCTTCCATCAACAGCTGAACGGATCCACTTATTGATGCCAGCGGATTGCGAATCTCATGAGCCATTCCAGCTGCCAGTCGGCCTACCGCGGCCAAACGATCAGCCCGCATAAGATCTTCTTCTATTTTTTTAAACTGGGTTAAGTCCTGAAACGTGACCAACGTGCCTAAATTTTCTCCGCGAGGCCCTTTGGCAGTCGTTGTCGCATAACCAAGAATCAAGTTTTGACCAAGTTTATTTTGAAAACGCCCCTCAGCACGCGAGAGGTTTTTTTCTTGAGGAGAGAACGTTCCTGCGAATTCAGGGAAAAAAAGTCCCGCATCTTGATCATACACGTCTTGCAAGGTAAAACCGGTGATATCCGTGGCAGCGCGATTAAATGAACGAATACGGCCCTGTGGATTGACCAACATCAGCCCACTACTAATGTGGGCCAGTATAGTTCGATTCATTTTTTCCAGTTCAGCATAGTCAATCGATTTCTTTTGCAACTGTGCTTCGCTCTTACGCCAACGTTCGGCCAGAGTTCCGCTTAATATGGCGGTTAGAAAAAAAGCGACGGAGTGGACAAACAGAACTGAAAAAAAGTTCCCATCGGGAACAGTGCGATAAAGGTTGAAATAGTGCAGATAATGAAAATACTGCAGGTCAAGAATACCGCCGAACAGGATCGTTGCACTGGCTGCAGCCAGCACTGTCAGCCGTCGGGAAAAAAGAAAACTGGCCCAAACAATAACCAGAAGATAAGCAAAAGAAAAAACACTTTCCACTCCGCCGGACATCAATATCAAGGCCGTCACGAAAAGTAGGTCCCAGATAATCTGAACTTGTGCAAAAATAAAAGTTTTTGTTAGATTTTTAAGGATTATTGCCGAGACAAGAGCTTCTGCGTAAGAAACACCAATCAGTACGAACAAAGGTTGGATGATCCCGTGATCAACCGTACCCTTTAAATAAAAAACAGAAGCCCCACCAAGCAGAAACGTAATAACCGCAGTCCGACAAATCAAATACCATGTCAAGCTGCGGTTATCAGTCGTTTTCGGTGAAAATAGGAGCTGATCGGCTGGTTCCATCAGCCGCCAACAGTTCCGGCAAGTTTAAAGATCGGCAGATACATTGCGATAACCAAACCACCGACGGTGGTCCCAAGGAACAGCATGAGCAAAGGCTCCATCATCGCAGTCAAATTATTCACGGCATCGTCAACTTCATCATCATAAAAATCAGCTATTTTGCTAAGCATAGTGTCGAGCGCTCCGGCTTGTTCACCAACTTCGATCATCTGGCACACCATTGGCGGAAAAACACCCGACTCTTTCAGCGGTTCCGCAATGGTTTTTCCTTCGCTGATACTGGATCGAACTTTACCAATTGCTTTTTCAACCGTCCTATTTCCCGCTGTCTTCCTGACGATATCCAGGCCATCAAGAATCGGCACCCCGCTGGAGATCATTGTTGCCAGAGTACGGGAAAACTTGGCGACAGCCACCTTTCTGATCAATATCCCGAACACGGGAAGCTTCAGAGCCCAGTTGTCAATTCTGTCGCGCCCCTTTTCCGTTGCATAAATTTTCTTGGCCGCAAAAATCAACACAACAATTGCCCCGACAATCACCAAGATGTAATCTTGAATAAAGTTGCTTAGATTAATAACAATTTGGGTCGGTGCTGGTAATGCGCCGCCAAAGTCCTTGAACATTTTTTCAAATGCCGGAATAACAAATATCAGAATGACGGCAATGACCACCAGAGCAATACCCACAATCGTGGCAGGATAGGTCATGGCGCTTTTGACTTGCTTGCGCAATTTGAGAGCTTTTTCAATATAAGCGGCAAGCCTGGATAAAATTGTATCCAGGATACCGCCTACCTCACCGGCGGCAACCAAGTTTACATATAACTCATTGAAAGCTTTGGGGTGTTTCTTCAGCGCATCCGCGAAGGTCGAGCCTGATTCAACGTCTTCTTTGACTTCGGTGAGCACTTCCTTAAAGGTTTTATTTTCCTGTTGCGAAGAAAGAATATCCAGACATTGGACCAACGGCAAGCCGGCATCGATCATGGTCGCAAATTGTCGGGTAAAAACAACTATATCTTTGGTGGTTATTTTAGGTTTAAGAAAACTGATATTAAGATCAGCGTTCATTCCTTTTCCGGCTTCTTTGATCTTTGTTGCCTGAATGCCCTGGCGCCGCAGATTAGCCGTTACAATGGATTCACTGCCTGCCTCCATTGTCCCTTTGCTCGTTTTTCCATCTCTCGACCGACCGGTCCACGCGAACGTTGGCATCGTCCTCCCCTTTCAATTTACATTTGTTCTGAGCATTTTAGCAGGTCATTTAAAAATCCATCCCGGCATACATCACCCACCGAGAAAACAGTGGTTGATGTTAATCCTTGTGTAATGGATTCAACAAACCTGTCTTCAAAAATCGGTTAAATCGCTCTACCAGGATTGATATGCTTCTTCCGACTTAACACAGCATTCGGATTAGCGAACATCTGCTTTAACTCATCCAGGTCATGGGAGCGCATCATGGCATCTTCCTGGCTGATCTCCCGCGCGTGAGCAAGCAGAAATAACGACTGATTCATCGTCTGCATCGCGAACTTATCCTGCCCGATCTGCATTTGCGAGTAGATCTGGTGAATCTTATCTTCGCGGATCAGATTCCTGATCGCCGGATTTGGCACCATGACCTCCAACGCCATACAACGCCCTTTGCCATTCGCTTTGGGCATGAGAGTCTGCGATAACACCCCCTCCAAAACGAACGACAATTGGGTTCTGACCTGGGACTGCTGGCTGGTCGGGAAGACATCAATAATCCGGTTCATGGTCTGCACACAGGAGTTGGTATGCAGGGTCGCAAAACAGAGGTGTCCCGTTTCGGCAATGGTCAGAGCGGCCTCAATTGTTTCAATGTCCCTCAGCTCTCCAAGCAAAACGACATCCGGATCCTGGCGCAAAATATATTTCAACGCTTTTTTGAAGGATTGGGTGTCCGCGCCGACTTCACGTTGATTGACCAGACATTTTTTATGCGGGTGGAGGTATTCGATGGGATCTTCAATGGTGATGATATGTTCACTGCGCTCGCGATTAATGGCATCGATAATGGCCGCCAGTGTTGTCGATTTACCACTACCGGTCGGACCAGTGACCAGCACCAGTCCCCGTGGTTTTTTCGACAAAGCTTTGACAACCGGAGGTAATCCCAATTCATCAAATCCCCTGATTTCAAAGGGAATCGCCCGAAAGGCTCCGGCAACGGCTCCGCGCTGAACAAAAAGATTTCCCCTGAAACGGGAAAGCCCTTTGACTCCGAAAGACAGATCCAGTTCGTTTTCTTCTTCAAATTTTCGTTTTTGCGCGTCAGTAAGGACACTGTAACAGAGCTGCTTGGTCTCGGCGGACGACAGACTCTGCCCGGGCAGTGGGGTCATTTTGCCGTCGATCCTGATTTGAGGAGGCGACCCGGTTGAGATGTGTAAATCTGAAGCCCCCTGTTCAATCATGGTCTTCAGGAGTTGATGCATATTAGCCATTGTAGTCCTTCCCCCTTTTCATGCAAAAACAGAACAGATTCAATCATCTGAAATGGTCGTACGCAACACTTCTTCCAGGGTGGTCACCCCTTCCATCATTTTGGTCAAGGCGGCCTGACGCATGGTTTTAACTCCCAACCGCATCGACTCTTCCTTGATTTCAGCGGTATTGGCGCCTGACAGAACCATCTCTTTAATATCTTCAAACATCGGCATGACCTGATAGAAGCCGACCCGTCCCTTGTATCCGGTATCGTTGCAGACCGTACAGCCGCGCCCCTTGTAAGCGGTAAACTTGCCAACCTGATCCTCTGGCACACCTGCTGAGATCAGAGCTTCCGGCGAATGTTTATCCGGTTCTTTGCATTCGCTACAGACCCGACGCCCAAGGCGCTGGGCTGAAATCAGGTTGACTGCAGAAGCAACCAGGAAGGGCTCAATACCCATATTCAACAACCGGTTAACCGTACTGGGTGCATCATTGGTGTGCAAAGTCGATAACACCATATGCCCGGTCAATGCCGCTTTGACTCCGATTTCAGCGGTTTCAAAATCCCGGATCTCTCCAATCATGATGATATCCGGATCCTGGCGCAAAAAAGCACGCAGGGCCGCAGCAAAGTTCAACCCAATCTCTTCATGCATTTGAACCTGGTTGATCCCGGCAAAGTTAAACTCAACGGGATCCTCGGCAGTCGAAATATTTTCGGTCGTTTTATTCAGTTCCGAGAGTGCCGAATACAGAGAAACCGTCTTGCCACTCCCTGTCGGGCCGGTCACCAGCACCATACCGAAGGGCTTATGAATCTCTTTTTTAAACCATTCGAGAGCTTTTTCTTCATAACCAAGCTTGGTCATATCCAGTTGCAGACTGCTTTTATCAAGCAACCGCAAGACGACCTTCTCACCAAAAAGTGTCGGCAGGCAGTTGACCCGATAATCCATCTCCTGGCCCCGTCCCAGCTTGATTTTAATCCGGCCGTCCTGAGGAAGGCGGCGTTCCGCGATATCGAGAGATGCCATGATTTTAAGGCGTGAGGTTATGGCGTTTTTTAACTTGCGTGGTGGCTTCATCACTTCATAAAGAACCCCGTCAATCCGATAACGCACGCGAAAAGCATGTTCGTAAGGTTCAATATGAATATCTGAAGCTTTCTTTTTGATGGCGTCTGTCAAAATCAGATTGACGAGTTTAACCACCGGGGCATCTTCACTGGCACGCTCCAGTTCGTTAACATCTTCAAAACCAACATCATCAACCAGTTCCAGATCGTCAAAATCTTCTAACCCTTCTAAGGCGTCAGCCATAGAAGAACTTTGGTCATAATACTTATCAATAGCATCTTTGATGGCAGCTTCTGCGGCGACAACGACTTCGACATTGAAACCGGTCATAAACTTGATGTCATCAATGGCGAAAATATTGGACGGGTCGGCCATGGCGACAATCAAGGTCGCTCCGGCTCGATTGATAGGCACAAGTTGGTATTTTTGGGAAACTTCAGCAGGGATCAGGCTGACGACAGCTGGATCAACATCAAATTCGGCAAGGTTTATAGAAGGGACACCATAATGTTTCGATAAAAAAGAGGCCAGGTCATGTTCCTGGACATAACCCAGTTTGACCAGCGCTGCCCCCAACCGAATGCCTTCTCTCTTCTGCTCGGCAATCGCCTTCGCCAGTTGGTCGTCAGAGATAAGTTGGTTACGGACTAGAAGTTCTCCAAGGCGACTGACACTCATCTATTTATCGATCCCTTCTCTTCACATTTTACATATTAGTACGGCGCCGGATCAGAAAATCTCTCATAAATCCCGGAGACGGTTGAACGCCCGTCCAAAGAGCAAACGCATCTTCTCCTTGGGCGGCAAGCATACTCAGGCCATCGTCACACAGTAGATTTAAATCATGCGCTTTCTTAATAAGAGTCGTTTTAGAAAGCGAATATATCATATCGTATATGAACGCGCTACCCTTAATACGCTCCAATGGTAAAAAATTTAGAGTTTCCCCGTACAAACCAACAGAGGTCGCATTGACAACTAAATCTGCATTGTCCAGGCCATCTTGATAAGGTTGTTCGTCGTACCCGGTCGCGAAAAGCGCAACATCTGAGAAATGTCTGGCCAGTGTGGCAATAAGCTTTTCTGCCCGTTCGGGATGCCTGTTTGCAACCGTGATCGATTTAACCCCAGCAAAAGCCAACGCGACCAGAACCGCACGACAGGCGCCGCCAGCTCCGAGTATAAGCACCTGTTTCCCGGATGGTTCAAAATCCATGTTGATTTTAAGGGAACGGATAAATCCGCTAGCATCCGTATTATAACCAACCAAAACACCATTTTCATTCACCACAGTATTCACGGCGCCGATCAATTTAGTTGCCGGATCAATCCGATCCAACAACGGAATGATTTGCTCTTTATGAGGAACCGTAACATTAACGCCGGCAATATTGAGAACCCGCAACGAGTCAACCGCTTTTGACAGCTGCTCCGGAAAAACATGGAACGGCACATAAACAGCATCGATATCGTAATGCCGGAAAGCATGATTTTGCATTGCCGGGGATAAAGAATGAGCGATCGGGTCGCCAAAGAGTCCGTAAACCTTGCTTTTTCCTGATAACAACATATAAAGCCTATCGTAGCGAAAGGTACTCCTGATATTGAATTATCCGGGTTTCCTGGAGGATCTGGCGAGCGCACAACACATCGTCGGCGATGGCCTTTGACAAGGCGCCAAGATCAGCAAACTTTTTTTCATCACGAAGCCGTTCGACAAAATACATCCGCATCCTTTGCCCGTACAAGTCTCCTGAAAAGTCCAGCAGATGCACTTCTATGGTTGACAAGCCGTCGGAAAACGTCGGCCGATTTCCAAGATTTGCAACCGCACTGTACTCCTGTTGATCAAAACGAACCTTGACCGCATAGACCCCAGGAGCAGGAAGCAATTCCTTATCGGTTTCCAGATTTGCGGTTGGGAATCCCATTTTCCGCCCACGCTGGAAACCTGGCACAACTCGCCCCTCAAGATTATACTGTCGCCCTAATAGATTAACGACTTCAGCAACCCGACCTTCGGTAATCAGATTGCGAATTCTGGTTGAACTGTAAGGTAATCCGTCGGCACCGACTGGCTGCATCACCTCAACCTTAAAATTGTGATTTTCTCCATAGCGCTGCAAAAAGACTCCATCTCCCTCACGGTCTTTCCCAAAGGCATAATCATAACCCACGATAAGCTTGCAAACGTTGAGTCTCCCAACCAGAACATCATCAACAAACTGCTCAGGAGGCATTTTAGCAAATTCATGGGTAAAGGGAATATTCAGCAGATAATCAACATGGGAAGCCGCAATCAAGCGCTGCTTTTCGTCCTCGGTATTCAGCAATCGGGGAGCTTTATCAGGGGCAAGAAATTTCAGCGGATGAGGATTGAAGGTACAAACTACAGAAGGACAACCCAATTGCCGAGCCGACTTGATCAAGCTGCGGAACAGCTCCCGATGACCAAGATGAACACCATCAAAGTTACCTAAGGTCAAGACACAAGGGCCAAAATCATCCGGCAATTCGGATAAAGAACTCATGATAATCATATTGTAAAACAACCCGTTAATAATAGAAGGAATAGTTTTGCGTTTCAGATATTAGCGGGTCTATTCTTGAATAGACAAGCTTTTATTTGGAAGATGGGAAACGAAGGTCCGTCAAGAGAAGGCCTACAAAAGGTCAAACCTGGGCATAGCGCGAGGGGGCAAGAGCTTAACGCTAAGCGCTGGCCAATTAGAAAAAATCGAGGGATGAGAAGAGCGATCTTTTCATCCCTCGATCAGAATAAATTATTCAACTTCCCAGGAAATCACACCACTTTTCGTCGCGCCTGGATTCTGTTGCTCGTAACCAAGGATACCTCCGGTGCTGGTCTGCAGGAACGCTTTACTCCCCTGACCACGACCAACATGCAGGTTAGGTGTCAAGGTCATGCCTCTACCAATGGAGATATTTCGGGCAACTTCTTTGACAGTGGTTTCTTTTACAGAGTCCCCATCCCGATCTTCATTGATCGTCACATCGGTATAACCAAGAATCGAATTTTTATAAGCGGTCCCGGTCAGGAAATAAGGCGCATACAAGTTGCCCTGACCTTCGATCTCACAATCATTTTCCGCCGGTATATAAGTGGTAAAAGTCAGCAATTCCCCCAGCAGGGAAGCTTGACCAAGGTTTCTTTCCCGAGCCGTGGTTAGATCAAAACGCCACCCCGGAACAAAATCGCTGTCCCCCGGCACTGACCTCATCTTGGTAAGCAATGAATTGAAATCTGTGAGGGTCGAGGTATTCAGATAATCGAGAAAGACACTGTAACCGTCTTCAAAGACACGCGCCCTTGTCGTATCAAGTAAGGCGGTATTACTCACGGTACCCCAAGTATAGACCGGGCTTCCTGAACTCAGGTCAAAAGGCTCTTTGATTCCATAGTAAGATTGGACGTCATCAGCCGTTACTGCAGAACTAACGTCTTTTCGGTTAAAGAATCGTCCGGTTCCAAAGAAAACCCAGCGATCATAAACCCCGGCGATGTTTGTTTTTGAAAGACCGATGGCCGGGGCCGCGGTAATAGGCTGCCCGTCTTTGACGCTGTCCAGGTTGATCAGAGTCGAATCATTGCCCCAATGACTTGGAGTATCGTCATTGTCGAACACCAGCCTTCGCATTTTGCCGCCCCATCCACTGGCAAAATCGCCAGAGACGGTTCCAAAGTAGATGGCATCGGCTTTATAGTCTATATCGAAATCTGCCGTAACCAGATCCGACACAAATGCATTACTATCTACAGAGGCAAACGCCTTCGCGTTAACAGCTCCAGTGACAACGGCACCACTTGAATCAATAACTTTCAGTGCCCCATTTTTTGCCAGTTCTTCCAAATCCACCAGATAAACCTTGGCAGATTGGTCACTGGTTGCATCAGAGAGAGCCTCTCCGCCAGCACCTCCAGTTGCGGAATCATAGGGACCCGAACCAATCGCCAGATACCAGGAATGGGCCGCTGAAGACGGTGTAGTCAACAAATCTCCCCGATCTTCAAAAACTGCGACGGTTGGGTAAGATGTCGTAAAGCCCAGGTCAGGAAAAGACAATTCAGCCAAAAGCTTAGGGGGCTGTTCCGGGTCGGTGATATCCATAACCACATAAGCAGATCTCATGACCGGCTCCGCAGCGGAAGAAGCATCTGTCTTGGTGTTGTCGAAATTGGTATCAGCCGCCAAGGCGCCACCACCGAACCTCATCCCCACGACCATGACCGTGCCCCAGCCATGGGGGTGGGTGCCATCCGCATCATCGGCGGTAAATATTTTGGCATCGAAAATCCGCGGCTTGAGGTCCATATAGGCGACATGTTTTTCAAGATCATAGCCCTGGTCTGTCAACCAATACAGATGAGGCAACAGGTTGAAAGGAACATAAGCCCAGAGTTCTTCTCCCAAAACCGGGGTATCAGAAGGATTACTGTAGGCATTGGTTTCACCAGGGTCATAAGCACGATAAAATCCTTTGGTCAGGCTGTCATAAAAACCACCGTTAAAGGCATGGAGCATACCATCGTTGGCGCCAACATAAACAACGTTGCGGCGTTTTTGATAACGCAGGTAAAAATCCGTATAGCTCGAATCATAATAGAGCAGATCGTAATCTTCACTGGGTGTTCCAACAACCGTCGGCGTGGAATAAACGATATCCCCCAAACGCCAGGTTTCAACATTGTTGTCTGAATCCTGATTGAATTTTCTCGGTCGCATGGCCGGCAGGGTCAGAGTATGACCGGCAACAGTGATCGACTGTTCCCCCTGATCCTCTCCACGGATATAATTAATCACCCTCTGCCGCTGCTGAGTCTGAAAAGCCGTCAGGGCAGATGAATAATCCGTCAAATCATTGATTCTAATATCATTAAGGTCTTCAGGCAGAAGGGTAATATCGAACGGCGACATGCCGTGAACATACGGGAGAATGGTATTGTCCGAAGCAACGAAGGGCTTCATCTCACCGCTGTCGGCAATCATATCGTGATCGGCATCGATAAAGGTCATGATGTAACGTCGATCAGTCGCGGAAATATAGCTGCTACGATTAGTGAGGACATCAGCATCGGACAATTCATTCAGCCACTGGCTTGAAGTCCAGACAAACATCAGCTCGTTAACATCCGTCGACACATCTGTAGCTGTCTCTTCATCCCCGATCAACTGACCGTCACCATTGACATCAAGATACTTGTCAACAACGGTCTGGATTCCCCCATTGTTGGAATTTTCAGTAAAAATGACAATTTTATCTTCCGTCATATCCAAAATGCCGTTGCGGTTGGTGTCTTCCCGCATATTCCCATAGGCATCCACAAACAAACTATGGGTTTGCCCGGTCCAAACGACGCTATTCCCGGCGGAATCCGTTTGGGTGGTGTAGAAAAGTGATTGATAAATGGCCCCCTCTCCCGAACGGCTGCTTGAGATAACGGAAGCCGCAGTACCGGAAGAACTGCGGCGCAGTATATCCGCAAAGGAACGCCCCAGTTGCTGCTCCAGATAAAGGGGATTGGTGACATAAAAATAAGTATCTGGATCGCCGTCAGGAGCACCAGGACCCTCATCCCACTCCTCCTGCAGATCCGGAGCATTGGCGGTCCCTCCTTTTTCTTCAAACCCACCCCATTTGGCGGCATACCACAACGGACTTTGCAGAATAGTGGCGGGAGTTCCGGATTGAGTAAAGGTCCTGGTACTGGTCAGCGGCAAAGCGACGTTATCATCCCAATCTCCGCCCGGCAGCACTCCAGGCGGGGTATCGAGGAAATAATCCGGATCACTGCTTGCCCCGGTATCCGCATCCCGAACGACAAGGTAGGTCCCGTCATGGGTGGTCCCGGATATGACATACCCCATGTGTTGAATCATTCCCCCGGCCGCATATTCAGAGTTCACATTGATCGTCAGGGTACCGTCGTTATTGACAAAATATTCATAGATTGCGATGGCATCCATATCGTGGTCGGCACCTTGTTCGACGTCTTCAAAGTTGATGCGAAACTTGCCATAGGTTGGAGTCTGCTCCTGCATAAACACATCGACAATAGTATTGGTTGGTTGAAAATCATCTTTTGAGGCACTGATGCTATTACCGCCAACGGATTTGGCAAAGGGAACTATCGTGATGTCAAATTCAGAGTTGCCGTCTGTATCTATTTCAATACGCGGTAAAGGCGAAGACAGAGCAACTGAGAATGTCGTGAGCCTGGCGGAAGGGGCTGCTGCATTAATTTCATTGGTTCGACCGAAATAAGCGACACTGGCCGGATAATAGCTGCCCTGCTTGGTCGGTTCTTCTGGCGCAAGCCCACGAATATCGCCAAGAGAATCAACACTTTTCTCGGTTGGCGCGCCATCTTTATTAGATGCCGATTGTCCGATGAAATATTTGCCGCCGATAGCTTCTTCAAGGCTGATGAAGTCAGCCAGGTCTTCAGCGTCAAATCCACTGATATCACTGGAAAAGTTTGAAAAATAGGATCCAGGAACTGAATCTGAATCAAAGTTATTGTTCGGGTCACTCAGAACCAGCATAAACGGCTTGGCGCATTCGGCATAGGTTGCGTAAGGATCCTGCCAGGCCGGCTTGGGAAGTCCGAGTTCATTATCATCCAGACCGGAATCGGTACCATATTTAAAGGTGGTGGTTGGGCTCCCCTTCCCGGCAAAGTAGCGCAATGTTTCGAACATCATTTCGCCGATGGGATTTCCCCACATGCGACACTCACCCTCGGCAATAGGTCGGGTGGTGATCCATCCGCAGTTACTGTTATAACTGTGGGATCCATAATCAAAATCGACAATCCGCAGTTTATTAATGGTCGAAATAATGCCGTTAACACTGGTAAACTGTCCGGTATCAAGATTAATCTCGTCAGTAATACTACCGATATTTTTACGTAAGACACCACCAGAGGTATTTTTGGTGTAGGAACCGGTCATTAGTCCGAAATACATCCGATCAGTCTCACCGTGCTTCTGCAATAATCCAACCGGCTTCAACGTACCATCCGGGTACTGCTTGCAGTTGCTTTCCGGAAAAGCCGCATCACAGACAGTGACCCGCACCTCATAATCGGTAATGACGGAGGCTGCAACCGAACTCCGATCAACATCATAGACCGACTGGTTAAGATCTACAAAAGCAGAGGCAGGGACAATCTGCCAGGCATTGTCGCTGGCAGGCCCCTTCCAGTAAAGGGTATAGTTGTCGCTCCCCGTGGCTTCCTGATGATGAAACTCGACGATATGCTCACCTGCACTAAGATCAATTGAACCGTAGTAAGTTGAAACAGCTGTTGCGAAACTGGTTGAACCGTGCCCACCATACCAGCCTGCCACCGGGGTATCTCCGCCATCGACAAAAACCTCGACAGCATCATCTCCATTCACTGCAAAATAATAAGTTCCCTGTTTCCCTGTCGGGATGGAGATTTTGCCGTCAAAAACCGTCAGGTAATAATCGTCGTCTCCAAAAGGGTTGCCACTACCATTAATTTGCGAAACCTCTTGCGCACCCTGCAGATGGGCGGAAGTTGCAAATTCGTCAACCAAGGCTTTAAATTCAGCAGTATTTGCGGGGTGACCTGTATAGACCCCGCCACCGCTCAAATCTTCGAGACTATCGTCAGCCACTGGACGCTCTTTAGAGACCCACTCCCAAATCCGGTGGCTACTGTTGGGCATAACCCGTAGAACCGGAGGGCTGGAATTGCCGAGACTGGTACTTGCAAAGAGGTGCCTTTTGTTAACTGGTGGGGCATCTAGCGGGGTGAGATCTGTAATATTGTAGGCCGGCTCAATAAGATTGCCGTGGGAATCGTAATAACTACCGTATTCCTTCCCCCAGGTATGGGCATCCTGCGGGATAAAAACCCGCTCCAGAACCGTTTCACTGGTCGAATCGACGACACGGTAACCACCAAACAGAACCTTGCGCAGGGTATCCATGCGCGACATGGTCAGATAGTTCAGGAAATCACCGCTCCAGGTCCTGGCCGAAACTGCGGTCGAAGAACTGTTGCAAACCTTATTAGCCGTCACTTTGACCGGATTGAACCGATCATTTGTACTGTCATACTCGTAACATTTGAACGAATCAAAATAGCCATAGTAATCGATGGCCGAAGCAGAATGATCGCTGCCATCCGCAGCAACATTATACCCTTTGTAACCAATGTCGAGAACGCCATCGCCATCGAGATCAGAAATATCATTATAGGCTTCATAATATAATTTATGATTTCTCGCCATGGTCAACATGACCAGAGGTGGCACCCCGGCATTGACGAACGGCGGCAGGAGGCTGTAATCATCAACAGTTTCAGCCCACACGGAGAACGGCCCCACGACTATCGCAGTCAATATGGACGCAATTATAACCAGAATATATGGTCTCAGTTTCATCTGACACATCCCCTTAAGGCTGAACCTTCAGTTCATAGATCCTGAAGCCCTGCACAAGCATGTTGACTTTCTGGGTCCGATAAATATTCTCTGGACGAATGGTGATTTCTTTGACCATGCCGCGTTGTTCTCTTTGCTGCCGGTAAAGTTTTGCGCTGGACATGAAGGAATAAGAAATGCCGTCTACTTCTATCTTCTGAAACTTTCCTTCACTCCAGGGAGAACGCGTCACCTTTCCCTGAGTCCAATGCCCCCAGGGACCGCCAGCAGCGACTGCAAAAGGAACTCCGACAAACAGCATAAATCCCACTAAAACTAAAATTGTTTTTCTCATTTCCTGGCCTTCCTCAATCGACCGAAGATGTTAATTGACATGACGCCACCGGCCGCGAATCTGTTCCTCACTGTTATTCACGCCTTCGTGATGGGAACGTACATTGTAAATCTTCCAGGAACCTCGCCCTGCGGCCCCCTTCCCAATGCCCTCATAGCCAGCAGCCATCTGAATGGCGCCGCCAAAAGCTAGCATTCCCCGACCGCCTACCCGCAGATAGGTGTTTCCCTGCCCAAAGGGCAAACTAATATCGCGGTTTGTCGGACCGGGACTATCCGCAGTGGGATCATCCGGCAAGGGGCTATTATTCCAGAGGTCTTTATTGTAAATCGTGACATTGTCGATGGTTTTCTCCGTACCGGATTCATTTTTCCATCCCCGGGCTTCGACAATCTCTTCAACTAACTCTTTACTGACTTCATTTCCAGCATCGGCGGCATAAAATGTCTGGGTATTTAATTTTTCATTGCCCGCAATATACAACTGCAAGTCGGTATTTTTTAAGGCACTCAAACCAATAACAGTCAGCAAAACCAGCATCATAATAGCCATCATCAATGCAGCGCCGGACTCGTTCTGCAAACTCGAAAAGAATTTCATAATCAATCATCCTTTTTAGAGAACATTAGGCTTCAATAAAGTTATACGGGTCCGTTTCGAGGCAGCCCCCTGGTTATATTGCACGGCCAGAGCAATGGTCTTGGTTCCAGGCATTATCGAATCTTCAACAACATTCCATGAATAGCTGTAGTTTCCCTCAGTAACAGGCCCATGATCACCGACAGCAAGATCAGGATGATCAAAGCTCAACCCTTGAAAAGTCTCGGCAACATCCTGCCCGACAGCAACCGACTCCACAGCTGTTCGTGCCGAAAGGTTTCCGGAAACAGATGTCAGTTGCATCGTGGCAACAGCAAGAAGCCCGGCAGTAAAGATCGTGAGAGAGACAATAACCTCAATCAGGGAAAATCCCTTTTGGCTTTGTAACACATGCATTCTCAAATCCCCATATTGCGGCAATTTACGGAAGTCACCAGCAGGCGCCTTCTTAACCCGTCATTGGAATGGACAACCCGATCCCCTACGACAAAGTCCAAGGTCGGCCCGCCCGTCCTATCCTGTCTTGAAGTTTCGACCAATAACCAAATTTTTACGGCTCTGATATCATCAAGGTCAGCCGCAATCCCAGTATCCACACCATTGATCAAATCATCCCCGTCGGAGTCGTCTGCAAGTGCTATAGTGCCGTCTCCGTCCGTATCTAGATCCCACCAATTTCCATTTGCACCAATGACTGCCCAGATGAGTCGATCATCCGTCAAATCTCCCGGGGTCCCATTGTCATCAACATCCAGTTGGCCATCGTTATCCGAGTCTATCGAATAAGCAAAGCCCAGTGCGGTCACATTTTCGGCTACAGTATTGGTGTTTCTACCAAGATGCCCGGAGCCGTTAATGGCATAGGTCACATTTTCGTCACCGCTCGCAATGGTTCCATTTCTATCCAAATCCATAGTGACCTGAAGAGAACCTGTCCCGGCCTGCAAAAAGCCTGCAGATGCGATTTTATCCGGATCAAAACCGGCCATTTGAATATCGCGGGTCAGGGCATTCATGCCTGCCCTGACGTTCTGCTGTGCTTCCGTAACCAGGTTTTGCGTTTCGTAGGTTTTGGAATTATTTATATAAAGGGACATGATTCCAGTTCCAAGAATCCCGGCAACGGCAACAGCAACCAATAACTCAACAAGCGTAAAGCCTGATTCAATCCAGAAATGGTTTTCGTTATGATTCATAGCAGACCTTTATTCCAAAGAAATATTGCCGGCAACTGAAGTTGATAAAGCAAAAGAAGCTCCAGTGTTGATATCTTTTATGACGATCGTCCCCGCTCCCCCTGACGGCAAGCCATTGGGTGTGAACCCAGTTTCCGCACCCCCTCCAGGAAAAGTTGATGATGCAAATATCTGCTGCGGCCTCAGGGAGATATCCGCGATCACCTGTTCTCCTGAGTCCAAAATTTTATCATTATTACTATCAACAAAAACCGTATACTTGTTGGTCCCGGACAGGGTAAAAATAATTGCCACAGGAAGGTTCTTTTTTGCCGCCTCAACCTTTGCCCGTTGAAAATATCCGTACAGTTCCTGTGCAGCAGCACGAAGCTCAGCCTGCTCAGTCGTGGGACGCAGATAAGGCACAGCAACAGCAGTCATGATTCCGAAAATAGCCAAAACTACGATTAGTTCCAGCAGAGTGACACCCTGGTTCTTCTTTCTTTTACACCGAGGCAATTTTGACAGGCCCATATAAAAATCCCTCCCAAATTGTATTTAAATCTTTCTACTAAGCAAGACTTAAGCCAACCGGAAAGAATCTGTTTTTCAGCCAGATAAGGAAGGAAAATAGGAAAAAAACAATAATCTATGCAAAAAATGCATTCATAGTATCAGGCATTTTTTGCATCCTCGACACTTGTTATCAATGGAAAAATAATTGTAAACTTCGTCCCACAACCGACTTCTGAGTCAACAGTGATCCTGCCACCGGCTTCATCAACAAAGCGATGACAGACAGTTAAACCCAACCCGGTCCCTTGGCCAGGACTTTTGGTCGTAAAAAACGGGTCAAAGATTCGCCTTAAATCATCCTTGGAAATGCCTGCCCCGTTATCCTCAATCGTCACCCAGATATCGGTTCCATCTTCCCCCCCAGACAACTCCAGCACCCCACCAGTGTCACAGGCTTGCACCCCATTCAGGATAATGTTGACAAATACTTGTTTGATTTTTTGCCGGTTCACCGCCAATAAAGGCAATGCATCAGGCAACCGATCAACGACCTCAATTCTGTCAAGCTGGCCCTGATGACGGAGTAGAGCCAGGCAAGCGCGCAATTCAACCGTAAAATCGATATGGTCTGAATGCTGACTATTATCCGGCTTGGCAAAATCCAACAGCTCCCGAACCAAAAAATCGATCCGGGCGGTTTCATTTAGAGAGCGTTCAATGATCTCTTTTTCAGCTGTTCCTTGACGCTGCTGTTTCAGAAGTTCCAGATAACCGATAATAGCTGCCAGAGGATTTCCTAATTCGTGTGCCAACCCAGCAGCCAACTGTCCGATTGAGGACATTTTTTCACTACGGATCAGTTCTTCCCGCGCCTGCCCGAGTTGCTGGTTTGCTTTTTCCAAACCGGCAATATGCTCCCGGGTCTCCGCCTGACTCGATTGAAGTGCGACCACCATATGGTTGTAAGCCTTAGCTATTTGTGAGATTTCATAAGGTCCTTCGGTCGGCAAACGAAGCTCAAGATCTCCTCTGCTCACCGCCTCCGTAGCCTGCAGCATCAACCGGGCCGGTTTAATAATATTCCGCTGGAAAAGGTAATAACCGGCCCCTATCAGGACAATTCCATATAAGGCAACGTACACCATCAGAACCCGTGCCGAATCATAAAGATCGACATGGATATCTTTTAGGCTGAAATGCAGTTCCAACAGTCCGGAAAATTTGTTTTTATGGAATAATGGCAGGGCAATCAATACCTTCGGAGCTCTATCAAAAAACAATCCAAATTGCTGTGTTGATACGAGTTCGATATCCCGTTTTTTCGAAAGTTTAGCCTCCTGTCGCCGAGCGGCACTGATCGCCAATATGGATTCAGGGTTATAATTGTCGATTGGCTTCAGATCATAATCGTAAAGCCACCAGGCTTCACATTTGCTTTCGGCACATGCTACGTTAATAAGATCCTGAAGCTCAGATAAATATCTTGGCTCAGCAGCTTGTACGATAAGTTTCCCCGCAGCTTGATCGAGAATACTGGTCAACGTATTTAAATTTCTGATCCGCTGTTGAATAAGTTTATCCCCAGTCCCGCGCAGCATAAGTAAGCCGCCCAGCGAAAGAGCCGCGGAGATCAGCAAAATCAACGTCATAAGGATTTCAATCTTCAACCCCATTTTTCCGGCCAAACCGACACTCCCTCGGACAGTATTAAATTAGGAATCCAATATATCCGATTTTCAAAAAAATATAATTGATGATTTGTCAAACCATGCCTGAATATTGGATAATGAACGCGGCCTTCAAAAGAAAAGATAACCAAACAATCAAAAGGAGAACACATGCCCCGAATCCCCTACCTGGATGCCGATGCCTGCATCGGTTGTGAAACCTGCACCCGTATTTGCCCAAAAGTCTTCCACATGGTCTCGGAACACAAAGCCGGCATTCATAATCCGTGCGGAGACAGCGAAGACAAAATCGAAGAAGCCATGGACAGCTGTCCGGTTGCCTGTATCACCTGGCAGGACTGAAAAGTTCTTGCAAATTTCCATGCAACGATTTTTTTTATTCGCTATCATTCTTTGCATGTGCATGCTCGGCTGTCAAAAACCTTTGCCTCAGCAGGAGCTCACAAGCAAAACCGATGAACAGCTTTATATTGATGCCAAGCATGAGTTTGCCATCAATCACCCGCAAAACTGGCAAATCCGTTATATCCCGGTATCATCCCCGAAATATCGGGAGAACAGGGTTGTGTGGAGCATCAGCTCGGAAGACAACTGCCCTGGAACGCTGTCAGTCGTCACTTTGCCCAAGCACAATAGCGAGGCAATAGCACAGTGGTTAAAAACAGAGAGCGGTGTATTGCGCACGACAAAAGAACCGCAGATCATGGATTACAATCATCCTTTGGGCCCCGCGAAAGCCGTGATCTGGCAACAAGGTTGTGAACAATATCAGGCAATTGCAATATCAGGGCAACATCATGATTTTGTAGTCACCCTGGAATATCCCACGGCGCAATGGCGCCTGATCGATGCCAGCTTTCAAGATGCTGTTGACAGTTTGCAGGAAATCCTCAGCCTCGACCACGGAAAAGCACAATAAACCTATGACAACCGCCATCAAGCCGCCACTGATTCTACAGAAATACTGCCAGGACAGTCCAAAAGCGTATCGTATTCTTCTCAGCCACAGCCGCCTGGTTTGTCGCAAAGCATTGCAAATTGCCCGTCGCTTGCAACGGCAAGGGCTTCAGATAGACCTTGGATTCATCGCTGAAGCCGCCATGTTGCACGATATCGGCATCGTCATGACCGATACACCGGAGCTCGGTTGTCACGGCAGCGGCCCTTATATTCAACACGGGGTCCGTGGCCGGGAAATCCTCGACAGCGAAGGCCTGCCCCGCCACGCCAGGGTCTGTGAACGCCACGTCGGCGTCGGCCTGAGTGTAGATGCGATTGTGAGTCAGAGCCTTCCGCTGCCGGCTCGGGACATGCGTCCCGAAACTCTTGAGGAAGAAATCATCTGCTACGCCGATCTGTTTTACAGCAAAGGTAAAAAAAACCGCGACCGCGAAAAATCGCCGGACGAAGTCCGCTGGAAGCTGTTAAAATACGGAAAAGACAACGCTCTTATTTTTGATCACTGGAGAAAGCGCTTCGAAACGGATCCAGGCGAACATGGATAACTGGCTAGAACAGGTAACTGCTTTTCTGCCGGATGGCAATGGATACTTCTGGGTGATCTTCCTGATCGCCTTCAGCGAATCATTGCCGCTGATCGGGCTGCTGGTTCCGGGCAGCACTCTCATCGTTCTCGCCGGCTTTCTGGTCGTGCATGGGAAAGCCAGCCTGCTCCCTCTTATTTCAGTTAGCGCGACCGGCGCATTACTGGGCGATATGCTCAGTTTTTGGTTGGGCCTCCGTTATGGTTCGATCTTCCTCCGCTTGCAGGTCTTTCAAAAACACCACAGGTTGGTCAGCCTGTCCGAATCATTTTTTGTTGACCATGGAGGCAAAAGTATCTTTTTCGCCCGTTTTCTCGGCCCGATCAGAGGAATCACTCCGTTTATCGCCGGGCTGTCAGGAATGACCCGTCGCCCATTCTTGATTTATGCGGTCATCAGCGCAATCTTGTGGGGTATCTGCTACCCGGGACTGGGTTTTTTCGGTGGCAGCAGCTGGCAAAATGCGCAAAGCCTGAGTGGTCGTTTCGGCCTGCTCATCCTGCTGCTTTTAGGTCTGACAGTTTTCCATTACTGGGTCAAAAAAAGAATAAAATAAAGCCCCCTTTCACTCTCCTCATAAAAAAAGAGCCATCCGGTCACCAGGATGGCTCTTTGACAAGCTATTCAATATGCTTGATCAGTGAGAGTATTCTTCCATCTGATCAAATTGCAGGTATTGGTAAATCCTTTCGACATTTGGAGCAACCCGCTCTTTGTATACGGCAAAATACTCCTGAGGTGTCGGCAACTTACCCAAATTGGCAGTAACTGCACCAAGTTCGGCAGAACCGAGAAACACCTGAGCACCGTTCCCCATCCGGTCGTCAAAATTCCGAGTACTTGTTGAATAAACATTGACTCCATCCGGAACCCGAGCCTGGTTCCCCATGCAGAGCGAGCAGCCAGCAATTTCAATCCGTGCCCCCTTGGCTCCGAAGAGAGCGAACACCGCCTCCTCCTTGAGCTTCGCCTGATCCATCCGCGTCGGCGGGCAAACCCAGGTTCTGACGACGGGATTATATTTTTCACCCCGCCAGATTTCCGCAGCGGCACGGAAATGACCGATATTGGTCATGCAGGACCCCAGGAACACATCCTGGATCTCGGTGCCGGCAACCTCGGACAACAGCTTGACATCATCCGGATCATTCGGACAGGCCAGGATCGGTTCGGTAATCTCAGCCAGATCGATTTCAATGACGGCAGCATATTCGGCATTTTTATCGGCTTCAAGCAGCTTGGGTTCTTTCAGCCAATCCTTGACCGCATCGATCCGTTTCCGCAGGGTTTCCGGATGCTGGTAGCCATCGGCAATCATTTTCTCCATCAAGGCGATATTGGAGCGCAGATACTGACAGACACTCTCTTCCGAGAGTTGGATACATCCAGCAGCGGCAGATCGCTCTGCAGCGGCATCCGTCAACTCAAAAGCCTGCTCAACCGACAGATCAGGTAACCCTTCCATTTCCAGAATGCGTCCGTTGAAAATATTTTTCTTGTTCTTCTTGGGCACGGTCAGCAAACCATCCTTAATAGCCTGATAAGGAATGGCATTGACAACATCGCGCAAGGTAATACCTTCGTTCAATTCACCTTTGAAGCGAACCAGGACCGATTCAGGCATATCCAGGGGCATAAAACCAAGCGCCCCGGCAAAAGCAACCAGACCGGAGCCGGCCGGGAAACTGATCCCAATCGGGAACCGGGTGTGGGAATCGCCGCCGGTGCCGACAGTATCAGGAACCAACAGACGATTCAGCCAGGAGTGAATAACGCCGTCCCCCGGTTTCAGCGCGACACCTTCGCGCTCGGAGATAAATTGCGGCAGAGTCTTGTGCATCTTGACATCGGCCGGCTTGGGATAAGCTGCGGTATGGCAAAACGACTGCATGAACATCGGTGACTGGAACTTAAGACAAGCCAGTTCCTTCAATTCATCCGCGGTCATCGGGCCGGTCGTATCCTGCGAACCAACCGTGGTCATCTTCGGTTCACAGGCAGTGCCCGGCAGAACGCCCTTGACACCACAGGCACGTCCCACCATTTTCTGGGCCAAAGAATAACCTTGCTCGGCTTTCGGAGTGGGGTTTTCAGGGACCGCAAACAGATCAATTTCTTTCAGTTCAAGAGCCACCCTGGCCTGGGTCGTTACCGAACGCCCAATAATCAGGGGAATCCGGCCACCGGCGCGGTATTCGTCAGGAACCGTATTCGGTTTGATTTCAAAAGTGGTCAGAACCTCGCCAGCCTGGTTGGTCACCTCTCCTTTAACCGTATTGATGGTGACGATATCGCCCATATTCAGCTGAGTCACATCCATACGCAGGGGCAACGCTCCGGAGTCCTGAGCGGTATTGAAGAAAATAGGCGCAATAACCCCGCCAATAATAACCCCACCGCGGCGTTTATTGGGGACACAGGGGATATCCTCCCCAATATGCCAAAGGACACTGTTACAGGCAGACTTACGCGAGGAGCCGGTACCGACAACATCGCCGACAAAAGCGACCTGATGGCCTTCCTGACGCCACTTGGCGATCTCGCTGATACCACCGGGGAACCGCGTTTTCCCCATGGCCAGAGCGTGAAGTGGGATATCCGGTCGACTCCAGGCATCTCCGGCCGGAGAGAAATCATCGGTATTAATTTCACCTTCAACCTTAAATACTTTGACAGTAATGGTCTCAGGGATTTGTGGTTTGTTGGTGAACCATTCTGCCGCAGCCCAAGACTCGACCACTTGTTTTGCCGCCGGATTAGCCTCTGCCATCTGAATGATTTGCTGAGCGGCGTCATAAACATAGGTCATGCCGGACAGGGCTTTGGCTGCGGCATCGGCCAAAGCGGGCATTGCCAACGCTTTTATGAGTGGCTGAACATTGTACCCGCCGATCATTGTGCCCAAAATCTCAACCGCTTTGACGGCATCAATAATGGGAGACTGTTTTTCGCCCTTGATGATTGCATCAAGAAACGCAGCCTTCACTTCAGCAGCAGGGTCGACCCCGGGGGAGATTCGCTGCGTTAAAAGCTCGAGCAGAAATTCTTCTTTTCCAGCCGGTGGTGACTCCAGCAAGGCGCACAGCTCTACAGTCTGTTCAGGACTCAAAGGCAACGCTGGGATGCCTTGTGCATTACGCTCTTCCTGCTGCTTCAAATATTGTTCAATCATTCACTCCTCCATTCATAAGGGCTTATTTTTCTTGTTTATTCAATGGACATTTCAAACGGGGAATCCCCCTGATCAGCAACAAAACATTGCATACTGTATACGATTTTCCGCATCTCTGTCAATCGACAGTCATACCACCGGTCGGATTTATAAGAGAACATGCAGGGATCAGGTCCGAAGTGGTTCTGGGGCGGCATTAAACAGCTGTGTCTTTTTCTGTCACAGCCGCGGGGATAATGAAAGAGTCCCCACAAAACTTAATAGGCAGGAGAAAAGAGATGTTTGAAATATTGTTCTTGATCAGCCTGGTTTTAATCTGCAGCAGTCAGTTCTTACCGCCAAAAAAAAATTCGGCACCTTCCCCCTTGCGAAACAGGAGAAGGTGCCGAAGCAATTATCAAAGAACCTTGAGCAATTCAACCTCAAAAATCAAAGCTGAATTTGGCGGAATAACCGGAGGCGCTCCGCGCTCGGCATAAGCCAACTCCGGAGGAATGACCAACTGCCATTTGTCACCTTCCTTCATCAGCTGAAGCGCTTCGGTCCAACCGGCAATAACACCCTTGACCGGGAAGCTGACCGGCTCACCGCGATCATAAGAGCTGTCAAACTGAGTACCGTCAATCAAAGTGCCGCGATAATGGACCTTGACGGTTGAGTCAGCCGTCGGAGTTGCTCCCTTGCCGGCTTCAATCACTTTGTACTGCAAACCACTATCCAGGGTAACAACACCTTTTTTCTTGGCATTTTCAGCAAGAAAGGTTTTTGCCGCGGCAAGATTTTCACTGGCTTGACGGGTCTGCTCAGCAACCTGCTTCTGCTGCATTTCCTGCTGGAATGCGGTTAGAACCTGAGACATCTCCTCCTGGCTCAGAGCTGTTTCTGCGCCGCTGAAAGCAGCTTTCAAGCCAGCCGCGACCTGGTCAGGATCAACATCAAGTTTTTGCTGCTTCATATTCAGACCGATATTCATCCCGATCGCATAGCCGATTTTTTCCTTGGGTGTCGGAAATTTGTCTTCAGCATAGGCGCCACCGGCAACAAGTACCAATACCAGCCCAAAGCCAATAATTTTTTTCATCAGATTCTCCGTGACAATAGTTATCGTTAAAAAAAATGAGGCTCGGCAGTACAACCGAGCCTCATTTAAGATAACACATGATGTTAAGCTAGTCAGCCAACAATTCTTTGACTTTTTCAAACCCAAGGTTGTAGGCCTTCCGGTTCAGGTCTTTGAACGCTTCAGGAACACGCCGCAAAACCGCTTCTTCACCGGATTCACGATTCACGACATCAGTCAGCGCAATCATTGCGCCTAAAGCAATGACGTTCGCGACAATTGCTCTGCCGACATCTTCTTTGGCAGTACGCATAATCGGCATGTCATAGACCTTGAAATCGCCATGCGGAGGATTTTTGACAAAGTCGGTGTCTACCAGCAGCAACCCACCGGGTTTGATGCCAACCGCATATTTGTCAGCAGCTTCCTGGGTCATGGCCAGACAGGCGTCAACGACAGTCGCTTTCGGATAGTCGATGGGCGAGTTGCCGATGATAACTTCCGATTTGGAAGCTCCTCCACGCGCCTCAGGGCCATAGCTCTGAGACTGGACTGCGTGTTTGCCTTCAATGATTGATGCAGCTTCCGCCAAAATAATCCCGGCGGTAATCAGTCCCTGACCACCCGCTCCGGAAAACCGAATTTCATATCTTTCTGCCATGATTCTCGTCTCCTTTTGATGGGATCAGGCGCCCTGTGCGCGGGCAATGACTTTTGCATATTGTTCACAGTATTCCGGCTTATCTTCTTTATAGAGAACCCCGGTCAACACCTTACCTTCCAATTGCTCAGCCGTCATTTTTGCAGCAGCAGCAACCGGAACAGCCATTTCCTTGAGACGTTTCATCATATCAACAACGCTACGGAATTTATTGCGCCGGCCATAGGTGGTCGGGCAGTCATCAAGAACCTCAATGACCGCCATACCTTTATGCTTGATCCCTTCGGCGATCAGTTTATCGATCTGGGTCGCATGAAACGCTGTCGTCCGGGCAACAAAAGTTGCTCCGGCGCCGATGGCCAGTTTACTGAGGTCAAACACCGGATCAGGGTTGCCGTAGGGAGTGGTGGACGCCTTGTCACCGGTCGGGGTACATGGAGAAAACTGACCGCCCGTCATTCCATAGATATAGTTATTCATCAGGACGTAGGTCATATCGATATTCCGCCGGCAAGCGTGGATAAAATGGTTTCCGCCGATAGCGGTCCCATCGCCATCCCCACCGCAACAAATAACGGTCATTTCAGGTTTGGCCATTTTAACGCCAGTTGCGAACGCTGCAGCACGCCCGTGAGCAGTGTGCAGAGTACAAAAATCCATGTAACCGGGAAGACGGCTGGCACAACCGATACCGGAAACAATAGCGGTATTGTTTTTCTCCAGGCCGCAAGCATCCATAGCCCGGATCAGCCCTTTCATAACGATGCCATGGCCACACCCCGGGCACCAGATATGGGGCAATTTGCCGGGACGGATTGATTTTTCATAATCGTAAGCCATTTAAAGCACCTCCTTAACCTGAGCAATGATTTGTGCCGGGGTGAGGGGATCACCGTCAACACGATTGACACCTGCAAGCTTGCAATCATTCTTGACAATCCGCTCAACCTCCAAAATCATCTGCCCCAGATTCATTTCGGGAACGACTATTGCCTTGACTTGTTTGCCGAGTTCAGCAACCCGCTTCTCCGGGAAAGGCCACAGGGTAATCGGCCGGAACAAACCGGCTTTAATTCCTGCGGCGCGCATTTCGTTGACAGCGTAACGGGCTGACCGGGCAGTTGAGCCGTAGGCCAGAATCAGGACCTCGGCATCGGCACAGAGATATTCTTCATTGGATTCGATATCGGCCCGGGCTTCCGGTTTCTCAACCTTGGAGAGCTGACGCCGCTCTTCAGCATCAACCAAATCCGCCTTGGTGGTCGGAAAACCATCTGCAGCCTTGTTCAGGCCAGTCACATGAAAGCGATATTCGGAGCCGAATGCAGCCAGCGGCGGAACATCGGTTTCAGAAGCATCGAAAGGTTTGTAATCCTCTGGCGCACAAGTCGGTTTGGCCCGATCAATGACCTCCAGTTCGCCCGGCTCCGGGAACTCGATCCGTTCCCGCATATGCCCGACAATTTCATCATACAGGACCTGAACCGGCATCCGATATTTTTCGGCAAGATTAAACGCACGTACTGTTTCGGTGAAAATCTCCTGGCAGGACGCAGGCGCCAGCGCAATAGCCGCATGATCACCGTGCGTTCCCCAGCGGGCCTGCATGACATCCGATTGGCCCGGACCGGTCGGCATACCGGTAGAAGGACCACCGCGCATGACGTTGACGATAACGCAGGGAACCTCGGCGATACAGGCATAGCCGATAAGCTCCTGCTTTAAAGAGACACCGGGTCCTGAGGTTGCGGTCAGGGCTTTCGCACCGGTCAAAGATGCACCGATGACCGACGCTATAGCTCCGATCTCGTCTTCCATCTGAATAAAATGCCCACCGACTTTCGGCAGCTCAGTAGACAAAACTTCTGCGACTTCCGTTGAAGGTGTAATGGGGTAGCCACCGAAAAACTTACAGCCCGCATAGACTGCGCCTTGGGCACAGGCCTCATTACCCTGTAATAAAGCTATTTTTTTAGCCACGAACTGACCTCCTCTAGCAATTACAGCTTATGAACTTTAATGGCAAAATCAGGGCAACGCAGCTCACACTGATTACAAGCGATACATGCATCAGCATTAGCAACCTTGACAACAAATGCGTCCATCTCAAGCACTTTGGTGGGGCAGAATTCAACACAAATGCTGCACCCCTTACAGTACCTTTCGATGATTTCAATTTCCGCTTTCGCGCTCATCAGAATCTTTCTCCTTTTAAACATGCAATGACTAAAAAATTAAAAATCTGCCCGTCCAAAACGGCGGAATGCTATCATATACAGCTATTTTAAGCCAATTTATTTTCGCATCCAGCCGGCAAAATCAACCTGGGAATAACAGTGTTTCCACAGAGCGGCAAATCATCCAGACATTCAAATTATTAAATTTCCTCACCTAATAAGAAGGGCAGTTAAGAGACTGCCCTTCAAGTCACAATACAAATAACCTTGCCCTAGCAAGACCATCCCAAATTAAAAAGACGGAGCAACTCGGTCCGCCGATGCCCAGAGATAGAGATCCAAGCAGCGGCGGACAAAGCCCAACTGTCCCGTAAGTCATAGCAACTGATTACCGGGTACCGCAAGATCATTCATCTAACCGGTACCCCCAACATTATCCATTTTTCAAAGATTCAAACTGTCGACAAGACCTTTAACAGCAGCAACCGAATTATCCATCAATGCCTGCTCGGTCTCATCAAGTTTCAGTTCCAAAATTCTTTCCACGCCACCGGCGCCAAGAACGCAATGGACACCGACATAATAGCCGTCAACCCCGTATTCACCATTCAACTTGGCACAGGTCGGCAGAACTCGTTTTTGATCTTTAAGAACGGCCTCTGCCATAGCAATGGCAGAAGATGCCGGGCTGTAAAAAGCACTTCCGTTACCCAACAGCTTGACAACTTCACCACCGGCGCCCTTGGTTCTTTCAACCATGGCAGTCATAACCTCTTCAGCTTTCGCCTTACTGCCATATTTCTGTTCTAGCAATTCCATCACCGGAATCCCGGCGACACTGGCATAACGGACCAGTGGCACCATGGTATCACCGTGTCCGCCGAGAGTCACGGCAGAAACATCCTTCACGGAAACACCCAACTCCCAGGCGATAAAGGAGGCAAAACGAGCAGAATCGAGCACCCCAGCCTGACCGCAAACACGTTCGGGCGGGAAACCGGTCACTTTCTGACACAGGGTGACCATAGCATCCAGAGGATTGGAAATTACGATGACAAAAGCATTCGGAGCATTATCGCGAATCCCCTCAGCGACAGAGGTCATGATTTTGGAGTTGACGCCGATCAGATCATCACGACTCATTCCCGGTTTACGTGGCAATCCGGCAGTCACGATAACAACCGCGGCATCTGCGATATCTTTATAGTCATTGGTCCCGCTCAGGTTAACATCAAAACCGTCAACCGGTGAAGCCTCTGCAATATCCAGGGTTTTTCCTTGGGGCATATTTTCAACGATGTCAAATAAAACGACATCGCCAAGTTCGCGCAATGCGCAGAGTTGAGCAAGAACGCCACCGATTTGTCCACCACCGATAAGAGCAATTTTTGGTCTCGCCATTTTTTTCTCCTTCTCTTGGGAAAATAAATTTTAGGCCCGGAGCAACCTGCTCCGAGCCGACAAATTTATACCTGGTTGTTACATGCTATCTATGATTGCGTTAAATGTTGCACTCGGCCGCATAGCCTGGCTGGCTTTAACCGGATCCGGGCGGAAATACCCACCCACATCGACCGGTGACCCTTGAGCGGAGAGCAACTCCTGGTCAATTTTTGCAGAATTTTTGGTCAGTGCTTTTGCCACCGACTCAAAACGGGACTTAAGCGCGACATCGTCATTCTGTTCAGCCAGAGCCTGAGCCCAGTACAAAGCAAGATAAAAACTGCTCCCACGGTTATCGATTTCGTTAACCTTACGGGAAGGCAGTTTCTGGTTCTCCAGATATTTACCGATCCCCTGATCAAGCGTCTTGGCCAAAACAGCAGCTTTGGAATTACCGGTGTTCGTGGCAATCATCTCAAAGGAAGGAACCAGAGCGCAATATTCGCCCAGCGAATCCCAGCGCAGGTGGCCCTCTTTAAGAAACTGCTGAACATGCTTGGGAGCAGATCCACCGGCGCCGGTTTCAAACAATCCACCACCCGCCAACAATGGTACGATTGAGAGCATCCGGGCACTTGTCCCTAACTCTAGAATCGGGAACAGGTCGGTAAGATAGTCCCGCAATACGTTACCGGTCGCGGCAATGGTGTTCTCCCCTTTACGAACTCTTTGTAAAGAGAACTTCATGGCCTCAACCGGCGGCAGGATCTGGATATCCAGGCCTTCAGGAGAAAACTCGGGCAGGTATTTATTGACTTTTTTAATAATTTCAGCATCGTGGCCGCGATTTTCATCAAGCCAGAAAACCACGGGCTCACCGGAAGCCTTGGCCCGGTTGACAGCCAGCTTGACCCAATCCTTGATCGGAATATCTTTGGCTTGGCAAGCACGATAGATATCCCCTTTTTCGACCTTTTGTTCAAGCAAGGTCACACCTGCGGAATTGACAATCCGGATAACCCCATCGGCCTTGGCTTCAAAAGTCTTGTCATGAGAGCCGTATTCCTCGGCCTTTTGTGCCATCAAGCCGACATTGGCAACACTACCCATGGTCGAGGGATCAAACTGCCCGTTGCGTTTGGCATCCTCGATGATTTCCCGATACATGGTTGCATAGCAACGATCCGGAACCATGGCAATGGTATCCTGAAGCTCATCCTGAAGATTCCACATTTTACCACCGTCGCGCACCACATTCGGCATGGAGGCATCAACGATGACATCATTAGGAACATGTAGATTGGTAATATTATTACGTGAATCGACCATGGCAAGAGCAGCCTGCTCAGCATAACAGGCATTGATATCGGCTTCGATTTCGGCTTTTTTTGCGGCAGGAAGTTTGTCCAGTTTGGCAAGGATGTCGCCAAGTCCATAATTAGGATTAGCGCCTATTTCCTTGAGTGTTGAGGCGTGTTTTTCAAGGGCATCCTTGAAATAAACCGACACACAATGCCCGAACATGATCGGATCGGAAACCTTCATCATAGTCGCTTTGAGGTGCAACGACAGCAAGACTCCCTTTTCTTTTGCCTCAGCGGCCGTCTCAGCGTAAAATTTTCGCAATGCGGCTACATTCATGACCGAACAGTCAAGGACCTCCCCTGCCAGCAGGTCGAGTTTATCTTTAAGAACCTCTACCCCTTCAGACCCGACGAATTCAATTCTGACAGTATCGGCCTTATCCATGGTGACGGATTTTTCTGAAGCATAGAAATCACCCTCCTCCATGTGCGCGACGCGGCACTGAGAAACCTCGGGCCAAGCCTTCATCATTTTGTGTGGGTTTTTCTGTGCGAACGCCTTAACGGAAGCAGCAGCCCGGCGATCGGAGTTCCCCTCCCGCAGCACCGGATTGACAGCGGAACCGAGAACCTTCGCAAAACGGGTCTGCAAAGCTTTCTCTTCAGCGGTTGTGGCCTCTTCGGGATAATTGGGGATGTCGTAACCTTTGCTTTGCAATTCCTTGATAGCAGCTTGCAACTGGGGAATGGAGGCACTGATATTCGGCAGCTTAATGACATTCGCCTCCGGCTTCTTCACCAACTCACCAAGTTCAGCAAGGTTATCCGCGATTTTTTGTTCAGGGGTCAGTTTGTCGGGGAAATTGGCAATGATTCTGCCAGCGAGAGAGATATCTTTGGTTTCAACTTCAATATCAGCGTCTTTGGTAAAAGCTTTAACAACGGGAAGAAACGCATAGGTAGCTAACGCAGGAGCTTCATCAATTTCTGACCAAATAATCTTAGATGCCATCTTCTTTTCTTCTCCTTAAGGGATAAACTTTCTCCATGAAATTTAAATCAAGCCGTTTTCTCTTCGGTTATGAAAACAAAAGGCAGCGGAAAGAACCACCCTTTCCGCAAAACAAAAACCATGTTCTACAAAAAATCGCAGGTCTACATTTCCTGTATACAGTATACAAACCCCCAGGGACTGTCAAGAATCTTTGCATCCTGAGATAAAAAATCCCAGAAAGGGGGGCCAAACCTTAAGTATTTATTTTAGTGATATTTTTTTTGAAAATAACCAAAGAAATATCTACCCGGAAAAGCCTTTAATTTGAAAAAACTTTTATTTCAAAAATGAAGCATACTTTCAAAAAGGGGCAGAAATCCGGCTAGATCAGAATAAATTTAGAGCCCGTGCCTCCTGTCGAGCAGCGTCGATTTCTTCTTTTGTTTTATCCCGTGGAATCGTTAGGTCCTGGCCAACAAAAATTTCCTTGGGATCTTTAATTTGGTCACGATTTGCTTTGTAAATCAATGGCCAGAGCAATGGGTCATCATAAACCTCGGGTTTGGCAGCAATCGTTGCCAAGGTCTCACCAACTTGCACTTCCACTTCATCCAACAGCTCAGGCTTTTCCGGAACTGGTTCAGGCTCTTTTTTCTTCTCAACGATCGCGGTCTTGAGCTTTTCTTTACGTGCTTCGGCCTCTTTGCGTTTGCGCTCTTCAATTTCCTGCTGTTTTTTAAGAGCTAGTTCCTGCGCTATGCGCCGTTGCCGCTCTTCTTCAAGCTGCCGTTCACGCTCAATCTGTTCAAGACGTTTCTGTTCGGCAATCCGCGTCTGTTCTTGGGTTAATTTTTTTTTGATGTCAATAGTCAAGCTCAACGCTTCTGCAGAATAGCGCTGAGCCAAATCCAGCGTTCTTTGCGCTCGTCGATAATCCTTGTCTTTCAGTTGCTGTTCAGCCGCCTGCAGAGCACTGCTGGCCAGTTGATACTCTCCAGGCGCATACTCAGCTGCACCTGAAGCATAGGCATGGGCAACAATGCTCCTGACATCTTCAAGCCTGTCAAGCGGAGGTCTTGCACAACCTCCGATGACAAGCATGATCAACATAAATATCGGCAACAGAGGTTTTAACATCTGCATGTCATCTCTGTCCTGGCATCCGAGCTTTAGGATTCATCCGTTCTGCTTGGTACGCAGGCGAATCCCCAATTCGCGAAGCTGTTTCTCCGCAACCTCATTGGGCGCATCTGATAACAGACAGGTTGCCTTCTGGGTTTTGGGAAACGCGATAACATCGCGAATAGAATCGGCGCCGGTCAGGATCATCATCAGCCGATCCAGACCAAAGGCGATCCCGCCATGCGGTGGAGCTCCAAAGCTCAAGGCATCCAGCAGGAACCCGAATTTTTCCCGGGCCTCTTCTTCACCGATCCCCAGCAGGTCAAACATTCTCGACTGCACTGCCTGATCATGGATCCTGACACTCCCCCCGCCAACTTCCGACCCGTTAAGGACCAGATCATAAGCTTGCGCACGGGCTTTGCCCGGATCGCTGTCAAGCAGCGGGATATCCTCTTCAAGCGGCGCAGTAAAAGGATGGTGAACGGCAACATGACGTTGCTCTTCAGCATCCCATTCAAGAAGCGGAAAATCGGTTATCCAGACAAATTTATAATCTTCCTTGCTGGCCAGGCCGAGTTTCTGCCCCAGATGTCCACGCAACCGGCCAAGGGCCTCGTTGGCAATTGCTGGAGTATCGGCCATGAACAACAACAGGTCACCGACTTCGGCTTCCAGCGCAGCGTTCAAAGAGGCAAGCTCTTCGACGGTAAAAAATTTAGCAATCGGTGACTGCCAGCCATCCTCGGTCACTTTGACCCAGGCCAAGCCTTTAGCGCCATAGATCTTAGCGAAATCGGTCAGGTCATCGAGTTCTTTCCGGGAGAATCGTGCACACCCTTTGGCATTAAGCGCTTTAACCAGCCCCTGGTTGGCGGCGACATCGGCAAAAACCTTAAACTGTGAACCGGCAACCTGTGCCGTGATATCCACCAATTCGAGCCCGAAGCGCAAATCCGGGTTATCGACTCCGAAACGGTGCAGTGCTTCAGCATAAGACAACCGTGCGATCGGCAGGCTGACCTTGACGCCAATAGCGGCTTGGAAAATTTCAGACACCATGCCTTCCATGACAGTCATCACATCGTCGCGCTTGACAAAGCTCATCTCGCAATCAATCTGAGTAAATTCAGGCTGGCGGTCCGCCCGAAGATCTTCGTCGCGAAAACATTTGACGATCTGAAAATAACGGTCAAAACCCGCCACCATCAACAGCTGCTTAAACAGCTGAGGAGACTGGGGCAGAGCGTAAAATTTTCCAAGATTGACTCGACTCGGCACCAGATAATCACGAGCTCCTTCAGGAGTACTCTTGGTCAGAACCGGCGTTTCAATTTCGAGGAAACCTTGACCGTCAAGATAATTGCGAACGGTTTTGGCAACCAGGTGGCGCATCATCAGGTTGTTCTGCAACGCTGGTCGGCGCAAATCCAAAAAGCGATATTTCAAACGAATAATCTCTGCAACATCAGTATATTCGTCGAGCATAAAAGGCGGGGTCTCAGAACGATTGAGAATTAACAGTTCGGTAATCTCAATTTCGACCTCTCCAGTTTTCATCTTGGGGTTGACCGTGCCTTCCGGCCGCGGTGAAACTTTCCCACGAGCGGCAATGACAAACTCGTTACGAACCTGCTCGGCTTTTTCATGGGAAGCGGAGTCCCGATCAGGGTCGAGGGCAAGCTGAACTATGCCCGTCCGATCACGCAGATCAATGAAGATCAAACCGCCATGATCGCGACGCCGTTGCACCCATCCCATGACACAAACATCCTGGCCGACATGTTCAGCCGTCAGTTCACCACAACGATGAGATCTTTTCCAGTCACCAAGTTTATCGTTCAAAATGTTCCTCCGAACCTAAGTATATGTGCTTTTTTAAAGCACGCTAAAAAATTATATGAACCGCTATCGACAGTGGTCAAGAATGAAGTCTGTAACTAGCTGTTTTTTTCCACCAACAGGTCGACCAGCCCGGCTAAGGAGACCGGAGTCTGTGTCCCATCCGCCATATTTTTAAGTTGAGCCTGCCCGGAGGCAATTTCTTCATCTCCGAGTACCAGGGAATACCTGGCATTCAACTTATTCGCTCTGCGCAACTGTGCTTTAAGGCTCTTGCTCTGATAATCCATCTCGGCGCGCACCCCGGCTGCCTGCAATTGCGACATCAACACAAAAGCCGGATCGACCGCGGCATCGCCAAGGGCGGCAATAAAAACAACCGGAACTCGTGGTGCAATTTTCTCGCTCCCCTTAAGCAGGACCAGGCGCTCAAGACCAATGGCAAAACCGATCCCCGGCAAAGCCGGGCCGCCAAGCCCTTCGACCAGGCCGTCATAACGTCCCCCTGCAGCAACGGCATTCTGGGAGCCCAACTGGTCGGTCACCAGTTCAAAGGTCGTACGGACATAATAGTCAAGCCCACGCACCATCCGGGAATTGACTTCAAAAGGAATCTCCAGAGCAACAAGATGTTTTTGCACCTGCGAAAAATGTGTTTCACAATCCGCACAGAGATGTTCGATCATTGCTGGCGCATCCGTAGTCGCTTCCCGACAACCGGGAACTTTACAATCCAGCACCCGCAGAGGATTAACCAGGTAACGCCTTTGACATTCCGGACACAGCGCGGCCAGTCGCGACTCCAGGTAAGCCACCAGTATCTCCCGGTAAGCGGGCCTGCACTGCGGGCAACCCAGGGAATTGATCTGCAGAGAAACACTGTCAATTCCGATAGACCTGAAATAGTGATGCAGCATTGCCAGAACCTGAGTGTCTATTTTGGGGTCTTCAACACCCAAAACCTCGGCGCCCAGTTGATGGAACTGGCGATAGCGCCCCTTTTGCGGACGCTCATAACGGAACATCGGCCCCAGATAATAAAGCTTGGTGACCGAATCCTGATTATAAAGCCGATTCTGAATCAGAGCACGCATCACCGGCGCCGTGCCCTCGGGGCGTAGGGTCATGGAGTTCTGGCTTTTGTCGGCAAAGGTGTACATTTCCTTTTCAACAATATCCGTTGTCTCCCCGATTGAACGGCAAAACAGTTCGGTTTTTTCGGGAACCGGAGTCCGAATCTCCGAAAATCCGTAAATTTCAAATATTTCACGGGCACTCTGCTCAAGAAATTGCCATGTTTCAACCTCTCCCGGCAGAATGTCATTCATTCCTTTGATAGCAGAAATAGTCAAAATAATATCCTTGTGTTGTTCTTAAAGAAAAATGTCTGTCAAATGCAAAATGCCAAGCGGACTACACAAGCTTGGAAAGATACCTTATTTTAAGGCGTGCGGAAAGAGGTCTTGCAGAAATTTGTGCTTTTTTCTTCAGCGATGAGGGCCCAAATCCCCCCGAGATTGGTGGGGTGAAACCAGTGGCAAAGCAACAAGGTCAATTTCTATCCGGGATATCGGCAACACTGCAGATTATGTTGCGCATACTCTTACCGGCGTACATAGCCCGGTCAGCCAGATTCAGCAATAACTCGTGGTCCGTCGCGTCAGAAGGGAATGTCGCAAACCCTGCTGTCACCGTGACGAAACTGCGCAGGCCACGATCTTCAAGAAAGGCATGGTTTTCGATCGCTTTACGCACACGCTCAGCGACAATCCGTGCGGTTCCCGCATCAGCTTCGACCAGAATGGCGGCGAACTCATCTCCGCCAAAGCGAAAAAGCGTATCTGCTTCCCTGACACAGTCGTGCAACAATGTTCCGACTTCTTTCAAGGCGGCACTGCCGGCAAGATGACCATGCTGATCATTGATCTCTTTAAAACGATCCAGGTCGAGAAACAAGAGGGAGAACTCCAGCCCATAGCGCTGGGACCTCCTGATTTCCTGATTCAAAGCAACCTGCAAATAGCGATGATTATAGAGCCCGGTCAAATCGTCGGTATACATTAACTGTTGTGCACTTTGGTAGCGACAGGAGTTGGCAAAACCGAGGACGATCTGGTCGCACAAATAACGCAGATCTGCTTCGGTGAGGCTTTTATCAAAAGCGGCAGGTTGACCGCACAAAGCAATGACCGCCTTCAGCTGCCCATCATCCCGCAACGGCAGAAGCCATAACTCTTCCAAGCTCCAGTTTCCCATGGGGGCATGTTGCGTGAACTCCCTGGAAGGTTGAAAAAAGGAACGCTGTTCAGTAATTTCAGGTAGCAATGCCTCTATGGCGCGCAGTGTTTCCAGCTCAGCGGTATTTCGCAAATCAATCACCGCAGGAATATTACCTGGATTGATCCTGACTGCACAGCCAACAGTCGCTCCGGTTTCACGCATCAGAATATCCAGGGATTGCGACAACAAATCTTCCAGAGCGATCAAAGATGAAAGGGTCTGCGCATTCTGAAATAATTGCACCTGCCGACGCAATTGATCATTTTCCGTTAGCAGCCGGCGCTGCTCAAGACAGGTTTCGACCAGATGCCGCAGCTCTTCCGGATTAAACGGTTTAACCAGATAGTCGCGCGCTCCGTTTTTCAGCGCATCAATCGCCGATTCAAGGCTGGCATGACCGGTCACCAGAATGACATCCGGAGGATTAGGCAGGGTTCGTGCGTAGCGCAGGATATCCAAGCCGTCCTTTCCCGGCATGACCATATCGGTCAGAATCAGGTCGAACTGTTCCTGGCGGATTTTCCTGATTGCTTCATCGCCGCCGGAGCAAACAGTAACGCGGTAATCTCCATCCAGCAGGATATCGCGATACAATTTTCTAAAAAAAAGCTCGTCGTCGACAATCAGAATATTCGATTGGACCGAAATCATAAGTCTCCTATAATAATAAGAGTTTTTTATCAGCAATTCATTCCGATTGTCAACGGAAAAGCCCATTCTCCCAGAGGCTGAAATGCCACCCATCAGAGGCAAAAGAAGCCCGAACCGTCCCCTGTAAATCAGTTCTGAACAGAGGAATCCCCTCCTCTTCCAAATAGTTCACCAAAGACTGTGCGGGAAGATGATAGCTATTTCGAAACCCCGCCGAAACGAAGCAAGCGGCTGGCCGAAAGCGGGCAATCAATTGCCGGGTCGCGGAGTGCCTGCTGCCATGGTGAGGAAGCTTCAACAGCGATACCGGCCCGAATTCTTCCTGCAAGAGAATCCCAACCCCTTTTGCTTCCAGATCGCCGGTCAATAAAAGTCCATTATCGGGATTCAACCCGCAGAAAACAACCAGTGACGAATCATTTTCCGAGAGCCGACCGATCGCCGGCGAAAAAACTCGCAAGGGCGTCCCCAGCCCAAAAGGCAACTCTGACCAACCCGACTCAGCAACACGGAACACCCCACCGTTGCGCTGCACCGCAGCAGCAAAAGCTGCATTCAGGTTTGCCAAGGGCTTGGCGGCCCACACTTCACCGACCTTGAAATGGTCAAGAACAAACTCCAGTCCTTTGCGATGATCAGGATGATCATGGGTTAAGACAATCGCATCCAGCCGATTAACACCAAGTTCTGCCAAAGCCGGCGCCACCAGCCGTTCGCCAACATCAAACCGCTCACTGTACAACCCGCCGCCATCAATCAGCACGGTCTGACCATGATCGTTCTGAAGCAGCAGAGATTCACCTTGCCCGACACTGAACATAGTGATGGTTAATGGAGCCGCACTGCCGCCCCTTTGAACCAGCCAAAGCCCCATTGCAAAAGAGAGCAGAGCGACCGATAGCAGCAGTGTTTTTCGGGCAGGCTGTGTAGCCACGCTACAGAGCGCAGCCACCAGCAGGCCAATACTCAAATACTGCAAACGAGAAAGGAAAACCATATGGCTGCCCAATCCCGGCAGAGCGATCAACCACTCTGAAAAACGGACCAGCACATTAAGAATAAAACCGTCAAAAATAAATAACTGCTCGGCAACGGGTTGGCAAAAGGGCAGCACCGCCATCCCCAGCAATCCGATGGGAAGAGCGAGCAATGCAACCATGGGAACGGCAACCAGATTGGCCGGGAGGCCTGCCGGAGCCAAAAGGTGAAAATTGAGCAAAACCAGGGGCAAGGTTGCAAGGGTCGCAGCACCCGTCACCATAAGCAGTTGCACAGGATAGCGCAGAAGGACAGACCGTCCTTTGCAGAGCTTAGAAAACCGAGGATGCCAGAAGACAATTCCGGCGGCGCCGGCAAAAGACAATTGCCAACCGGCTTGCCACAGCAGTAGCGGGTTCAACAACAATGACAAAAATGCCAACGAAACCAGCAACTGCAATGCGTTGATATGATAGCGCATGGACAAAAACGTTGCGCCCAGCACGACCAGAGCGAAAGCCCGGCGAGTTGCCACCGCATCCCCGGTCAACATAAGATAGCCAAACAAAATCGGTACCAGAAAATAAGGCAGAACCCGCTGTGGAGGACGCCAGGAAAGAAGTCGGGGGGACGAGTGGTAAAGGCGCGAGAAAAGGGAAAACAAGCCCCAGCCGATCAATCCCAGGTGCAACCCCGAAATGGCGAAGAGATGACTGATCCCGGCGCTGGCCAGGACATCACGCTCCTGGTCGGGCATCACCCGCCCTTCCCCAAGGACAAGAGAGCGCACCAGAGCGGCATCAGCGGTCGGCATGATTGAGGTGATGAGCGTAGCCACCCTGCCCTTCCAAGCGTAGAGACACCGTAGCAATGAGTTTGTTTTGTTCCCAAGGACTTCGATTTCATCGGTATGTTTTATCCAGGCAGTCATGGCAATCCCCTGCCCAGCCAATTGTCGTGGCCAGTTGAATTCTCCGGGAGTACCAAATAGACGCGGCTTCCGCAGCCGACTGCGTAGTCGGATCTCATCGCCGGGCAGCAGGAAAATGTTTCCCGCACCTATATACAGGCGGATCTGAAAGGGTGCTGACAACGGAAGGGCTTCGTCTCGCAGCGACACCCCGGTCACCCTCAAATCCGCCCGGGTTCGGCCGTCAGCAAGAGATTCGACCTGAGTCACAGTCGCGGTCACCACGACCCGTTTATTCAGAGCCTCAATCTCATCGACATCCTGCCGGTCTGGAAAGGCAAGTGGATAACGTAAATTGGCAAGTAGGAAGAATAGAAAAAACAGAACAAGCGGATGAGAATTCCCGCGTTTCCAGGTCAGATAGGGGACCGCCACCAGCAGCACCAGCCCGCCAAACGGTAGGCCGAATGTCCCCAACGGAGCTAGGGCAAGCCCGAAAACAGTCGCGACAAAGGCAATATTCAACAGCTGCATCCCCCCTTTTCATGCAGCTTCAACCGTCTGTTGACCCGGCGTAGTTAGCTCAGCAGGCTACGATTCATCAGCCTGTCAAGTGTGCGGATACCACTCAGAAACAAGGACGGTTTTCTGAATTAATTGATGTAATGAAGCCGGGAAAAGGAACACTTTTCCCGGCCATACTTGAAAAACGGCCGAACGGTCCGTTCAACAGCCACCTGGATCAGGCGGGCTGAGGTTCTTTGGATGTCACCTTTTTGGGCACTCCTGGACTGTTTTCAATTTCGTGCTTACGAATAAACTCCTCAGCCATGGCGACATCTTTTTTACAACCGATAAATACTGGCGAACGCTCGTGAATTTGCTCGGCCTGCAGGTCGAGAATTCGCTGGCGACCGTTGGATGCGGCGCCACCGGCCTGTTCGATCAGGAACGCCATTGGATTGAGCTCAAACAACAGGCGCAATTTGCCTTTGGGTTGATTTTTGAGATGAGGATAAAAGAAAATGCCTTTCCCTTTTAGCAGCACCTGGTTGATATCAGGGACAAAGCCGCCACTGTAACGCAACTTGACGCCTCTTTTTTCCAGAGTGGAGACAAAGGCTTCGACACCACTGGTATACAGATTCCTCATACCGCCGGGAGCATAAAGATTTCCTTCGGGCTCTATGGTGATATTCTCACGCAGCAGGGTATATTCCATGAGGTTGTTCATGCCAAACTCATGCACACCTTTACCGACACTGTAAACCAGCGTCGTCCGCGGTCCATACAGGATATACATCGCTGCAGCCTGGTTACGACCGGGCTGCAGCAAATCGCAGCCCTCATAAATCGAAACAATTGTGCCGACAGCGAGATTGACATCAACCAGGGAGGAGCCGTCCAAGGGATCGAAGGCAACCGAATATTTGCCTTCACAGTCAGGAGAGATGGGAATGATTTCATCCATTTCTTCCGACATCATGTTAGCGACAACACGTGAATGATCCAGGCGTTTACGCAGGATACGGTCGGCAAGAACATCCAGAGCCAGCTGCTCTTCACCATAAAGATTTGACGTCCCCGCCACCCCAAGATCGCCGGTTCTAATGGAATTGATGATATATTTGGAAGCTTCTGCGATCTCGCAAATCAGGTGGGTCAGACTCTCATGTACATAGTTTTCACGCAGGTGTCGCCGCAAATCAACTTGAAACTTTGTCTTTCCAGGTTCGCTCATCGGACAGAAATCTCCCTCAATGTTTTATATCCCAAGATAGATGGCGCCACAAATGACCGCCCTATGGCGATACTTTAATTTTCGGGACCTTGTAACCAGCTTCAGGCCTTCGCGCCCCCCCTAACACCACCAAGCCTCAGCTATTCACAATTGTGCTTAGCCAACCAATGCTTTATACAGAATCATGATAAAAATAAATTCTTTCGACAGGTGACAGTCTAGCCCAGATTAAAAGGCACGGCAACCGTCGAATCATCTTCCGCTCATAAAAATCTTACACCACCCTAACAATAGAAAATTACGTCAAATATTTCATTTTCAAATGGCCAACAAACCTCCATCCGCCCACCCTTGCGCATGCCAAAGCGGAATGACCGAATGAAACTATTAGCGCGTCTGCGAGAAGCGTGATTCTTCCTCCCCTGGGAAATCGCACCAAAGCAGGGTGGCACCAACTACGGCCAGAGGGATACAAAAGAACTGCAAAAAAGGAATAGCCAGCAGGCAAAACACGCTGCAGGCAAAACCTCCCATCAACATGGGATGTCTAAAAACATAGCGTCGCTGATCTGCAAAGCTGAGTTGCTTGCGCATCAAAACAAAGGCCATATATTCCACGGCCAGAAAAAACAGGGTCAACAAGGGCGCCAGGACAGCATAAATCAGCGAGCCGATCCCAGGGATGAAGTTGAGCAGGAACAGCAGCAGCATACAGCCAAGGAACAGAGCCATTTTCTTCAATTCAGCGATAAAGGCCGACCCTGATTCGACCAGAAAACGCCGCACACTGAATCCTTCCTGAGGGGGTTCCCCCAGCACCAGATTCTCGGTCCGCTCCGACAACAGTTCGTTAAAAGGAGATGCGATCAGGTTGCCGACGACGGTAAAAGAGAAAAAAACCATCACCGTCGTTAACAACAAAGCGACCACCCAGGCCAGATAATACAGAATCATTCCGTACCAGACCTCGGTCTGGGGCGCATAAGTCTGCAGCACCTGCTGGAAAAGATCGAGGCCGTAATAGACGGCACTTGAAAAAACCAGCAGGTTGATGAAAAAAGGAATGACCAAAAATCTTATTAAGCCGGGTTTGCGCATAAACAGTCTGGCCGCTTTGGCCGGATAACCGAAGCCACGGGTAAAACCGGCGACCGGCTTGACAACTGCAGTACCAACCTGCCTGATCATAAGTCGACCTCACAGGCCGGTAATCCGCTCGCAAGGTCCGGATAGGCCAGCTCAATCTGCAGTTCGGCCAACATTTTACGGTTTGACATCCGGCGGGATTCCTTCAGAAAAGAGAGGGTGAGCGGATTCATCACCCGCTCAGCTTCAGCCATAGTCAATTGCTCCGGCACCGGGAACCCGAAAGTCTCGGCAACCTGGGTAAAATACTCGCTCATGCTGCTTGGATGTCCGTCACAGACATTAAAAACATCCCCCTGCTTCCCACGCTCCATGGCGGCCAGACAGATCCGGACAAGATCAAGACTATGGATACGATTGGTCAGTGGAGACTCTTCCGGGCGCAAAACCTGATGGCCTTTCTGCAACTGGGCAAAAGGGAGGCGCCCGGGACCGTAAATCCCGGTCACCCGCAAAATAACCAATTCGAAACCGAGCCTGGAAGCGGCCTCGCCAAGCTGGGTTTCTGCACTCACCCGGCGTTTTGCCCGGCTGGTCAACGGATTAAGCGGAGTTTCTTCAGTGACCAGTTGTCCGCCGCAATCTCCATAAACTCCGCTGGTACTGATATAGACCAGCTTGCTGGGACAGTTATCGACAGACAAACGACGACAAAAATTAACCATGCGGTAATCGCTGCTCCCCCCACCCTGGGGAGGCAAAAAATAAAAGATCCCATGTCCGTGCACGAGAAGTTCAGGAACCTCATCCTGGTAGTCAAAATTAGCCACAATAGGGCGGATGCCCTCTTGCTCAAGGGCAGCCCCCCTTTCTGCAAAATGTGCGGTCGCTTGAACCCGATGACCGGCACTGATCAACTCACGCGCCACTCTCAGGCCGATATCACCGCAGCCAACAATCGTATAATTTGGCAAAATCATTGTTCCTCACCTCGAAAGATACCTCAAGAGCGCAGCCGAAGGACGCCTTAACAAAAAATTTCAAGTTCGCCAGCGTTACAGGCTCTTGTTAACGATTTCATAGAGATCCCGTGATAAACGCGACTTTTGCATGATCTCAAGTTCCTTCTTCATCGCTTGACGACGGATCGGTTCAAGCCGCTGCCAGCGGGTAAAAGGACCGGCCAGGCGGGCCGACAGCTGGGCATTGTTCTGATCCAGCAGCAAAATCCGCTCCCGCAGCAGCTGATAACCGCTACCGTCCGGCTGGTGAAAGGCAAGCATATTCTGTGCAAACGCCCCCAGCAAAGAACGAACCCGGTTCGGGTTGGCAGGGTTGAATTTCGGATGCCCCAAAAGTCGCTTTACCTCTGCAAAGGTCTGTTCCCGAGGGGCCAGCGCCTGCAGGCTGAACCATTTGTCGACCAGCAGAGGATGCGCTTGCCATTGACGATAAAAATCATCTAGCAGTTCATCGCGTTCATCGATATCCGTATTGATCAGAGCGGTAAAAGCAGCCAACCGATCGGTCATATTACGGGCTTCATGATATTGGACCAGGCCCAGAGCGATTTTTTCCGGGCTGGGCAGCTGCAACAGTTGAGTCAGGCAGAAATTGGCCAACGCGCGCCTGCCGACGGATTCGGGGGCAAGGCGATATCCTCTACCCGGGTCAGCCGCCTCAGCATAGCGCTCCTTGAGCAGGTCTTCGTTTGCACCGACCAGGGCACGATAGGCAGCCATCCTCACCCCATGGATTTGCTGCGGATCGAATTCGTCCAGCTGGTCGGCCAGATACTGTTCGCTCGGCAGAGTCAGTAATTGCGTCAAAAAGCTGCGATCAGTCGACCGGTCAGCCAGCGCCCTTCGCCAGGCTTCCATAAAAACAGGGCTCAAAGAAAAATCCCGGCCGGGTGCAAGCTCACGATAATTACGGAGCAGTTCACTGACCGCCAATTTCTGCCCGGCCTCCCAGCGATTAAAAGGATCGCTGTCATGAACCAGCTGAAAAGCCAGGTCTTCCGCATCAACAACGGTCGTCATTTGCACCGGAGCTGAGAACCCGCGCAATAACGAGACAACCGGTCGACATGGAATATCCTGGAAACAGTATTCCTGGGTGGATTCCTGCAGTTCAAGAACCCGAGTCCCGTCACCAGCGGCAGGTTCGCCTTCCAGCCGCAGCGGGAGGTCATTGCCGGACTCGTCGAGCAGTCCAACGGCCAGGGGGATGAGAAAGGGTTCCTTATCCGGCTGTCCCGGTGTTGCCGGGCAACTTTGCGAGACCCGTAGCCGGAAAGTCCGGGCAAGGGGGTCATAATCCTGTTCAAAATGAATTTTTGGTGTCCCGGACTGCCGATACCAACGCTTGAAGGTTGACAGATCGGTTTTTCCGGCCTCCTCCATGACAGCGACAAAATCGTCACAAGTGGCGGCCTGCCCGTCATACCTCTCCAGATAAAGTCTCACCCCGGCAATGAAACGTTCCCGCCCGAGCAGGGTCGCCATCATCCGGATGACTTCGGCCCCCTTATTATAAACCGTAGCGGTATAAAAATTATTGATTTCCACATAGGAGGAAGGCCGCACCGGATGAGCCATGGGGCCGGCATCTTCAGGAAACTGGAATTGCCGCAGCACCCTGACGTCATCAATCCTCTTAACGGCAGCCGAATTCAGATCGGCGGAAAACTGCTGATCACGAAAAACCGTTAACCCTTCCTTCAAGCTCAGCTGGAACCAGTCCCGACACGTCACACGATTCCCGGTCCAGTTATGAAAATACTCATGCCCGATGACGGATTCAACACCCAGATAATCGCTATCCGTTGCCGTATCCGGATGAGCCAGAACATATTTGGAATTAAAGACGTTCAACCCTTTATTTTCCATGGCCCCCATATTGAAGTCGTCAACGGCAACAATCATGTAACGATTGAGATCATATTCCAGACCATAGACCTCTTCATCCCAACGCATCGCTTGTTGCAGCGACCGCATGGCATGCTCACAGTAGTTCTGGTTACGGGCCTCAACGTAAATCTGCAACAGGACGTCACGCCCGGAACCGGTCTGATAATGATCCTCCAGACAGACCAGGTCTCCGGCCACCAGGGCAAAAAGGTAACTTGGCTTGCGAAAGGGATCGTCCCAGACAGCAAAATGGCGCTCGTTACCAAGCTTGCCCTGCTCGACCAGGTTCCCATTGCTGAGCAGAACCGGGTAACGCTGATCAGCCTCGACCCTCACCCGAAAGCGGGCCAGGACATCGGGGCGATCAGGATAATAGGTTATCTTACGAAAACCCTGCGCCTCACACTGGGTGCAAAAGTTGCCATTGGAAAGGTAAAGGCCTTCGAGGGAGGTATTATGAACCGGGTCGATTTGAGTTTTGACCTCAAGCACAAACCGGTTCGGGACCACCGGGATATCCAACCCTTCATCAGTCATGACGTACTCGCCAGCGGCAAGGGGCTCGCCATCTATGGCAACAGCTAACAATTGCAGCGCCTCCCCATGCAGAGACAATGGCTCCAACCGCCCCTCCCGGTCAGGGTTGAGATAAAATTGAATTTTTGAGGAAACCAGGGTTGCGGATTCGTGCATATCGAAATCAAGTTCGATCTTTTCGACCAGAAAGGCCGGCGACCGGTAGTCGTGCAGATATATTGTCGCAGGAGAATTTTCATCAATTTTCATCATATTTAAGTCCCATTTTGAAGTTTATTCATGACTCGGCAGTCCCATCAACCCAGCACCGAGAGTGAAACAATAGCATGATTTATAAAGAGCAGAAAGGCGAGGAGGGACAAAAAAAAAGCGGCCTGCATGACCGCTTTTTCACATATTTGAACTGTATCAACAATTAAAGCTGGATCAAAGAGCGTAAGCTTCCAAGGCCTGCTCTTCATTCCAACGATCGATCGCATCTTCCATGGAGTCGGCAACAGCCATTTTTTCGCAATTGTCTTTGGAACAATAGATTCCCCAATGACTGGACGGTGCGAAACTGCTCGGCCCGAAAATTTTTGCCTGTCCACCACAGCGGCATGGAACAGCCACGTGCTGATGATATGCTCCCATAATCTGCTCTCCTTTCAGGAATAAATAAAAAACATGCAGCGTTCAAGAGTACCCTACATGATATATATTTCCTTATCTTACACCGAAGGAGATCAAGTCAATCTTTTTCTGGGAAGAAAACCTATATAAAACAATGGTTTACGGATAATAAAACAGGCACTTTACCCCTCCAGCCAAAAGCCGGGAGAAAAGCTCAACAATTTCAAAGAAATGGCACGAAAATTCAGAACGCCAGCGGCTCATCAAAACAGCCTTCCCGCTTGACAAAACTTATTTTTTTTCCAAAACAAAATTTTATACTGCTGTTACTCTACTTGTGGCAGCGCTCAAGAGACCGCCTTAACGGCCGCGCAGACGATCATTTTTCAAGATAATCCCGGTACAGCAGACTGGGCTGGATCCCCGAATTATTCTGGTATTTTCCACTGCTATAGTTGGCGTACGCTCCTTCAATGGAATGATAATAGATCTGACAGATCTGCACTCCGGCATAAATCCGGATCGGTTGTACGCAAAAAATCTCCAAGGTCCAAAACCCCCTGAACCCCACATCTCCAAACCCTGCGGTGACATGCACAAAAAGCCCCAAGCGACCTACCGAAGAACGTCCTTCCAACATGGGAACCAATCCTGAAGTCTCCGTGTACTCAACCGTTCTCCCCAGATAAAGCCGGTGCGGCTCAAGGACCAGCCCTTCGGCAGGAATCCTGATTGAGTGGTGAAGGTTATTCTTCTTCATATCAAGAACCGGCTCGTCATAAACGAGAAGCTCATCATGCAGGGCCAGATTATAACTGTTCGGGTTCAATCGGGAAGGATCGTAGGGGTCAATCACGATATCCCCGCCGATTCTTTTTTCAATTTCCTGGCCGGATAAAATCATGGGTCTGGTTCCTTTACAGACAAGTTGCTGACGACAAGAGACTCACTCGGCAAAAAAGCCGGCAAGCAACCGACCAGCTCAGTTTTCCAAAAAGCCGATAGCCCCTTGGGGACAGGCTGGAATGCAGATGCCGTCCAGATCACATTTAGCTTCATCAAGAACAGCTTTGCCATCGTGCAGGACTATCGCCTTTTCCGGACAGGCCTTGATACATTCGGAACTGCCGCAACAAACCATTGAATCGATTATGATACGCATCTTCACAGAAATCTCCATTGTCAAAAGGTTGCAGACGCGCATGTTAGAGAATCACGGCAAATCAGGTCAAGAACAATAGCTGCATAAGAATCTTTGCGGCCCCTGCCCGCCAACCAGCAGGGATCGAGCTTGGCGGTGCTGCCGACCGGAAAAGCCTGTCAGGTCATTGAAAGCAACGGCAAGCAAAAAAAGCGGCCTGAATGACGCAATTTCTGGTCAAGAAATAATTGTTATGCTATGTATTTACTCGCGTTCGGTTCCACAAGACCAGCAGGCACCAAAATGGGGCAGACAATGCTCTCCGCAGTGCGGGCAGACCCAGGGTTCGCCGTTAGTATTATCGTTTTTCAACCAACCGGTGAGTAACAGCTTGGCTCGAGGATACGTTTCATCATCGATAACCCAGAGTTCCGGAGAACATTCGTTAAATGGAATCTCGCCTAACGCTGAGGACAGCTGATCGTTCCGCAAAATGCACGCAATACCTTCGCCAGCAAGAATCTCTTTAAGCAGCCCTGCCTGCAATCGATCCCAGAAACTGAATACGTGTAACTTTTTCATAGTGGGCAAAGTATAACATTCCTATCCTGTTACGGGTTTTTATTTATCGTTTCGAGTATTGTCCAAGTTGACAACAAGGCCATAAGGAGAAATCACATGATTGATATTTCAACAAGCTATATGGGAATTCCCCTCAAATCCCCGATTATTGTTGCCAGCAGTAGCAAAACGGGATCTCTTTCCGGGATTCGCGACTGCGCTGAAGCCGGTGCCGGTGCCATCATTCTGAAGTCTCTCTTTGAAGAGCAGATCATCGCGGAAACCAACCAGCTCAGCAGTCATGCTGAAGAATATTCCGGTTACGGAGAGGCCTACCAGTACCTGCAGGGATACGGTGCGGAGCTTGGCCCCCGGCAATACCTGGAGCTGCTTAAAGAAGCCAAAAATGCGGTCAATGTGCCAATCATTGCCAGCCTTAACTGTGTTTCCGGGGAAAGCTGGGCCGGATATGCCAAAAAACTCGAAGCCGCCGGAGCGGATGGTATCGAACTTAATGCCAGTCTGATGCCGACCGATCCGCAACAACCGGGTCTGGACATCGTCGACAGCTATCTTAAAATCCTCTATCAGGTCAAACAGCAGGTCAGCATTCCGGTCGCTATGAAGGTTGGTCCCTATTTCACCAACTTTGCCAATTTTGCCGACCGGCTGACCCGGGATCGTGCAGAAGCTCCGGCTTACAGCGTCGGTTGGCTTGGCAAGGACAAAGAACCTGGCGACATCATCTGGAAAGGTGCTGACGGCCTGGTCCTGTTCAACCGGTTCTACAAGCTCGATATCGATATTGAGAACAAAAAGCTGGTCCCCGGCAACCCCTACAGCAAACCGAGCGAAATCAGTGAAGTTCTACGCTGGCTGTCGATTCTGGCCGGCAAAACCGGTTGCGATCTGGCGGCATCCACCGGAATTCATCAGAGTGAAGATGCCATTAAAGCGCTGCTCGCCGGTGCGAAAGTGGTCCAGCTCTGCTCAACCCTGTTTATTAATGGAACCGGGCAGATCAAGGTGATCGAACAAGGACTGCGCGACTGGATGCAGCGGCAGGGTTATGAAAAACTCTGTGACTTCCGCGGGCTGCTGAGTCAGGCGAAGAGCTCCACCCCCAAAGATCACGAACGTTTACAGTACATCAAACTGTTTGTCGGGATGGAATAAACAGGCAACAATCGTCAAAGTTCTCAAATTGGCAACGAGTAGTTTTTCGATGTGACACGGAAATCAAGGGCGAATGCGGAGGCGTAGTTCTTTACGCCGCACAAATAAGCCCGCAGATTGACACTGCTAGAACGGAAAAGAGCCGTTTCCGGATGAAAACCAGTTAGCGTTGCGAGAACGCGCAGAATAAAGGAATGGTCTGGCTATGCAGGAAATGATCCGTCACATCCTTACCTCAAGGGTCTATGAAGCGGCAGTGGAAACCCCATTGGAGGAAGCCACCGAATTGTCCCGCGAACTGCAGAATCGCATCCTTTTGAAACGGGAAGACCTGCAGCCAGTGTTTTCCTTCAAGCTGCGCGGCGCCTACAACAAAATTGCCCAGTTATCCAAGGAAGAACAGGCCCGCGGCGTGATTGCCGCTTCTGCCGGCAACCATGCCCAAGGTGTTGCTTTTTCAGCGCAAAAACTCGGCCTGAAGGCACTTATCGTGATGCCCGCGACCACGCCGCAAATCAAAATCGACGCGGTCAAATCCTATGGTGCAGAAGTTGTGCTTTACGGTGACAATTATTCCGAGGCCGCTGAGCGCTGCGCGCAAATATTGGACGAAACCGGGATGACCTATATCCACCCGTTTGACGACAAACAGGTCATTGCCGGACAGGGCACCATCGCTTATGAATTGTTGCGGCAAAGCCCGGAGAAAATGGACGCCGTCTTCGTTCCCGTCGGCGGCGGCGGCCTCATTTCCGGAATCGGCGCCTATTTAAAAGCCCTCTCCCCCGAGACCAGAATCATCGGTGTCGAACCTGTCGACAGCGATGCCATGTATCAATCGCTCAGTGCCGGCAAGCGGATCACTCTACAATCGGTGGGCATATTTGCCGATGGCGTTGCCGTCCGTCAGGTCGGCAAGCTGACCTATGAGTTATGCCGTAAATATGTCGATGACATCATCAGGGTCAGCACCGATGAACTGTGTGGTGCGATCAAATCGATTTACCAGGCCACCCGCTCGATCGTTGAACCCGCCGGGGCGTTGGGCGTCGCCGGGCTGAAACAGTATGTCAAAAACAACTCCGTCAACGGACAAACCCTGGTCGCTATTAACTCCGGTGCCAATATGAATTTCGAGCGCCTGCGTTATGTCTCGGAGCGTACCATGACCGGCGCCGGGAAAGAATCCCTCCTTGCCGTCACCATTCCAGAACAGCCGGGTGCGCTGCGTTATTTCTGCAACAATATTCTGCATACCCTGAATATTACCGAATTCAACTACCGTCTGGCTGACCGGACTCGGGCTCAACTGTTCATGGGAGTCTCCGTTGGTGCCGATGAAACAAAAAAACAATTTATCGAACGGCTCAATAAAGAAGGCTATCAGACCATTGACCTGACCGACAATGAATTGGCCAAAACGCACCTTCGCTACATGATCGGCGGTCGTTCCGCAGAAGCGAACCGGGAACGGCTGTTCCGGTTCTGGTTTCCGGAGAGGCCGGGAGCACTGTCCCGCTTTCTGGCAGACATGGGTGCAGACTGGAATATTTCGTTGTTTCATTACCGCAGCCAAGGCGGTGAGTTCGGCCGGGTTCTCATCGGGCTCGAGATACCCGACAACCACGAAGCAGCCTTACAACAGTTTCTCAATCGGCTCGGCTACCACTTTGTAGAAGAGAGCAACGATCCGGCCTATAAATTGTTTTTATAAAAGCCCTTGCCGCTGCGCCGCTTTGTTTTGTACGGTTGCTTAGCCGCGATATTTTGCCTTCGGCAGAGTCTATTGTGGTCCGTTGATCTGTTTCAAACCCTGTCGGTCGGTGCCCCCTTTCCCCCCCTGATTATGACTCAATCCAGCTTTAAAAAGCCGTCGGCTAAAGATTTTCAAACAGATTCTGCTCCAGGTACTTCTCCTTCAAAAAATCGACGAAACAACGTAATTTGAGGGGGACATATTTATTAACGGGATAGATGGCGTTGATCGGTGTCGACCAGGGGAGATAATCGTTCAGAACCGTTTCCAGCAGGCCGGTTTCCAACTCCTTTAAAACCATCCAACTTGGCACCATCGCCAACCCGGTGCCCGCAACAATCACGTCACGAATGCCATCGGTGTTATCAGACTGACAGTTTCCTTTGACATGCACGGCCAATTCCTGATTGTTCTTCTTAAACCGCCAGATATGCCCCCCCTCCTGGATAGTATAAACCAGGCAATTGTGTTTCCTGAGCTCGTGGGGATGCTGGGGGTAGCCATAGCGACTGAAGTAGCCGGGCGCCCCCACAATAACCAACGGTGCATTGCCAAGCCGCCGGGCAACCAGGGTCGAGTCCGCCAAGGCTCCAATGCGGATGGCAACATCGATCCTCGCCCCGATCAGGTCAACGAAATGATCGCTTAAAGACAGGTCCAGCTGAATCTGCGGATAGCGCTCAAGGAATTCCGACAGGTAGGGAGCAAGATGCAACCGCCCGAAAGCAACGGAAGCACTGATCCGCAATCTGCCCCGAGGATTTGTGGCAAAGGATTGCACTTCCTCTTCGGCATCAGCCACCTGCTTCAGGATATTGAGGCAATGCTCGTAATAACTTTGCCCTGCTTCAGTCAGGGTCAGGTGCCTGCTCGTCCGGTTCAACAACCGTGAACCCAACCGGTCCTCAAGAGCGGCAATCTGCTTACTAATTTTTGGCTGCCCGGTATTCATCTCTCGCGCTACCGCAGAAAAACTGCCCGTTACAACGACCCGGGTAAATATTTCCATTGCTTCAAAGGGATTCATCGATAGTCCAATCCATTCCAGGAAGGAATATATAGAATGCAAAATAGCACAGTTTTAATTGGCCATGGAATACATTACTGTTTTAGTTACTTAAACAATTCGTCTGCGTCCCAGGCGATGACGCCTGGCCAGAAAAGGAGATAACATATGAAAACGAAATCTTTGATATTAGCCGTTGCGGGTATTTTTGCTCTTTCTTCTATCGCCTTCGCCGGAGCACAATTCACCAACAATAGTTCAGCTGTCGGTATCCACAAAGTTGGTGCAAAAACTACCGACCGGGACACGGGTAACCTGAAAGTCGACAGCTACGCCGAACACAACATGAACAGTCACTCCCAGCTGAGCGATCGAGAACTGGGCATTGGCAATTACAATGAAAGAGGTTAGATAGCTCAAACGTACACCAGAACAATAACGAAATAGTCCTCATTGTTCTGTTCACATCACACTAAGGGGGGTTCGAAAGAGCCCCCCTTTCCTTTGTTGACAAATCATTGATGACCCGTACCAAGGGATCAAAAGCTGGCTGATAATCTTTTTTATGTTGAGTTCATGCGTCACCCGAGACGGCATCAAAAAAAAGCTCTGTAAATACCGCCAGGATTGTGACTTTTTCTGTCACAAGGGCGTGGCAACATAGCACTCAGATCAAACCAGCCAGGGCCACAACCATGGATTGACTGAAAACCTTATGAACAGCCTGCAATCCAGGAACTCGGGTACTCTTGGACTAAAAACGCTGTCCAGCTGGATAAAGCCATGTCCACGGTTGGAGCATTGATAAAAAGGGGACATCATGTTGGCAAAATCGTCTCGTTCATATCGCCCCTTGCCTGCGTTGGTCATGCCCCCCGACCTGCAGACCAGATTGGCTATTTTAAGTGGTGCCGCCAAATATGATGCATCCTGCGCATCCTGCGGCAGTACCCGTAGCGGAAAAGGCCCGGGGGCAACGCATATCAGTGGAATCTGCCATTCCTGGGCAGCCGACGGGCGCTGCATTTCCCTGCTTAAAGTCCTGCTCAGCAATGCCTGCCGGTATGATTGTGCCTATTGTGCCAACCGACGCTCCAATGACCACCGCAGGGTCAGCTTTTCCGCGGAAGAACTGGCCGGTTTGACCATGGAATTTTATCGGCGCAATTATATTGAGGGGCTATTTCTCAGTTCAGCGGTTTTTTCAGACCCTGATACAACCATGCTCGAATTGTTGCGCACTCTGAAAATATTGCGTCATCAGTATCGATTCCACGGTTATATTCACCTGAAAGTCATTCCTGGTTGTAGCCGCGAGTTGGTTCATGCCGGAACCCTGCTCGCCGACCGACTCAGTGCAAACATCGAATTGCCGAGCAAAAAAAGCCTCCAGTTGCTGGCACCGGAAAAAGAACAACAGCAGATTCTGGAGGTCTTTCATCAGGCGCAGGGCAGCTACCTTAAGCATCAACCCCAAACTAAGAAGGCCAAGACCAACCCGCCAGGAATCGGCATGAGCACACAAATGATCATCGGCGCAACCCCCGAAGATGATCGGACTATTTTACGCCAAGTGGGCCAACTGTATCGTCTTCCTCAGCTCCAGCGGGTCTACTATTCGGCCTATATCCCGGTCAACAGTGACAAGCGCCTCCCAGTGATTGGCAACAGCCCACCACTAAAACGGGAACACCGGCTATATCAGGCGGATTGGCTGCTGCGCTATTATCAGTTCGATGTCGATGAAATACTCGCTCCGCAACAACTCTTCCTTGACGCAGAGCTTGACCCGAAGGCGGCCTGGGCCCTTCGCCACCTCGAGCATTTTCCGATCAACGTCAACCGCGCCAGCAAAGAGGAGTTACTGCGGGTACCGGGGCTTGGCGTTCGCTCCTGCACTAAAATCCTCCGTGCCAGGCGCCAGACAACCCTGCACCTGGACGACCTGAAAAAGCTCGGCGTGGTGATGAAGCGAGCGCGCTATTTTCTCCATGACGGGAATAGCATGCCAGCGGCTTTCAGGTCCGAAGAAGCTTTGCGCTGCGCCCTCGTGCCACAGGCAGAACGGCAGCTGAGTCTGGATTTCAACACACCTCCCCTTGCTGCCGATACTTCGGCCCTTTCGGGTGAGTTATGATTTTAAGTTATGATGGCAGCCTGCCCGGTTTTCTCTGTATACTCGGCCACGCGTTGAAAACTTATCCGCAATGGAGTGAGGTCAGAAACCTTGCCGAGTCGCCCCTGTCCAGTCTCTTTGGCCAGGAACAGGAGATCGCCACAGATTATGACTTTGCGGATAAAGTGGTCAGTGGTCTTGGTAAAAAATTAGGAAAACAGTTTCCCAATAAGCTCGCTTACGCATTTTCCAGTGAATGGCAAGGCATCGAAGCGGATCTGATCAAGATCACCGGGCGGGCTCTGAAAAGAGGCAGACCCTGTCTTGATCAACTGAGCGACCCGCTGGTACAGCGCTTTCAGAGCGCGGCCTTCAGGACGGCCAGGGAGAAACACCGCCTGCTCGGGCTGTTGCGCTTTTCCCGCCTGCAAGATGATTGTTTTCTGGCACAGGTCAAACCTCAAGCCAACGTCGTACCGTTTCTGGGCGCCCATTTCGCCAGACGTTTCAGCGATCAGCGCTGGGGCATTGTTGATACCAAGCGCCGGATTGCACTCTTCGGAGCGGGTCCGGAATGGAGCCTGGAAAGCCAGGTCGAGATTGCAGCGGACCTCAGTTTCCATCACAGTGAAACCGCCATTGTTAACCTGTGGAAGTCATTCTACAAACATATCAGCAACCCGGACCGCTACAACCCTCAATTGCGCCGGCAATTCATGCCCAAAAGATACTGGTCCAACCTGACCGAAATGCAACCGGAAGAGCCAATGAAGTAAGAATCGCCTTAGCGCCCCTTCCAGTTTGGAGAGCGTTTTTCCAAAAAGGCCCGCACCCCCTCTTCGGCATCCTCGGTAGCACAGAGCGTTGCAAACAGATCGTCCATACTATCAAGCCCCTGATGATAAGGGACGTCCTGCAACCGTTTGAGCCCCTCTTTACCGATCCGCAGCGCCGTTGGACTTTTACTGACCAATTTTTCAGCCAATCGAAGCGTTTCTGCCGCCAACTGATCATCGGCAACCACCTTGTTCACCAGCCCAAGTTTTTCAGCTTCGGCCGCATCAATCATATCCCCGGTCAACACCATTTCCATGGTCTTTTTACGGCCGATAATTTTTGCCATCGGTGCGGCCGGCCCGAGGCAGATCAACCCGACATTGATTGCCGTCGTTCCGAAAATCGCAGTTCGACTCGCCACGGTGAGATCGCAGGCAAATGCCAGTCCGGCACCGTTCGCCAGAGCATAACCCTGCACCGCAGCGATGGTCGGTTTATTCAGCCGGGCCAGGGTGTGGTAAAAGGCGTCGATACCATACAGAAACTCTCGATATTGCTGATGACTCTTATCCCGAAACTGGTCCAGGGAAATACCGGTGCAAAAATGCTCGCCAGCAGCCTCAATCACGATGACCCGGACCTGGGCATCTTCTTCAAAAGACCACAGCGCCTGGTCAAGCTGGTTGGCAAATTCGGGGGTAAAGGTATTTTTCTGCTCCGGACGGTTCAGTCTGATAAAACCGATGGAATTGTCCTTACGTGTCAAAATAACCTGGCTCATCATATCTCCTTTGCATTCTAGCCAACTGCCTGCAGGCAGCCGGGAAGCCCGTAACGGGCGATCCTGATCGATGATCCGGATAAGTAGCGGAAGCCATTGAGGGGGCTTTCCTGACCATATGTTAGGTGCACTCCCATTAACATAGCATGGAAAAACCGCGGCCATCCCATAAGATAAAACACCGTTCTCCCTACTTTAGTGCATCTCACATTGAATTGAGAAATTAATTTTTATAATAAATTTCCTTCTTGCTATTGCTAAAAAGAATAAGATATATTTTTCTGAATATATTGGATTTCCAAGGAGAAAAGGTCGTGCCGATCTACGAATACCATTGTCGCCTCTGCAACCGTACCTTCGAAAAGATTCAACGGCTGAAACAGCCGGAAGCACTTTGCCCCCACTGTGGACAGCCAGCCGAAAAAAAGGTCTCTCGTCCGGTGGTGGCTGCTGGAAGCTGCCAGCCTCTGCCAGGCAGCGGCTTTACCTGAGGATGATACCTAGCGGGCGGCGTGACCGTTCGTCATCTTTTTACAGACTAGGTCTGAACTTATTGACATGTCACTATCCAAAAAGTAAGGAGCGGGATTATGCTGACAATGACCGACAAAGCGCGGGATAAATTCAAAGAATTGCTGGCTGATCATCCGGGCAAACACCTCCGGGTTATCTTTGAAGGCTTTGGCTGAGGCGGGCCCAAACTGGGCTTGGCTCTGGATGAGCTGAAAAAAGATGAACAGGTTGTCCTGATCAACGAAATCGAACTGATTATCGATGCGAGTGTTCTTCCCTATACCAAAGGGAATGAAATCGATTATATCAGCAACCCCTATGGACAGGGCTTTTCCATCGCTCCGGCCATTGGAGGATGTTGCTAAAAACAAAAGAATCTGTGACAAAATAAGCCTGAAGCAAACGCTTCAGGCTTATTTTTATTTCAGGAAAACAACTGCCCGAGCCGAAGCAATATCGTCCAACAACAACGAGGCATGATCATATCCTGATCGTCCAGGAAAAGATCTTTTGCCACCCGCTGTTGAATTCGGCTCCGGCGGGTTGCCTTAATGATCAATCAAAGCAAATCCCAACTTCCCAGCAACTTAACTGCGGCATAATAGGATACTCCGATAAGTGCAAGCCAAACTAACATCAACATAATTTCCTCCTGTTAATAGCTTTTTTTGTCTGCGGCCAGTTCGTCGATAGTCAGTTTTTTGCTGTCCATCTGCCGCCACACCCAAACAATATATGCCAGCACAAAGGGGACGGTCAGAGCGACATAGGACATCATCGTCAAGGTGTAATGACTGCTTGACGCATTGTAAATGGTCAGGCTGCTGGCGATATCAGCCTTGGACGGATAGAAAGAGGTGTTGTTGTATCCGGCGACAAAAAAGATCGCCAGACAGGTTAACACTGTACCTAAACCAGCTGGCCAGATGCCTCTGACAGAGGCGGTAAAACGATTGACGACAACCCCGAGCACAACCAGGACCAGTCCGGCCAGCAGCAAAATCAGGTTTAAAGGCATCTGCAGCAGGTTGCCGAGGTATTTATTGGCCTCAAGGGAGACAGTGCCATCCACCGGGTTGACGGCATAGCCATCCATCAGCAGCAGACTGACCAGAACGTAAAGCAAAAACGGCAGGGCGCAGAGCAGGTTATTAAAAGATGACTTTTTCAGGCGCGCCACCAGCCCGTCATGATCCAAGCTGTTGGCAAGATAAAGCGCCCCCAGGGTACGGGCCAGGAAAACCAGGAAGACACCGAAGCTTAAGTTAAACAGGCTGAAGGCCGCTTCCAGTCCCCGCAGAGGATGGGTCCATTTCACCAGATTGAATTCGTTCAGGGTGAAATTGGAGCCGGTGAAAAAAGTCCCGACCGCGGCACCGATCAACAGCACACCGACTGATCCGTTAATGAACATAAAAACTTCATAGGTCTTTTGGCCAAGAAAGTTGCCGGGCTTACGGCGGTATTCATAGCTGACCGCCTGAACGATAAAAGTAAAAAGAATCAGGATCCAGACCCAGTACGCACCGCCAAAACTGGTGGCATAAAAAAGTGGGAAGGAGGCATAAAAAGCGCCACCGAACAGGACCAGGGTCGTGAAGGTCAATTCCCATTTCCGGCCAAGGGAGTTCACCATCAGGGTTTTCTCGTCTTCGCTGCCGGGAATCGTCAGCAGCAGGGTCTGTCCGCCCTGAACAAAGGTTAGAAAAACGAACAACGAACCGACTACCGATACAATAAGCCACCAGAATTGTTGTAAGGTTGACCAGTCTAAGCTGCCGAACATAGTTATTCTCCTTCCGGTCCGATGGAAATCTGTTTGGTCATGATCTTGAGCTCAGCGATCAACAGAGCCGTAAACAGAATCAGGAACATGAAAAAGCTGGTCATTACGGTACCCGTATCAAGATTTGAACGGGCGATCGTCACCGGCAACATATCTTGAATAGCCCAAGGCTGGCGGCCGACCTCGGATACGATCCATCCCGCCTGAGAGGCGATCCAGGCCAAAAACAGCGAGATAAAGCCAAGCTTGAGCACAAAGGTTTTGTTTTCCAGCTGACGCTTCTCCAACAGATAGATGTAGACCAGAAACAGCAGAATAAAGAAGGTCCCCAGGCCAACCATGATCCGGAAAGCATAAAAAGTCAAAGCCACCGGCGGGACCGCTTCATCGGCGGAGTTCAGATACCCATAACCGAGAAAATCCCGGTTGGCATCAAACAACGATAACGCCTGACCGGCCTGGACCTGGTCATCGGCAGCCTTGGCCTTTTTGTAATCGGCCAGGCCCGCCACTGCAAGCTTGCCGCGTTTGATTTTTTCTTCGATGCTGGTTATGCCATGCTCTGCATTACCAAATACCAGATCGTTAATACCGGGGACAAATCCCTCAAAGCTGCGATGGGCCAGCAGGGTCAGCATGCCGGGGATTTCAATTTTAAAGGAGAAGGCATCCTGGTCGTCACCCGGCTCTTTATCTGAATTGACTATCCCGATGGCCGTCAGCCCGGTTGGCTCATGACCATCGTACAAGGCTTCCATTGCAGCCAATTTCATCGGCTGGGTGCGCACCGTCAAAAAGGCATGCTCGTCTCCGGTGAAAGCAACAAAGATGGAACTCAGCAGACCAAACACACAAGCCACGGCGATGGACCGTTTAGCAAATTGAATGTGACGCTTTTTCAACAGGTACCAGCTGGAAATCCCGACCACGAACAGCGATGACAACAGAAAGCCGGAGCTTGTGGCATGCACAAAATGGCTGATCGCGATCGGGGAAGAAATCACCGCCCACAGATCCTGCATTTCAAACCGTGCCATATCAGGGTTGAATTTCATCCCGATGGGGTATTGCATCCAACCATTGGCAACCAGAATCCACAATGCCGACAGGTTGGAACCTGCTGCGACCATCCAGGTTGAAAAAAGATGGAACTTTTTGGAAACGCGATTCCAACCGAAAAACATGACCGCGAAGAAGGTTGCTTCAAGAAAGAAGGCCAGAATCCCCTCAATGGCCAGCGGTGCCCCGAAAATGTCACCCACCATCCAGGAATAATTGGACCAATTGGTCCCGAACTCAAACTCAAGAATGATCCCGGTCGCCACACCAATGGCAAAATTGATCCCGAACAGGGTCATCCAGAATCTGGTCAGTTTTTTCCACTGCTCATTGCCGGTGCGCACATAAATTGTTTCAAAAAAGGCGCACAGAAACGACAGTCCGAGAGTCAGCGGGACAAAGACCCAGTGGTACATTGCCGTGAGAGCGAACGTGGCTCGAGCCCAGTTCACCATGCTTAAATCGATCTGTTCAATCACGATTTTCCTCCTATCCTCAAATGGTCAGGGTTATTCACTCAAACCTGCATGGCAACAAGCGTGGCAGTCATGATCGAGAATAAATCATTAGAACTTATCGTGTGCAGGCTGAGTCAGATTCTGAAGTACATGATCTGCCCGTTCAGCATCGGTTTTGAAATTCGTTGCGAGAAAATCCGGGAAAAAAAACACCTTCAGAATTGCAAACATAATGAACAGCTTCAGGAGAATTATTTTCCACAGCGTTCGGCCGACTCGCATGGAACGAAATCCGTCAACATAAAGGTGATAAATACTCTTGAGTGTCATTTTAGCACCTCTTTTGGATTTTTCTGAAGCCAGTATTTGTAACAAATTTGGTTATATTTACACTTTATTAAAAAAATAGTCAAGGGTAATTCTAACAGACTCAGTCATATTTTTTACCACGCTAACCTCAAGAATTTGTTGACTATTCCTGCCGGAAATAAAAAACTTTTGTTGACCAAAACAGTGAAAATTCCAGACACCCCCTGCCCCATATCTGTTAGAGCCCCGCTTATTCAATTTATCTTGTACCATTCAATGCGATATATTAAGACCACGTCTTATTTGCAACCATCAAACCCGAGGATGAATGAAAGACTCAGCAATCAATAATGGATTTCTCCCGATCAGCGCGCGAGATATGCAGCAGCGCCGTTGGCCGGAACTCGATATTTTGTTCATCTCCGGGGATGCCTACGTTGATCACCCCTCCTTCGGCACCGCATTACTGGCCAGAGTGCTGGAAGATAAAGGCTTCCGGGTCGGAATTTTGGCCCAGCCGGATTGGAAAGATCTGGCCAGCTTTCAGGTCATGGGACGCCCCCGGCTATTCGCCGCCATCACCGCCGGAGCCATGGATTCGATGGTCAATCACTTTACCGCGGCCAAAAAGATCCGCTCCAATGACGCCTACACCCCCGGCGGACGAGCTGGCCAGAGACCGAATCGAGCCGTCATTGCTTACACTGCCGCGGTTAAGGGCGCGTTCAAGGGATTGCCGGTCATTATCGGTGGACTAGAAGCCAGCCTGCGCCGCTTCGCCCATTACGATTATTGGGATGACAAAGTCCGCCGCTCGGTCCTGGTTGACAGTAAAGCCGATTTGCTCGTCTATGGCATGGCCGAGTCGGCTCTGGTAGAAATCGCGGAACGGGTCAACCAAGGGGAATCAATAGCCGAATTAAGGGATATCCGCGGCACGGCTTTTTTAAGTGACAAAGCTCCGCAGGATGCGATTACCCTCCCTTCCTATGAAACCGTGGCTAACGATCCGGATGCCTACGGTGCAGCTTTTAAAACTATCATGCAGCAGAGTAATCCCTTTTCGGGCCAGCCGCTGGCACAGCAGCATGAGCAGCGCTTTGTGGTTGTCAACACTCCGGCAGCCCCGCTGTCCACAGCCGCGCTGGACCGGATCTACGCGCTGCCCTTCAAGCGCTGCCCTCACCCGCAGTATCGGGACAGAATCCCCGCCTACGAACAGATTCGCCACTCCATCACCAGTCATCGCGGCTGCTTCGGCGGCTGCGCGTTCTGTGCCATTACCCATCATCAGGGAAAATACATTCAATCCCGCTCCAGAGAATCCATTTTGGAAGAAATCACTATCCTGAGCGACCAACCCGATTTTTACGGGACGATCAGCGATATCGGCGGTCCCACCGCCAACATGTACGGACTAAACTGCGGCAATCCCGCGGCGCAGGAAAAATGTCAGCGCCTCAGCTGCCTGTATCCCGAAATCTGCAAAAACCTCAATACCGATGCCAGTCAGGCCGTCGCTCTGTTACGTCAGGTCAGGCAGAACAAGAAAGTCAAAAATGTCTTCATTGCTTCCGGAATCCGCTATGATCTGCTCAGTGTTCAGGAGCGATATTTTGATGATTTAATGCGCTACCATGTCGGCGGGCTGCTCAAGGTTGCGCCGGAATCCATGGTGAATAAGGTGACCGAAGTCATGCGCAAACCGGGAGCGCAGGTCTTTACCGAGTTTCTTGACCGGTTTCGCCAACGCAGCCATGACCTCGGACTGCGGCAAGCGATCGTTCCCTACCTGATCAGCGGTCACCCGGGCTGCACCCTGGAGGATATGCTCGAGGTCGCTCTGTATCTCAAACGCCATCAGCTCAAAGTCGAACAGGTCCAGGACTTCACTCCGACGCCCGGCAGTTTGTCGACGTGCATTTATCACACCGGGAAAGACCCGTTCAGTGGCCAAACGATTCATGTCCCCCGCGGGGCCAAAGAGAAACGGCTGCAGAAAGCGCTGCTCCTTTTCCATAAGCCCGAATCCCGCAAGGATGTTCTTGAAGCCCTGCGCATATGTCGCCGACAGGATCTGGCCAAGGAACTGCTGGGCACAACAGCACGGCCAACCAATAAAAACCTTTCCCAGCCGAAGCCGCCGCTCTCTGCGCCTCGCAGGAGAGAGCGAAAAAAGCGTTGATTTCCTTTGCTCAATCCGCTTTTTTTCGGTAAATTCATGAGCTTGCAGTGAGGACCTGACAACCGGGCTGATTCGAAAAAATCTCCGTCCATTGGTGGTTGGCAAGCAGTGTCGACAGAGGATTTAATCTGTGCTTTGCCAAGAAGCCGCAGCGTGGCTCCAAAAGAATCAGAATTGAATGGTTTCAAACACCCGGACAGGGCAAGCAGATATGAATTTTCCCGAACGATAACTTAAAACAGCCTCCGCGGGTTATCTGATTCTCCTGACTCGACCTAATTCATGCAAAAAATACTCTTTTCTCTGGTTTTAATTATTTCCGGGCTGATTTGCGGTTATTTGCTGCAGCAGCTGATTCGTTTCAAATACCAACAGGCTGAGCGGGTTCTGCCACGGCTGCGCAAGGTGATTCAATATATCAGCATGCTCGGAATCATGCCGATTTCCTTTGTGGGTGTGCTTTGGATTATCTCCTTCGACAACCTGCGGATTATTCTGCTGCCATTTGTCGCCGTTGTACTCCTTTTGACGGGCGGCGGCCTAGGCCTGTTGGGAGCCAAGCTGTTGAACCGCACCGGCGCGCAGAAAAGTGTCATGTTCAGTTGCGGTTTTTTCTCAAACCTCGGTTCCATTGGTGGATTGATCAGCTATGTTTTTCTGGGCGAACAGGGGTTTGCCATGCTTGCCCTCTATCGTATTTTTGAAGAAATTCTCTATTACAGTGTCGGCTTTCCCCTGACCAAATATTTCAAAACCGACGATGAGAACCTGAATATCCTGCGCCGCGTCATGGATCTTGGCCGGGACCCGTTTTTTATTGTCGCCACCAGCGGCTTTCTGTTGGGCCTGGCTCTAAATTTTTCCGGGGTTCAACGGCCACCACAGTACGAAACCCTCAACAGCTTTTTCGTCCCCATTGGCACATTCATGATTCTAATGTCGGTCGGCCTGGGCATGCGCTTTTCCAGTATCAGTCATAATCTCCCCGAGGGTTTGACCATTGCCACCATCAAACACCTTATCCTGCCGGTCATCGGAGCGACTACCGCGTGGTTGTTAGGATTTCATCACATCGATAACGGCCTGCCCTTTAAAATCGTGCTGCTCTGTACCTCCATGCCCATCGCTTTCAACGCTCTGGTCGTCTCTTCCATTTACGATCTGGATCTTGATCTGGCAAACACCTGCTGGTTGATTTCGACCTCGTGCCTGGTCGCCGTTGTCCCCCTGCTCTATTTTCTGTTCGAACTGATTTAAGCAAAAACAATCCGCCAGCTGCTACAGTTTTTTAAAATTTATTATTTTACTAATATTTAAGAATTTAAAGCTTTCCCTTTCAATTCCTTTATATTTCAACAAAAATCACAACCCATTGAAAACAGTTTTCCAGTATCTGTTTCTAATCCAGCCTGTTATTAAAATTATTATCAAATAAATTTCCCTAAACAAATGAAAAGCTGAAACAACGCATGAATATCACGTCCGACCTTCAACATACCAGCTACGGTGGATTTACCCTGCTGGAACTTATCATCGCTATGACGGTCATGGGTATCCTCATGCTGACCGCTACGCCTCCCTTACGCTCTTACATCCGAACCAATCATGTTACCGCCGCTGCCAACGATTTGGTCGGCGCACTTAATTACGCCCGCAGTGAAGCTGTTTCCAGGCAGATCAACGTTACTGTTTGTCAAAGCTTTGATCTCGAAGGCTGTGACTCCAGCGGCTGGGAGCAAGGCTGGATTATTTTTACCGATGAAAATGGGGACGCTAATGTCGATGGTACAGACAGTATTCTGAGGGCTCACAACACCTTTACCACGGACATCTCAATTAGCAGCGCTGCAGACGCTATCATCTACCAGCCAACCGGCTTCCTGGCCAGCCCAAGCGGCGGCGATGCCATCAGCATAACAGCAAACAATAAAGAGATTAACGTGATTGTCAACAGTAGTGGCAGCATGAGAACCGAGTGATCAGATGAATCAATTCGCTAAAGAACATAACCAGGGGTTTACCCTTATTGAACTGCTCATCGCCCTGCTCGTTCTTTCCATCGGCTTGCTGGCCGTTGCCGGACTGCAGATAAACGGTCTGCGCGGCGGACACAACGCTCTTTCCCGCTCCATAGCAACCCAGCTTTGCCAGGATGCGCTGGACCGCATGAGGGCCAACCGTGATGCTGCACTTCATAGCGATTATGACATCGCCTATAGAGTAACCCCCACATCTTCCCATTATAGTGGCATAACCCTGACCGATCTTGAGGAATGGAAAAACGCTTTGGCCAACAACCTGCCCGGGGGCGACGGTACCATCGAAATGAGCAGCTCGGTGGCAGCAGTGACCGTGCAATGGCAAGACAGTTACGGTGAAGACAGCGTCAGTGTGGAGTCCCGACTATGAACCGGCGGAGGTTTACCCAGAACAACTCCGGTTTTACCCTCGTCGAGTTACTGGTGGTCATGGCTATCAGCCTGGTCCTGTTAGGCGGCCTGTACCAGGTTTACTCCGGTAGTCTGGCTTCATATTCGACCAATAACGGGTTAAGCAGGATTCAGGAAAACGGTCGTTTTGCATTCTATCAATTGCGCCGGTCCCTGTCCGGAGCGGGATACCTGGGCTGCCTTCAGGACGAATCGGCGCTCACCTCAACTTTGGGCAGTTCCTCATTTAACTATGACTATAGCCAGGCAATTTACGGCCTTGAGGCGTTAAATAATGGCACCTGGCAGGACAATTCCGGCACGGTCGACCCCACCGTCAGCGGCTCTGCAAACCTGGCCCTGAATTCACCGGCAAAGAAGAGTGACATTCTGGTCGTCCGCGAAATTGATCCCGAAATCCAAATAGCGATCACTGCGGATATCGACAAAACGGCTACCGAAATCCAGCTTTCTTCAGGGCTGCAAAATACGTTGGCTGCGATTGATGACGAGGTACTGTTACTGACCGGCTGCGAGGGAGCGACCCTATTTGAATGGAACAGTTACAGCAACAGTACTGGAATCATGACCCTTGCCGCAGCCCTGGGAAATTCCTATACGGAGGACGCCCTGATTTTTGCTCCGCAAACCGTTGTTTACTATGTCTCCGAAAACACCGCTGGACAGCCCACTCTTTTCCGCAGAACCAACTCAGAAACAGCTCTTGAACTGGTCGAAAATGTCGAAACCATGCAGATCCGTTATGGGCTTGACAATGACTCGGACAATTATGCCGACAGTTATGTCACCGCCGCCGGGGTTTCCGACTGGGATGATGTGGTCAGTGTCCGTATCGGACTGCTGTTGCGCAGCAATACGGAAATCCAGCACGGCGAAATAGACAGCAAAGAATATGACGTCGACGGTGACGGCAGCACCGACTTTGATCCGGTCGATGATCGGCGCCTGCGCATTATCATGTCAACCACGGTGGGTCTGCGCAACAAACTGCATTAATTCAATGGAAAAGGTTGAAAAAGATCAATGAATCAACCAATGTCACTCTTAAAAACCGAAAATGGATCAATCCTGATCACCGGCATACTGATTCTGGTCATTCTCAGCATTCTTGGCCTGACCGCTATGCGCAGCACCCTGCTCCAGGCAAAGATGGCCAATAACCTTGAGCAACAGGATATCGCTTTTCAAGCCGCTGAAACAGGGCTGAGAAGGGCGGAAGCACAAATGTCCGCCTACTCGACCCTGCCCACATTCAGTGGCAGCAGCGGGCTCTATCAGCCGGCCAGTGCCGGTGGCACGCCACGCTGGGAAAGTGTGGACTGGTCTGCCTCAAGCGCCTGTATCGTTTACCAGAGTATCAACCTGAGCACCACACCACCGACACCTGAAATCAAATGTATTGCTGAGTACCTGACCAGCATTGCCGACGATTCCAATCCGACCGTGGATTATAGCGAAGTCACGACCTACTACGACATGATTCGATTGACCTGCCGCGGAGTCAGCCCCAACGGACGCGCCAAGGCCATGCTGCAGACGACCTACCTGCGTTAAGGACTACTCTCATGTTGAACTCAAAATGCCAGTCCCTGAAAACCGTTTGCAAAGTCCTTCTGATAGGTTCATTCGTGATTCTGCTGCCCACACCTGCCGCCCTGGCCGGGGTATCGCAGACGCCACTGTCTCTGACCACCGGCGGCCTTGCCAATATCCTGGTGATTCTTGATAACTCCAACAGTATGGATGAAAATGCCAGCGGTGCCGCAGTTGGCTCCGATTCGGAAGACAGCAAATCGGAGATTGCCCGTAGCGCCGTTAAAACCCTGATCAAGACATATACAGACGAACTGAATATGGGCCTGATGGCATATAAACAGTCCAATGTCAAAAGCTATTATCTGCATAATTCGCCCTATGATATCAGCTTTGATCCGGATAATTTTGACGCTGATTTTACTGGTAATCGCGACTCCAGTACTAAAAAATACCAAACTCGCAATCCCTCTGATACGAACAACTATATCTATTATAATGTTGCCCTGCCCATGTATTCGAGCTCAAAATCAGACACCGTCTACTGTTATTCAAAAAACGCCGGGTTCCCGGGTTCTTCCAGTTCAAGCTACTATCAATACACCTGCTGGAAATCCAAGACCGGGACATCTGATGAAATCCCGACATCAACACAGGAAGCTGGCAACTACGGTTATTCCAGCTACTATACGTCAACAACCCTGTCACCGACCGATAGTGATATCGCACAGGATATCTATGAGTTCGGGAAACGACTGATGTGGACCTACGTCGGCAAGACCTGGTATTCGAACAGCTCACCGGGACGCGGCTACCTGCATGTCCCCATCGCCCTGCTTGATGACAGTCAGGCCGAACTGCTCAATGTAAAACTGGAGACATCACAGTTCTCCAGCAACAAACCGACGGACGCAAATTATCCACTTCAAAACGCAGGACTTACCCCCGTCGAAGGAACCCTTCTGACCGCCCTGGATTATTTCAGCGAAGACTGGAGGACCAGCTCCGAAGGCTATACCAGCGCCTGTTATCCGCTGCCGGAATCCTGCGATAACAATTTTGTCGTGCTGGTCACAGATGGTCTGCCGTCGGTCGATAAAAATGGCAACACCGTCAGTGACGCCGATGCCGCCCTTGCAAATGCCGCTGATGCCGTATCTCAGCTGGCCGATGCCGGCATCACCACCTATGTGATTGGTTTTGCCATGCCATACGGAACCGATGATGACGCCTTAGACATCCTTGCCGAAACCGGGGGCACCGGCACCGCTATTCTCGCCGATGACGAAGAGTCACTTACCGCAGCGCTGGAAGATATTTTTGACAACATCAAAAAAGCCAGCAGTGCCGTGGCCGGGTTGGCCGCCAACTCCACCCAGCTTGACACCTCGGGCAGCGGAGACACCACTTATCTATACCAAGCCACCTTCAACAGTACCGACTGGAGCGGGGTTCTGACCGCCTACCCCATGGCAGCGGACGGTACAGTTGGGGAAGAAGTCTGGAGTACCAACGACAGCGGGGTAATCCCCAACGCCGCGTCCCGGAATATTTTTACCTGGAACAGCAGCGAAGGAGTTGAATTCACGGCCGACAATCTGGAAAATTTAAGTTCAGACCAACAGACGGCACTCTCCTCCAGTAGCGATCTCATCAACTGGGTGCGCGGCGACTCCAGTCTTGAAGACGGCACCAACTTCCGTACCCGCAGCAGTGCCGTTGGCGACATCATCAATTCAACCCCCGCTTACGTTTATCAGCTGGACTACAATCTTGACTTGTTGTCCACTTCAACTACTGGGCAAAGCACTTATAATGATTTCGTTTCTTCCATGACCGACAATCTGCCAACTCTCTATTTCGGTGCCAACGACGGCATGTTGCATGCCCTGCAGCTCAACAAGGATGAAACCGATGCCAAAGAAATTTTTGCCTATATCCCAGAGGCGGTCTTCGGCAATCTCGCAGAGCTATCCTCGCCGGACTACAGCAGTCATCAATTTTTTGTCGATGGCTCACCGGTCGTTTATCACGCCTATCTCAAGTCCCGATGGCGAACCGTGCTGCTGTGCACCACCGGGCGCGGCGGAAAATCGATTTTCGCCCTCGACATCACCGACCCGGACAGTTTTTCTGCCAGTGACGTGCTCTGGGAATATTCAACCGTCGAAGATACGTCCGGCGATCTCGGCTATACCATCGGCAAACCGGTCCTGGTCCACCTGGCCGATAGTCATTGGGGGGTGGTTTTCGGCAATGGCTATGACAGCGACAACGGCCGGGCCTACCTCTATGTCCTTAATGCGGAAAACGGCGCCTTGATCACCAAAATCGCCACCAACAGCTCAACCGACAACGGTCTTTCAACCCCCTCAGTAGTGGCTGACGCTAATCGCACCGCTAGCATCGTCTACGCCGGTGACCTGCTCGGCAATATCTGGAAGTTTGATCTGAGCGATGAAGATCCCACTGAATGGAGCGTGGACGACAATGCAGGCGGCAATAATCCGCTCTTCACCGCCCGCTATGATTCCACCCAAACCCAGCCGATCACCGGCCCGCTCAATGTCAGCAGTCATGACGACGGTGGCTACATGATCTTTTTCGGAACCGGCCAATACTATGCCGAAGGGGACAATGTCGTCGATACCGACCCGGACGTCCAATCGTTATACGGCATTTGGGATGACCTGGATAGCCGCATCAGCAACCTGGACCGCAGCGACCTGATCAAACAGAGCATCCTTTACGAAGGAGAATACAATGACACTGCCTATCGGGTGACCTCCTACGTTGATGAGGCAAACTTCGCCTGGACCGCGGAGGAGGATCGGACCAGGGGCTGGTACATGGACCTGATTTCCCCGGTAAACGGGGCAGAAGGGGAACGGGTCGTCACCAAACCGACACTGAAATACGACCGGGTGATTTTCACTACCCTGATTCCGACCCAGGAAACCTGCTCGACCGGCGGCAGCAGTTGGCTGATGGAGCTGACTGCAACCACCGGAAACCGGCCAACCAGCGCCTTGCTTGACCTGAATGGCGACGGAGTTATCGACGAAAATGACACCATCACCATTGATGGCGTAAGTTACTATATTTCCGGCCTCGGGAGCGACATGATCGATTCGAATCCATTGGTCCTGGACACCACGGATGGCGAGGAAATTCATAAAGTCATTTCCAGCAGTGACGGATCGGTGAAAGATGTTCTTAACCTGTCCGGCGACAGTGTTGAACTAGGCCGGCATTCATGGAGACAGCTCAAATGAACCAGAGCAACTTTCAGCAAACCAATGCGGCAATGGCGGCCCCTGTAGTTAAGATAAAATCTCCGCAACGGGGTTTCACCTTGATCGAACTTCTGGTGGTCATCGCCATCCTCAGCATCCTCGCCGCGATTGCCATTCCGCAATATGCGAAATATCGGAAAACCGCCTACCGTGGCGCCGCCAAAGCAGCCTTGGTCAGCGGGGCACAAAATATGGAGCGCTTCTTTACCCACAACAACACCTACGAAGGAGCCACGATCGGCGACACCTCTGCTGGAGACCAGATTGACGAATGGACCGAAGGGGACCGCTACCAGCTATCCATCGACGAAGCCACCGTCAGTACTTACATTCTGATCGCCACCCCGCAATTTGATGATGAATGCGGTGCCCTGAGCATCGACGAAACAGGTGCCAAATCTGCCGGGGCCAGTAATTGTTGGTAATCCTCGCCCCCAAGTCAGTAACATAACATTATTTTAATGGCATCAAATCAGTCTTTCAACAGCAGGCATTTTCAATCAAATCAACCCTGATATCCGCACGATCATGAATTTCTTCAAAATAAGGTTATTTTCATTCAAATCCCGGTCTCAACTGATTTAAAAGGCAGCCTTCCGCTTTCAAAATTTCCATTGAACCCCTGAAAAATCACCAGATTAACAATAAAAAATCCGCTGCTGGCTACTTTCCAACCTAACTGTATTTTTTTACCCTAAATAAAATTTTCCCTTGACAACCACCCCCATTTCTTGATTGTTTGCGGTTATCAAAGAAACATTGTTTTATATCTCTAGAGCAATGATCAAAATTCACTTTCCAGACCATCTAAAGGGACGAGAAATATGCCGAAAACCAAAATCAAACCTTCGTTGCAGAACCCTCTTGCCACCACAGAGAAAGTTGAATTCACCATCCCCGGTGAAATAGCGGGGCTGACCGGTGGTTATGAGGAGGTCATGAAGGAAGGTTATGACCTCATTCAGCGTCCGATCAAATCGGTTGCTGTCGGGCAGATCGAAAAGCAACACTTCAAGCAACGGATGACCGTCTGGGAAAGGATCAAGGTTCTCACCCAGGCCGAACCGAATATCCTTTTCCAGAACTGGGGAAAGAACCTTGACGGGGCCTCGCTGGTCACCGGAATTCTCAATATCGGCGGTCGGGATGTGGCCCTCTACGGACATGATTTTACCGTTCGTGCCGGCTCCATTGACGCCACCAACGGCCAGAAACTGGCTCGCTTGATGTACATGGCCGGCGAAAAAGGTATTCCGCTGATCGGCATGAACGACTCCGCCGGCGCGTATGTTCCTGCCGGAGTCGGCGGGCTGGACGGTTACGCGGAAGCTTTTACCGCCCTGCGCAAAATCAGTGGTGTGATCCCGACCATCATGTGCATGTTCGGCTTCAATGCCGGCGGTGGCTCCTACCTGCCCCGCCAGGGCAGTTTTGTTATTCAGCCGGCGGATACTTTTTTCGGCCTGACCGGTCCCGGGGTGGTTAAATCGGTGCTGGGTGAAGATATCACTCCCGAAGAGCTCGGCGGGCCGAAGGTTCATGGCGCCACGGGCGTGGCCGACCTGACCGTGGCTGATGAAACGGCCGCCCTACGCACAGCGATCCGCCTGCTCAGCTATATCCCCGACAACAACCACAGCATGGCGCCGTTCCAGACAACCAGCGATCCGCTCGATCGCAAGACCTGGGAAATCAACACCCTGTTGAAAAAAGCCTTTAATTCACCGACCGGATTCAACACCCCCTTCGATGTCTCCATCGTCATTCAGCAGATCTGCGATCATGGCGATTATTTCGAAATCCAACCGACCCGCGCCCGGGAAGCGATTACAGCTTTCGGCCGGCTGGGGGGCAATGTGGTCGGTTTTGTTGCCAACAACTCCGCCGTGGCCTCCGGCCAAATCGACTGTGACTCGGCGCTCAAGATCGCGCGCTTCGTCCGGTTCTGTAACATCTACAATATTCCGTTGATCTTCATGGAAGATACCACTGGCTTCCTGCCCGGCCGGGAACAGGAAGCACGAGGTATCGTTCAGGCCGGCCGTTCAATGCTCGACGCCATTGTCGACGTCCGCACCCCGCGTATCCTGCTGATTTTGCGCAATGCCTTTGGTGGTGCTTACGCGTCTTACAACAACTATCCGACCGGAGCAGATCTGGTGCTGGCGCTGCCGACCACTCGCCTGGCGGTGATGGGACCGGCCGGCAAGGAATTCGTCTACAAAGCCGAATTGCGTAAACTGCGCGGCGCCATCAAACAACGCATTGCCGAGGGCATTCAGGAGCGAACCAAAGCTGGTATGGATGGGGATGATGCCAAAAAAGATGCGGAACGAGCAGCCGCCGAATGGTTGAAACAGGAAGAGGCTGCGCTGAACCAGCGCTACGAAAAAGAACTGATGAACCCCAAAGAAGGGCTTGCCCTCGGCTCGATTTCCTCCCTGGTCATGCCGACGGACCTGCGCAAGGTTTTAGGTGAGAACCTGAATTTCTTCCTGCGCCACTACCAACCGTCCGCCTGGCAGGATGTGCAGCGGGAATTCCACTGATTTGTTCAAGCGGGATACGGAACGGGAACCAACAACTTTTCAGTTTAAAGTGGAGATAAATCGATGTCCAAAACAACCGACTACTATCGCAACAACCCGCTAATCCACAAAGACCGCCGCCTGGGCCAGTCACCTTCGGCATGGGTCCGGTCTTTTTCCTGCACCGAGCTCAGCCCGCTGATCGTCTGCCGCGGCCCGATCCGCAAAGAAGCCATGGATGTCTATGCCGAGATGGGGATCAGCCATTACGGCATCCTGCTCTCAGAAAAGGATTCCATCGTTTATCCCAACGCCCTCTCTCCGGAACTACGCGTGCTCACTGACAACAGCCGGGTTCACCGGGTTCCGGACTATACCGGGGCCAGCAAGGAAGAGCGGGTCGAGCGGATTCAGCAAATCATCGATATCGCCAAAGATAACGACTATAATGCCATCTTTGCCGGCTACGGATTCATGGCCGAGGACGACGAATTTGTCGCCGCTATTGAGGATGCCGGACTGATGTTTATAGGCCCCTGCGCCAAGACCCAGCGCGCAGCCGGAAAAAAAGATGAAGCGAAGAGAACCGCCCTGCTGGTTGATGTCTCGGTCACCCCCGGCATCGACAACGTCACCGCCCTCACCCTGTTGAAAAAACATAAGACCAGGGAACAGCTCATCGCCCTGGCGCAGGCGGAAGATCTGGATGTGAGCCAGGACCTGTTCAGCAACGCCGACACCCCACTTGAAGAGCTGGCCGATGCGATCCTCTTTGCATCCTATGACAAAGGGATTGACCTGTTCTCCATCGAAGAACTTTGTCACCAGGTTGAGACCGAGTGTGCGACCATGTTCCGCAATTATCCAGGCGCACGCATCCGGCTTAAAGCGATTGGCGGCGGCGGTGGCAAAGGTCAGCGCATTCTCGGTGCAGCCTTGCTGATGAGCAAAGAGCCGAGTGAAAAACAGATCAAAGACGCAGCCGCTGACGCGCCCGGCCTGGTGCGGGAAATCCTGAATGAAGTCAAGGCCAATGGCATAGGCGACAACAAAAACATTCTCATAGAACTGAACATTGAGCAGACCCGGCACAACGAAATCCAGTTGCTCGGCAACGGCCAGTGGTGTATCGCCCTGGGCGGCCGGGATTGTTCCCTGCAGATGCACGAGCAGAAACTGCTGGAAATCTCGGTAACCCAGGAAGGGCTGACCCAGGAGATCGCCCGCGCGAAAAAAGCCCGTCAGAAAGAACAGGCCAAAGCCTTGGAATCAGATTTACAGGTTCTCAAGCGGATGGAAGAAGAATCGGAACGCTTCGGAACCGCAGTCGGCCTCGATTCGGCCTCGACCTTTGAATGCATTGTCGATGGCAGTCGCCATTACTTTATGGAGGTCAACACCAGGATTCAGGTTGAACACCGGGTCACCGAGTTGGTCTACAGTCTCAAATTCACCAATCCAGAGGATGAAAAAGACTTTTTCATAGTCGAATCCCTGGTTGAAGCCATGGCGTTACTGGCGTTGCATAAGGACAGGCTGCCTCGTCCGCAACGAATCCCTCGCTTCGGGGCCGCCGCAGAAGCGCGCCTCAACGCAACCGATGATTCCTTGTCACCCAGCGCCGGCGGCTATATCCGTTATTGGTCGAAACCGATTCAGGGTGAGATCCGCGATGATCAGGGAATCTGCATCGCCAACCCGGACACCGGACAATTCATGCGTTATCATCTGGCCGGGGCCTACGACTCCAATATCGCCCTGCTGCTGACCAAAGGAGATGACCGCCTCGACAGTTACCGGCATCTGGCCAAAGTTCTCAGTTCGACGGTATTGCGTGGCAGCAACCTGGCTACCAACCTGAGTTTCCATTACGGCCTGGTCAACTGGTTTCTGGGTAATAATGTCATGGCCAAACCGACTACCCGCTTTGTCGTGCCCTATCTGACCCTGGTCGGCAAACTGAAAGAGGAAGCACAGAAACTTGACGTGGTCTACGCATTTTTAGCCATGAAACGCGCCTACGCCAAAGAGTATGCAGCTGACCCGGACGTGGCCAAAGCCGTCTCGGAAACCCTTGACCGCAAAGGCACCCTGCTGACTCGCCCCATGGAAATCCTGCTGGGCAATCCGCACCTGTTGTCCGGCTGGTTGAGTTTAAACAGGACCAAATTCAGAATCAGCAAAGGCCGCGTGGTCTGGCTTTGTAATCCTCTGGTGGTCCTTGAAGAGACCTACGAATACCTGCACATGACCTGGAAAAAAGAAGCTCCGGCCGCCGAGGTCATCTGGGCCCATGACCGTGAACTGCTCGAAGGAGCCCTGGCCTTTTATGCCGAACTCCGAGAGACCTTCGGCCTCAACAAGGAACAGTATGTCAAACTGAATGAGATCCTTCACAAAAAGGATCCCCAGGGCGGGTTTGATGGCGCAACCTGGAGTAGGATCCAGCAAGCCCATGTCGGCTACGAGATCGGCAATGAAATACTCGGACTGCTCTTTATGGTGGCCGAGAATACCGACTTTTACGATTTCAAGGTTGAAGACAACCTGAATGTCACCATTCCCGAATATCTCAACGACCCGGAATTGCAGGCAGCTATGAAGAAAATCCTGGTCCCGCCACCGGCGACCAAAGCCGACGAAATCGTCGCGCCCGGAGGAGGAATGTATTATGCCCAGGAAGCGCCGGGGATGCCGTCGTTTGTCAAAGAGGGCGATCATTTCGAGAAGGGGCAACCGCTGTTTATCCTGGAAGTCATGAAAATGTTCAACAAAATCCCGGCACCGTTTTCCGGCACTATTGACCGAATCATTATTGAAGGCGGCGACGGGACAATCGTTTCCAAAGGGCAGCCCCTGTTCAAAGTCACCCCGGATGAAAAATTCGTGGAAATCGATCCTCAGCAGTTGGCCGTACAGAAACAGACCGTCACCGCAAAATATCTGCAGGCCGTTTTTTAGCCCCCACTCTGCAAACAGGGAATGGCCCCGTAAGAAAGGCCATTCCCTGCTTTGTCAACCTGTCCCCGATCTTCCATGGACTTTGCGAACGGTAATTTTTCACCAACTGCTAACCAGTGGCCCAGCGGCAGTACCCCTCGCCCCCAAAAAAGAGTTCAGCCCCTTTCAGCGCCCACCACCTCCGGAGCCCCCCCGGAGCCACCGCCTGACCCGCCACCAGAGCCCTCACCTCCCGAGCCACCGCCGTCCGATCCGTGGCCGCCACTTTCGGAACGTCCACCGGCGGCGGGACCTCCCTGCTGTCCCGCTCCGGAAGAGCCCCTCCGATCAAGTTGATCACGATACTGTTCCTTTTGGGCCGGGGTCAGAGCTCCCCAGCGATTCTCCAACTGCTTTTGAACCTCGACAGGCAGATTTTGGAATTGTGCATGGACCCCACGCAGCTTCTGCTTCTCAACAGGGTCCAGCTTTTGAAAGCTTTCAAACCGGTTGCGCACCTGGGCTTGCTGCTGCGGGGTGAGGGCCTGCCAGGCCTGCAGCCGCTGAGCAGCCAGCGCCCGTTGTTGTGGTGTCATGGCCAGCCAGGTATCGGCCCCTTTAAGCAACTGCTGTTGTTTTTTATCAGCAAGTGAATTCCACACCCCGGCGTAACCCTGCAGGACCTGCTGCTGTTCTTGAGTCAGTTCGGAAAATTCAACAGCAAAAACAGTGGCGACGCTGGACAAGAGCATCGCGGCAATCCCTATGGCGATGATCGTAAACCGTAGCACAGCTCTATTGCTCAGCATCATTATCTCCCTTATCCATCATCTTCTCAGGGTTTGCCTTTTCCAGAACCAGCAGATAAAAAGGGTCGACCCAGCCGACATCATCATCCGTGAATTCTCCCAGAAACTCGATCAGCTCTTTGCTCGGTGCTGAGGTTGTCTCCTTTTCTCTGGCGCAGCAAGGAAAGACCGGCATCAGGATGAGAGCCTGGATGAAGATCAGTGCGCGGAGCGGATATATCCAATTCATGGTCCATCACCTCCGAAAGCCATTCATAAAATTCTATGTCCCGCTGATAAAAGTCGAGGGGCTCATCACTGGAAAGAATCTGCAGGGTCACCAGATCCGCCCCGCCAGGTGCCGGCTGCTGCTGCGGAATATTCAGAACAACAAGCACCAGCAGGACGACCAGAAAGGAGCCGCCTCCCCACAGCAAACGATATGTCCCTTGAGCGGAATCCGTCTGTAACGCATGGTATTTAAGCCGTCCCAACTTGCCTTCAACAGAATCCCCCAGGTCTGCAATGGAGTGATCAAGGGCCCCGCACACCTTCTTGACAAAAATATCATCTTGTTTATCAGTCATGGCCAAACATCTCCCAGGCGCTTCTTCAATTGCTCAACTGCACGCGAGTAATGGGTTTTCACAGTCCCCTCCGAACAGTTCATGGCAATTGCCGTATCGCGAACACTCAATCCTTCCCAGGCCCGCAGCAGAAAAACCTGACGTTGCTTGATGGAGATCTGCTTCAATTCATACTCCAAGCGGGTGAACGCCTGATTCTGTACTGCTTCACTTTCCGGAGTCCGTTTACCGGGATCAGCCAGCTGCTCCAGTCCATTGCCGTCATCATCCTCGCTGTTTCGGTCCAGCCAGTTCCGCCAGCGTGAGCGAACTGCATTACGCCGGTGGAAATCCCTGATTTTATTCTGCAACACCCGATAAAACAAAGCCTTCCATTCCTCCTCAGGCTTGCTCGAATACTTTGCCACAAATTTACACATGGCGTCCTGGACCAGATCGAGGGCATCATCCCGATCATGACAGGAGAACAGGGCCATGCGATAAGCCTGACGCTCAATCGAGCTAAGGAAATGTTCCATCGCTTTGATACGCACTCGCCCTTTATGTCAGGGAAATTTCAAAAAAAAGCTGCTGCCCGCGGTTAATATTACCTGGTTACTATAATTTAACGCAGAACCTTTGCTTTGGTTGACAAAAAAAGCTGCCGAAAATTCGACAGCTTTTTTAAAATCCTGATTTGACCGACCCCGATCACTCCCCAGAGTATACTGCTCGGGGTGCTGAGTTCAGTGATTCTTTAAGTGCAACTTACTTTTCAGCAGCCCACTGTCCATGAAGGTTGCAGTACTCACGGGCTTTCACGGATTGTGCCTGGAGATTGAAAGTCGCTTCAGGGGCATCGCCTGGTTTCAGATACTGGCGATACAGTTTCCCGTCTGCAAGCAGTTCGATCCATTCAATATAATGGGATTCTTCCATGGGGTGAGAGACTTCCCCGACTTTAACGGTAATGGAACCGTTCTCCATGGTAATCACCGGCACATGCTTTTCGGTTGCGGCGTCAACGGTATTTTCCGACATCAGAACCATATTTTTACCACAGCAGACCAGCGGGGCAGCGCCACCGTGGGTGACTTCGACAATATTTCCACAGGCCTCACACTTGTAAACTTCATAACGATTCGGCATTAGTCTACTCCTTGATGAAAAATAGAACCCGGCAACTCGGACAATACGCATGCGGACTCCGGCCGGGCAGTCCGAAAGTCCGCTGAGTTCAAATACAGAACGGGTAAAATTATATCACTTCCCGGAGGTTTTTACACCTTACGCGCTTTAATATTTTTTTTACTGACCTTCTGCCGAAGATGTGATTATACTGCGCCTAAAGGCTCTCTGCCCTGCAGGTGAGGTCAGAACGTCCACTCGGAATATCATAATATCCGGGGTCAACTTAGAAGTCCGGTGTGCCTGCCCACCCAGAGTGGGACGCCTGAAGGACTTACAGACGACCCCACCTCATTGGCACTCGATGTGAGTCCAATGACCCACGGTAGCGGTGGAGAGTCTCCCGAACAAAATCTAGGGTTCAGCCGATCAGGCTGAACCCTTTTGTTTTTCCCTTTCAATCAATAAATATGGCTCCCCGGGCTGTCACTATGGTAGACTTTCGCGCTGGCGGGCGGAACCTGCCCCTGCCTGGAAGGCTGATTCCAGCGCCACAGTTTCGGCGCAGGCAAAGGATAGCCGACCGTTATTAAACAGCTTGCCGAGCCCATGAACAGAGCCGCAAAGTCAATGGCAGGTTTCCAACCTGTTTCGAGTGAGTTCGGACTATAGCACATTCCCTGCTCGCGCCTGAAAAAGTCGCCGAATGGGCTTTTTCAGCAACCAGTTAATCCCGTGGAGGAACACTTTGACAGATTTAACAGAATCAGGCGATTACACCCGCCTGCTGGTTGACGATAAAGAAGTCATTCTGGTCGGAACGGCCCACATTTCCCAGGAATCGGTTGATACCGTGGTCCGCACCATTGATGAGGTCGTCCCCGATACGGTCTGTGTCGAACTCGACCACCAGCGCTATCAGTCATTGATCAACAAACAGGGCTGGGAATCCCTGAACCTCAAAGAAGTCATCAAAAAAAAACAGGTTCCTTTTCTTCTGGCCAATCTCGCGCTGTCATCTTACCAAAAGCGGATGGGGCTGCAGACCGGTGTCAAACCCGGGGCCGAACTGGCCGCAGCAGCACGGACCGCCGAGGAGAGAGGGATGGAAGTCGAACTCGTCGACCGCAATATCCGCACCACTCTGCTGCGAGTCTGGCGCAAAACCGGATTGTGGAATAAAATGAAGGTCCTTGCATCATTATTCGGCAGCCTTTTCGAAAAACAGGAATTGAGCGAAGAGGAGCTGAGCAAGCTCAGAGAAACTGATACTCTGTCGAGCATGTTGGATGAAATGGGGAGCCTGCTGCCTTCCGTTAAGCAGATTCTGGTCGATGAGCGGGATGTGCACATGGCATATCACATCAGAAACGCTCCGGGTGAGAAAATTCTTGCCGTGGTCGGAGCCGCCCACCTGCCGGGTATCAGCCGGCTATTACAGGGACCTGAAATCGATCCGCAGACCATTGCCGAAATCACTACGATTCCGCCCAAGACCAAGCTTTCCAAAATGATTCCCTGGTTGATCCCGGCGCTGGTCGTCGCCCTGTTCATCGGCGGTTTTTTTTTCGGCAACCGTGATCAACTGGCCAATGCCGCAACCGCCTGGATTCTGGCCAACGGTCTTTTGTCCGCACTCGGTACCATATTGGCTTTCGGTCACCCGGCTACCATTGTCACCGCCTTTATTGCCGCTCCGATAACGTCCCTCAACCCAACGATCGGGGCCGGCTTTGTGACCGGGTTTGTGCAATCTCTCGTTGCCGCACCAACGGTCCGCGACATGGAACATATCGGCGAAGATCTGGTAACCTTTAAAGGCTGGTGGCAAAACCGGTTAGCCAGAGTGCTGCTGGTCTTCCTGTTTTCATCTATCGGTTCGTCGATTGGGACATTTGTCGCTTTGGGCTGGCTGAAAAACCTTTTTTAAACAGCATGCCGTCGGCCCGAAAAAAGTAAGAGAATATTGATACCAGAAAAGGAGTCGCCCTTTGAACGCCTACCGCCAAACCGGACAGATCTTCCGCTTCAATTCGTTGCGCGGCAGCTCCCTGGTCCAGATCCTGATTTACGTCAACCTGATCCTTTTTACCTTGATGGTTCTGCACGGGACTATCCTCGGTCTCGGCATGCGCGCGATCATGAACCCACCAACCGAGCTACTGATCCACTGGGGAGGACAATTCTGGCCGCTGGTTCTCCAACATGGTGAATGGTGGCGCTGTATCACCTATGCCTACACGCATGGGGGACTGATCCACATCGGTTTCAACATGGTGGTGCTGTATCAGATCGGTCCGCTGCTGGAGATGGAACTGGGCTGGCAGCGTTTCATGACCCTCTATACGGTGACCGCTATTGTGGCGACCCTTGCCGGACTGTTCTGGCACCCCATGGTCCCGGTGGTCGGCGCGTCAGGATCGTTGTTTGGCATGATCGGTTTTTCGGTCAGCTACTATCATCGCATCGGCGGCCAACTCGGCCTGCAGCGCAGAAACTTCATGTTCCAATGGGCGGTCATGGCGTTCGTGTTCGGTTTTATTATCGGTGCGGATAATGCCGCCCACCTTGGCGGTGCGGTGGCTGGTGCGGCATTGGGCTGGTTTATGCCAATCAGAGTGCGCAATTTCCGCAAGACCGATAATTTATTCAAGGGCATTGCCTACGTCTGTGTTTTGCTGACAGCAGTCAGTATTCTTTTCATTCCCCTGTCCTGGATCATCAACTGACAAGCGTAAAAATTATGGCAAAAGAGAAAGTACCGGGAACACCGGCCATCAGAGTATTGAAGCAACATAAAGTCAACTTCATCCCACGTTTTTACAAATACGAAGACCGCGGCGGCACCAAGACCAGTGCCAGGGAACTTGGGGTCAACGAACACAATGTGATCAAAACCCTGATCATGGAAGATGAGCAGCAGCAGCCGTTGATCGTCCTGATGCATGGTGATTGCGAAGTCTCCCTCAAACACCTGGCCCGTCAGTTGGGGGTTAAGCAGGTCACCCCCTGCCCACCAGCCAAAGCCGACCGATTGACCGGCTACCAGACGGGAGGAATATCCCCCTTCGGCACCAAACAGAAAATGCCGGTCTACATGGAAGACAGCATTGCAACCTTGGAGAAAATTTTTATCAATGGCGGAAAACGGGGTTTTCTGGTGGAAATTGCGCCACCCAGCTTGCTTGCGATTCTGGAGCCAGTCAGGGTCTCCGTAGCCATATAAAACTTCTCGTAGATGGTTGGGCCATGAGCACAACCGACGATCTGGCCACAGCAATAATAGCCAGCATTCGCAATACCTCAGCTCTGGTCATCACTGCCGGGCGGGCTGGGGGTCGACTCGGATTAAATCCAGGAACCCCACCAGAAGTGACCTCACCAGTGGCATAACGCCCCGGGCTCGGCCAATTGGAAATTCTTTTAACCCCGCGAGTTCTCCTTCTCCAGGAGGCCAAGATTTTTCATTTTTCGCCATAACGTCCCACGACTGATGCCAAGAATTTTTGCGGTTTCATTCCGGTTGTAGCGAGATTCTTCCAATGCCGCCATGATGATATCGGTTTCAGTCCTGTTCCGCTGGTTGATAATTTTCTCTTTAAAGTCTTCAGATGGATCAGTCTCGATATTCCTTGCTCTAATGACTGGCCTGGATTTTTGGTAATACTCCTCCAATTCCTCAAAAAGCTCATCGAAAAGAGCCGGGTTGAATTTTGCATCACTAAGCAATACCAATCTTTCTGAGAAATTTTTCAACTGCCTGATATTCCCAGGCCATGGGTGGTTGACCAGAAGGTTCAAGTAGCTGTTGGGAACAGTGAGTGGCGACAGTTTATATTTTGCCTCGGCATCTTGCATGAAATGCTTCAGCAATAAGGGAATATCCATAGATCGCTCACGTAGCGGTGGCAATTTAATGCTCAGCGCGCTGATCCTGAAATAAAGATCTTCACGAAATGAACCGTTAAGTGTAGCACTTGCCATATCTTTGTTGGCCGCGGCAATCACACGAACATCGATTGGGATAACCTGATCGGAACCGATCCGCATAACTTCACGTTCCTGCAAAACTCTTAACAGCCTTGTCTGAACGGTATCCGCTGCAGCTGAAATTTCATCAAGAAAAATACTGCCATTATGAGCAAGCTCAAATAACCCTGGCTTTCCGCCTTTCCGAGACCCCGTAAAGGCTCCTTCATCGTAGCCAAACAATTCACTCTCCAGTAAATGCTCCGGGATAGCCGCACAATTGATCGATACGAACGGCTGCCTATTGCGTTTACTAAGAGTATGGATGCTATGGGCAACGATCTCTTTGCCGGTTCCCGTTTCGCCATTGATCAGAATGGCTGAATCCGCTCGCGCAACCAACCGAACCCGGTTGATGACGTCTCTCATTTCTTTACTGCAGTGAATAAGATCGTCAATACCATAGTTGGCCGTGAATCCTTTCGAGAGTCTTTTCCTGACTTTACTTTCTGTTTTGATCAAGTTGCTGGTGTCAGTAAAGGTCGACACGCCACCAACCACTGCACTGCCTATCAAAACGGGCGTATGGCTAAAAACAAGATGTTTACCGCCGATCTCTTCAATATTGTCTTTTATGTTTCGCTTCTCGTTCATCGCACGTAAAAGTTGTGGCGAACTGATGATCTTGGAGATTTTGATGCCCAGCGCATCGGATTCGCTGATCTCCAGCAGGTCTAATGCCGCGGCATTGATCATGGAGACTTCCCCGCCCTTGTCGACAGAGATGATTCCCTCCGCCGTCGAATTAAAAATAGTTTTATATTTCAAATATCTTTCATGCTCTAATCGTTGGGAATGCACAACGGATTTGGCATCTTCTATGGTTGTAATAATGGTCTCTTGAGAACTTTGAATTTCTGTTGTTTTCAAACCGTGAGCCTTAGCTATTTCTACAGAATGTGGTCCCCCGACAACAACCTCGAATCCTTGTTTTTGCGAATTGGCAATGACCTCTTCCAGACTCTCAAGTCCGGTATAAATTTTTTGCATAGCATTTATGTTCAATAACTCGCAAAGCGAGTCCAAGTGGTCAAGTTTGCTTCTAAAAATTGGGAAAACGATTTTCTTTCCAAGCATTGACGCTTCCTTTAACCGTAGAATCAGGTTCATGTCTGATTGAGGAAACGCCAGAACCGGAATATGCAAATTTTCTCTAAGGATATGAGCTGTCCCCCGACGACCAAGAATAATTTCAACCCCTTCCTTCTCCATGGTCTTGGCAACAGGGATCGCATCTTCAAGACCTTGGGTGGCAATCACAATATCAACTTCATCGTCATAAGTTGCATGGCGTTTTATATGCTCAATCATCGAACTGTTCGAAGTAAAAACGCCAATTCTAAACGGTGCGATACTCATGCGAACTCTCCTTGCTGGAAAAATGCCTTCCTTTGAATTGTTCACCATATAAAACATATTGTTCTAAGTGTAAAGCAATTCATTCAATGAACCATTCAAAAAACCACCCCGCCAAGGTTTAAATAATGTCGTTTTAAAAGAACAAATAAACAAAATATTGATTCTCATATAATTGGCACAATATGTGTACAAACAACATCATATCGACAAAGTAAAATAATGTTATACAAATCTAATCCAGCCATGATGGATTGCGAGTTCTCAGCCAAACAGCAATTGCATCAAACTTTAATTTATTGCATTTCCGCTTAATGCGGATAGCCAAAGGAGAGCCCATGCTTGAGAGTATTACCGACGGATTCTTGATGATTATGCATTGGCAAAATATGCTTGCCATTGTCCTAGGACTTTACATGGGGTGCATAATTGGCGCACTGCCAGGACTTTCCCCTTCTATGGCAATTGCACTGGCTGCGCCCTTTACGTTTGGCCTACCACCAGTGACAGCTTTGTCATTTTTGCTCGGAGTCTACAAGGGTGGTGTGTATGGCGGTTCGCTTAGCGCGATTCTGCTCGCAGCCCCAGGAACGCCCGAGGCAGCAGCAACAATTTACGACGGCTTCCCCCTGGCCAAATCAGGCCGAGCACGACAAGCCCTGGATGCTGCACTGTATGCGTCTATATCCGGAGACCTCATCGGCACCATAATCCTGATCACTGCGGCACCTTTTGTGGCCCACTATGCACTCAAGATTGGACCGGTCGAGATGGTACCGATGATTATGTTGGCGCTGGCCGTCATTATCACCACCCTGGGTCACGAAAAGATTAAGGGGTTTCTTGCGGCAGCCATTGGTGGGATGGTGGCACTGATCGGAATCGACCCGATAGAAGGAAGCACAAGGTTTGTTTTTGGAAACTTCGAGCTTAGCGATGGCATTTCACTGATTCCATTTTTGGTGGGCCTTTTTGCCATGCCCGAGGTTATCTCTGTCATTATTGGATCTCTCCGCAAGAACAAACAGGACAAAGGACCCCGAAAAACCAATGAAGAGATCGAGGTGCAGGGAGAACGGTTGACCCTACGCGAGGTTCTCCCCTACTGGAAAACAATCGTGCGGAGCGCCATTATTGGTAGCGGCATTGGCGCATTACCTGGCCTCGGGTCAACGGCCGCAGCATTTACCTGCTATGGGCTGGCAAAAAAAGCATCAAAGCATCCTGAGCTGTTTGGCAAGGGAAGTATTGAAGGGGTTCTGGCGGCGGAAACCGGAAATAATGGTACATGCGGCCCAGCCCTAATTCCGCTAATAACACTTGGGATTCCGGGGAGTTCAACAACGGCCGTGCTGTTTGGAGCACTATTAATTTACGGCATAGTGCCGGGACCCAAAATATTTATCGAGCATGGAGCAGTTGTCTATGCAATCTTCATAGGTCTGATCATTGGTGGACTGCTGTTATATCCAGTGGCATTGTCGATTATCAAATACGCCTCCAAAGGCATTTACAAAATCAATCAGGGACTACTTTTTTCCGGAATTTTCCTGCTGTGCTTTACAGGATCCTATGCCATCCGCAACAGTATGCTCGACGTCTATTGCATGGCGTTTGCAGGGGTACTCGCCATCGTAATGCGTTACTTTGCCCTTCCGCTAGGACCAACCCTGATCGCTTTTATCCTTACGCCAATTCTCGAAAGTTCATTTCGGCAAAGTCTCATGATCTCTGGGAATAATCTTTCGGTTTTCTTCTCTACAGGCATCGCTGTATTTCTCTGGGCCATCATGATTTTCATCGTTTTATACGGTCCGATCAGAGTCTTTCTGAAAAACAGGCAGGCAAAATTGGCGTTAACCACGTCCCCCAAAAGCGACATATAACCTCCAACCCAATAGCCCTGATCCCCTCCCTGGGCGGGGAGGGATTTATTGACTTTCAATTGCAAAAAAGGAGAGAAACAATGTTCAAACAGAGAATCGTACGAAATTGCGTGTTTTGGGTTAGCCTTCTAGTTTTTTTAACAGGCGGTGGAGCTATGGCCCATGCCGATAACTTCCCGTCAAAGCCAATAAAAATTTACTTTGGCTACAAAGCTGGCGGATCAGCACATACATCCCTACAGGCAATGGCGCGTGCGCTCGAGACCATACTCGACACTCCTATTGTTCTAATAGAGAAGTCAGGAGCCGGAGCGACGATTGCCGGCGGACACGTTGCCCATGCAAAGCCTGACGGCTACACTTTAGGGCTGATAAAATCAACGACCATCACTACTGCGCCGCACGAACTCGAATTATCCTACTCACCGGCAGATGACCTGACTCACTTGTTTGCATATGCCGGTCCTCCTTCCGCCTTTACAGTAAAGGCCGATGCACAATGGAAAACCTGGCAAGAATTTATTGCTTACGCCAAGGCGGCCCCCGGACAAGTATCGTGGACTGCAACTGCCGTAACGGGAACTCAGTTTCTATTAATGCAATATATTGGCAAGCTTGAAGGAATTGACTGGCATGGCGTCCCAGCTAAAGGGGGGAGTGAGGCAATGAAACTCGTTCTGGGAGGACAGGTTGCAGGATATGCCTCGTCCGGCAGCCATGTCTCCCACATAAACTCCGGTTCCGCAAGAGCCCTCCTTGACTTTGGCACCAAAAGTTCCCTGCCAGGGACCCCAACAATTGAAGAGGTTGGCTATAAAGGGCTTGCCATCAAAGGAGAGCCCTACATAATCGTTGCCCCAAAAGGGCTGCCAAAGGAGATCTCCGAGAAACTCATAACAGCAATGCTGAAAGCAACGCAGGCTCCTGAATATATGAATGTCATTAAGAAGCTGAACATGCAGCCAATGAACCTTTATGGCGAGGACCTAGAAAAGACCCTAAGCGAAGGAAGCGGCCTGGTGAACATGCTACTTGCCTCCGCGAAAAAATAAGAGGATGCCATCATGAGACACCAGGAACATAAAGGGCCTTCCGAAATCATTGCTGCACTTCTCTTTACAATGATTGGCATTGGGTTGATTTTAAAAATCATCCCGGACCAGGTCGCTTCAGGAAGCGGAACCATACCGAATGCCAGAACTTTTCCCTATGTGGCGGCATGTGCTTTCACCCTTTTGTCAGCCCTTTGGACGATCAGGGCAGGGTGGCGCCTAAGCAAACATCAGCAGGCAGACAAGGACCACGGGCTACTGCTTGGCTTAATCGTCAGTATGAGTATCGTTGCATTGACGGCACTCATTGACTGGAGTGGTTACCTACTCGGGGGAACCATATCTGTTTTGACTGTCTTCGTCACAGTTGAGGGAATGCGAAAATGGCCGCGCAAGGTGGCAATATCAATTGTCCTGGTAGCACTATTTGCACTGTTTTTTGAAAATGTATTAAATATCGAAATTCCTGTTGGGATATTGGGATTCTCTATATTATGACAAGGTCTTACCACAGATCGATTAAGGGGGCTTTGCCAGGTCGCATCAACTCCCGTTCGTCTTTGCGCTGAATGGTCTGACCGAAACCGTTGATTAGCCGATTACAGCAAGTGTCCATTAAATTTCTCAGGTCAAACATCTAAAATAAAAAAATTTTATTTTTAACAAACTTAGAACACCCTCAATCCGCTAGCGGGCTGGGGGTGTTTTTCGCCCGGCCAAAACTGTTAGCCTCCTATGCCTTTCTTTACACAGTATATGCCTTGAAACATCTATGAAGTTGGACATCACTACGGATACCATTTGTATATTCAGGGTATTAGCTTTCTTTAGCAACACTTTTCATTGTTGGAGCCTAACGTCTCCACACAAAACAAATAAATAAATTTAAAATACATTTTGTCCCATTTTTTAAACACATATTCAATAATCAATAAAAAAATATTTATTATTAATGTATAAATCACTATTATTAAATAGAATTTTCAGATTATTCCACCACATCTACAAAATGGCACAGTCTGTGTAATCTCTCAATTCATTAAATACTCATCCATTTCAGATCAACGGAGAGATCACAATGAAAGACATTACGCAACCTTACGATGTACTAGTCATTGGTGGTGGCAACGCAGCACTATGTTCCGCCATCACTGCACGCGAAGCAGGGGCGCGTGTGCTCCTGTTGGAGCACGCGTCAAAGCCTTTTCGAGGGGGGAACAGCAGACATACCCGCAACTTGCGCTGTGCCCATGATGGTCCAACCTCTTTTCTGAAGGGAGCCTATCCTAAGGAGACCTACTTAAAGGAATTATTGAAGGTCACGGATGGGCAAACGGACGAAAAGTTGGCCCGTATCATGATCGACGAATCAGTCGATGCTCCTCAATGGATGTATAAGCGCGGGGTGCGCTTTCAGCATATCCAGGGAACTCTGGGGCTGGCACATTCCAATCCCTTTTTTCTGGGAGGTGGACGCGCTCTGGTCAATGCATTCTTTAATACCGCCGAAGCCCTTGGGGTCGATGTCGTCTATGATTCAGAAGTTCTGGAGATGGATATTCGTGACGGCAAGTTTCACTCCGCTACGGTTCGAAGTCGGGCCTTTACCATGGAAGTCAAGGCCAAGAGCGTTATTGTTGCTTCCGGCGGCTTTCAGGCCGATCTTGCTTGGTTGAAAGAAGCCTGGGGCGAGGCCGCAGACAACTTTATTATTCGCGGGACCCCCTACAACAAAGGGCGCTTGCTCAAAGACCTCATAGAGAAAGGTGCAAAGACAATTGGGGATCCACAGCAATGTCACGCCGTAGCCATTGATGGTCGTTCACCGCAGTTTGATGCAGGGATCGTTACCCGTCTTGATTGTTTGTCATTTGGAATCGTTGTCAATAAAAATGCTGAGCGTTTTTATGATGAAGGTGAGGATTTCTGGCCCAAACGTTACGCTATTTGGGGGAGACTGGTAGCAGGGCAACCAGATCAGATCGCCTATTCGATTATTGATTCCAAATCGATCAATCTGTTTATGCCATCGTTGTTCCGCCCGGTTCAAGCTGACTCCATCCGTGATCTGGCTCAGCAGTTGCGACTGGATCCTGAAAAATTAGATCAGACCGTAACCAATTTCAACCAGGCCGTTCAAGTGGGAACATTTGACAAGGACAAGCTCGACGATTGCTTTACAACTGGGCTGACTCCGGCCAAAACCCATTGGGCGCGCCGGATCGACTCTCCTCCCTACTACGCCTATCCACTACGACCTGGCATTACCTTTACCTACCTGGCTGTCAAGATTGATGAAAAAGCCCGGGTCATTATGCAAGATGACAAGCCCGCTGAGAATATCTACGCGACAGGGGAAGTCATGGCGGGAAATATTCTTGGAAAAGGTTATATGGCTGGGACTGGAATGACCATTGGCACTGTTTTTGGGCGTATTGCCGGACAGGAGGCTGCCGCTTATGTTGCTTAATAATCCTTCAACACCAAATCTTAAGATTGAAGATTGTCTTGAAAACGAATCGACCTTGGTCAAAGAAGCGCGGCGGATTATGGAAGTCTGCAACGCTTGCCGTTATTGTGGAGGCTTTTGTGCTGTTTTCCCGGCCATGGAAATGCGCCGTTCCTTTTCTCGGGGTGATCTGGAGTATCTTGCCAACCTGTGCCATAACTGCACAGGCTGCTTCCACGCCTGCCAGTACGCACCACCACAAGAATTTGACATCAACAATCCAAAGATCATGGCAGAACTGCGGGCGGAGACGTATCAAAAGTACGCCTGGCCTGCACCGTTGGCCAAAATGTATCAGAAAAACGGACGCGCAGTCTCCTACATCAGTACCTTCAGCGTTATGATCGTTCTCCTTTTCGCCCTGATTACCCAAGGGAATGCCGCACTGTTTACAGCCTACTCTGGTAGTGGATCATTTTATCAGGTTATTCCCTACGGTGTTATGCTTGGGGTTCCCATTGTCATAGCAATCTGTTCGATCGTCGCGCTACTGGCTGGCGTATTCCGCTTCTCGAAGGGCACAGGTTGGGACATGCGACAACTCGCGCAGCCCCAGAACGTGTTGCGCGCCGTCTGGGATGTCATGGCGCTGCGTTACCTTGGCGGTTCCGGCGATGGATGCAATTACGAAGATGACACCTTTAACCATAAACGCCGGTGGTTTCATCAGGCTATTTTTTACGGATTTCTCTTGTGCCTGGTATCGACCTCAGTTGCTTTAGTCTATGACCATTTCCTGCACTTGCCCGCGCCCTACAGCCTTGCCAGCATTCCGGTCATCACCGGCACATTGGGCGGGCTAGCCCTATTGATCGGGACCAGTGGCATGCTGTGGCTGAAAATGAAACGAGACAAGCGTCCTCAGGCAGAAGGGCTTTTGGGGATGGATACTGCATTTACCGGCCTATTGTTCCTCACGAGCTTAAGCGGGCTACTATTGTTGCTTTTGCGAGGTACTACAGCGATGGGTGTCTTACTGGTGATACATCTTGGTTTTGTCAGCGGCTTTTTTATAACATTGCCATACAGCAAATTTGTGCATGCCGTTTATAGATTTGCTGCACTTGTCAGGTTCGCCGAAGAAAAGCGCAGAAATCCTGATGGCGACGGAATCATATAACCCATTACTTCAAAAAGACATCACCCCCAGACCCTTCAGAATTGAACCGATCTGAAATGGTCATTATGAAAAGGAAATTGCTCTTCCTCTAAAAGGCAAAAAATGCCTCGTCAGCAGAACTTGTGGAAACCAACAGACTTCTGCTGACGAGGCGAAAATCCAAACAAACCAAACAAGCGCAAATGTCAACTCACCACCAGAGCAAGATCAGTCCCAGTTGCGGCGGCTGCCAGCAAAAGAACTACCGCAATCGTTGTAAATCTCTGCCAAAATTCCATGTACACCACTCGTCTTTCACAAACGTTGATCCTCAAACCCTATTTCCCAACAAGTCTCTGGTAATAATCAAACTGCCGGCGAAGGAACTGATCAAACTGTTCAGGACCTTTAAAATCAAGGGATTGGTTTGAAAAATCACCACCTAGTTCTTTTTGATATGCTGTACCGTTAGCGACATAGCGTATTTGGTCCGCCAGATAATCACGGATATGGTTTGGGGTTTCTTTAAGAACAACAAATCCACGCCAGGATTTTGTGGTTATTTGATAACCTAACTCTACAGATGAAGGGATTGTTGCGAGCTCTTTAGGATTCTCAAGCCTGCCCTCGTTAAGAACCATAAGCGGCCTTAGACGCCCAGAGCGAATGTGCTTTATTGAAGAAATCAGCTTCCCTAAATAAAGATCAACTTCGCCAGAAAGAAGGGCAGCCCTGATAGCTTGACTCGATTGATAAGGCACAAATTTGAGTTTTCTCCCCGTCTCCTTAGCCAATAAAGACAAAGTGATTTCGTCGAGGCCATGGGGGCTCACTCCCGCCACAGTGAATTCACGTGTAGATGAAGGATCCATAAATTCATCTAAACTGATGGCATCAGGCGAATTATTTGAAAAAAGAACATAATAATCGTTCTGAACAAGAGCAAGAGGCTTAAAAGTATCCAACAGCCCCAATTTTGGACTTCGGTGCAGTACGTCTGCAATAATATGACTGGGGGTAATTTCAAGGATTGTGTAACCATCAGCAGGCAGACTGGCAGCATATAACATGCCCTGCAATCCGCCGGAACCACTTTTATTCAAGGGAACAACCTTGACAGGCAACTGCGCACTCAGCAAAGCTGAAAACTCCCGGCCAAAAACATCACTCGCGTTTCCCCGGCCGAAAGGGATTATCATACTAATCTCTCTTTCCGGGAAATCAATACCTGTCCCGATGGTACCATCCTGGTAATCTGACGAACTACAGGCGGAAAGACTCAATGAAAATAGTATGATCAGTAAAAATCGCGTCTTCATTGATTGTTTTTTTTGCTAATGTATTTTCGTTCCGGGCGCCCTATCGTCCCGTACTCCAATTTTATCTGAAGTTCCCCAATGGCTAATAGATATTCACAATACTTCCTTGCCGTCGTGCGTGCCAAGCCAGCGAGATCGCCGATATCCGCCGCACTCATGCCACCGGAGGGAGCTTTCTCAAATGCACGAAGAACATCCTTTAATGTGATCGGGTCAATCCCTTTAGGAAGAGTCCTTTTTTCTTCTTCATAGCTCGAAAGAGCTTTATCACGGAAGATACCATCAACAAATTCCTGATCGACCGTTTTAACCTTATTTCTTTTTTTTAAATAATTTTCATACTTTTGCAAAGATCCCCTGAAACGGTCCATAAAGACAGGTTTAATAATGTAATCGAAAACCCCACCCTTCAACGCGTTATTCAAGTTTTCAATATCTCTTGCGGCCGTAATCAAAATAACATCAACTGCCGAGTGCTCCTGGCGTAATTCATAAAGGAGGTCCATGCCATTCCCTTCTGGAAAAAAAAGATCCAGCAAAATGAGATCAGGGCTAAGAATTTCAGCCATTTCCTTACCGTCTTTTATAGAATTGGCGACACCTACCAGCTCAAAGTTCTCTACCTCCAAAAGAAATTTAGCATGAACTTTGGATATCCGGACATCATCCTCGATAATCAACACACGAACAGGAATCATGATTGACTCTCACGCAATGTAGGAATAATAACAACGAACCTGGCTCCGCCTAATTCGCTTTTTTCAACACTGACCGACCCATTCATATCGAACAAGGCCTGACGAACAAGAAATAACCCCACTCCATTATCGGCCGATTTTTTGGTCGAAACCCCCCTTTCGAATATTTTCTCTACCATCGATTCAGGAACCCCAGGCCCGCTATCTTCGACCTCGAAAATCAAATCTCCAAAATCAGACATACTAAGGACAACTTTAGATTTTCTTGCAGAAAGTCGACATGCCTCAAATGCATTATCGATCAGATTTCCCAATATCGTTAAAAGATAATGCCTGCTGACAGAAGGCGGAATATTCCTCATGCTGCTCTCCGGATCTACACTAAAATCGATCCTCAATTCTTTTGCATGCATGTATTTTCCAATCAGCAGCGAACGCAAGGTTGGATCTTCCACGGTCTCTGTCATCGTCCGAACCATAACCTTATGATCTATGGTTTCGCTTGCTATAAAGTCAAGAACATCATCGTAGTCTTTCGTTTGAATCATTCCGGCGATCGCATGCAGCCTGTTCGCATATTCATGGGTTTGGGCCCGCAGGATTTCTGAGTAACGAGTCGTTTGACTCAGTTCGCGCGTCAACAGATCAATTTCATCTTTCTGTCTGAAAGTCACCACAATACCCTGATTAATGTGTTCATAATCTAGAGGGACCATATTGCAATACATCACCATACCCTGAACTGTTCTTTCAGCATCATGGACACTGACCCCCATGCGCAGAGCCTGGACAGTTAGTTCTGCTGGAAAGAATCTCTCGATTGGAGCCCCGGCAAGTTCATCTTTAGTAAGCCGCAGCATTTCTTCAGCTTTACTGTTGGAAAGGCTTATTTTCCCATGAGCATCAGTAGCAAGCACACCTGCCCTGATAGATTCAATAATTGCAGTTCTGGCCTGAAAAAGGCTGGCTATCTCTTGGGGTTCTAGCCCGAAAATAGCATTTTTAACACCGCGCGCAATCACAATAGATGCCCCGAGGCCAACGACAATAAACAGAAAAAGATAAAAAATATTGCGTTCAAGATAACCACGCGTGATGAGGATGGTACTATTCACTGGAAATCCAGCAACTACTAATCCTGAAATTTGATTTGACTCATTGTAAATCGGAGCATTTCCCGTAATAAATCTTTCAGAATGGCTACTGAAACGATAAATATAAGATTGTCCTTTCACTAAACTTAAGTCCATATTTGGATCTACATAATTAGGAACATTTCCATCAAATTTACTTTCAACCAATAATGTTTTATTTTTATCAAAAATAAAAATAAAACTTGCATTTGTATTTATAGAAATACTTGTTACAAGCTTCTCAACCTCACGCATCGATGAATCGTCTTCTTTAGAAGAAATATTCTTTATCTGAGGGAGTGAAGAAATATTTTTTGCTGATTGAATAGCATTTTTCTCAGTTTCTCTTTGAATAAAATTAAAAATCATATTCGAAAAAACAATACTAACTCCTACCAATAAAAATATAATCAATGACAGTATAACAACAATTACACTATCAAGAAGCTTCATATTTGAAAAAAATGCAAATATATTAATATTTATTTTTCTTATCACAGAAATAATCACTACAAATATAGTATAAGATTAGTTGGAAAAATATTTAAATTTATTGACACAACACTATATGTTTATTTAAAATCTAAAAAAACTATTAAAAGAAGATCAAATACTTGATGAAATCTTTTTATAAATCAGAAGGATCAACTCTCTATTTAATGCTGCTATATCCAGCGGTCATGGCTCTTATGGGATTCCTTCCAGCAACATCCCTGTTTCTATTTTTTATGGCTAGAAGCAATCAAAAGAGCTTATCCTACTCTCTGATTTTTGGTTTACTGACCGCCACTTCTGTTTATGCACTATTATTTTTCCTGCTTGGCAAATCATTGCCTCTTGGACTTTTCATTCGCCTGCTAGAGTACTGACCCCCCCATGAACTGGCCCTTGATAAATATAGACTTACTCAGATTGATCGTATTTTCTTTTGCCGGAATCAGTACGGCAGGCCTATTTGCGCTCCTGCCAAATGCCAACATAGCCACGATCACCACCTTTTGCTTCTATGTTCAAATTTTCGCCGGCCTTCGCCCCAGCGACTTTGCATTATTCTTCTGCCCTGCGGTCATCGCTGCGTTAATTCTCAACAACAAGCCACACACAAAGGAGGCAGAATCTTTCACAGGACAGGGCTCCTGGGCACTCATGTTTTCTGTCATGGCGTCTATTTTAATTATTTTCTTCAGACATAACATCGCAGAATTCATTATTTTTTTTAAAACCAGCGGTCTCCTACTCATAACTATTCTAATTCTGACAGTCAACGTCCTCACTTCATCGACAACCGTTCTGAAAGCAATTATTCCCCTCACCATAGGGCTGTCCACAGCAATCCTCGGCCCCGCCCTGGCAATCGAACTTCCCTTTTCCCCCTGGAATACCATAAACCTAAATGAAGGGAAAAATCTTGTGGCCGTGCTGACCGGGGCTTTTATTTTCCCGGCAATACTGTCAACAAACAGCGTTGTTCACGTGCCGCTCCTACAGGCGAGAAAAAACCTAAAAGCCTTGGAATTCCCAGCCATTCTCTTCCTTATCGTTACCGGCATCGGCATATCGCCCTTAAGCATTGTCCTGCTGGCCATTCTCAACAGTGAAAATGTTAATTTCGGAGCCATGACAACATATGAAAGCCCTGAAGCCACACTTTCGATAGTCTTTTGTACAATCATAGCTTTAGCTATATCGATTTTACTATTCAAAAAATACCTACCCCTAAAAAGGTACTTTCAAAACATATATAACGATAATAATTTTAAATGGATTTACGGATCTCTCATATTTGTCATTTTTTCATCTACGACAATCTATTCTGATCTAGGAATTGAAATTATATATTTTTCAATTTTTATAGGAATTTTCATAACCATAATAAAAAAACATCATTATCCTGTTAATCTATTTATAATTGGATTTATATATGGAAACAAGATCGAAAACATGTTTAAAATATTTTTAAAAACAGGATCATCTTTTTCTATTAGCTCTATATTGTTTTTTTCATTTATTTTAATTTTGACATTACTGTATAGAATTTTTATTAATAAAACAAATTATTCAATATCAAACATTAAAAAATAATTTCATCTAAAGATGAGTTGCTCATTCTCAAAAGAGAAGAGCAACCCCGCTATATCTTTTATATAAATCAAGAAATCCTGCGAGAAAAAATTTTTTTCATACTCGGCCATAGCAATGTAACCACAGCAATGACAATAATTGTTAACGCAATTGGACGAGTCACAAACCCCATCGCACTTCCATTACCAATGATTATCTGTTTTCTCAAGGAGTTTTCTATCAATTCACCGAGAATAAGTCCTAATATTAACGCTGCGCTTGAGTATTTAAATTTATCAAAAAGATAACCAATAAATCCAAAAAGGAACATGATGAGAACATCGTAAAAACTGTTCTTCAGGGAGTAAGCCCCCACCAAACCAAGGACAACAACCAGGGTGCCAAGCATTGGATAGGGCAATTTCAAAATATGTCCAAACTGGCTGGTAACAAAACGCCCACCGATAAACAATAACAACGCTGCAGCAATCAAACCTAAGAAAATAGCATTCAGCATAAGCGGCTGATCCCGAATCAGCAGGGGGCCAGGTGTAAGGCCAATAATCATAAAAGCTGCCATGATAACGGCCGCGACGGGGCTTCCTGGAATTCCGAGGACCATTGTCGGCACCATAGATCCCCCAACAGCTGCGTTGTTGGCAGATTCTGGGGCAATAATTCCCCGTGGATTACCTTCTCCGAATTTTGGTGTTTCTTCTTTATGACGACCTGATGCTTCTCCATATGCGATAAGACTCGCAATTGATCCGCCGGCAGCGGGAATGATACCTATAATCGTTCCTATGAGAGACCCTTTGATAAAAGTGTCCCACATCTTCACCATTTCTCTAAATTTCATAAGTTTGATCGAGACCTTCTGGCTTGATCTCATGGTTGTATCTCGGTGGCTGTATTCTTCTATATTTTTATAGACTTCTCCAATGGCAAAAGCCCCAATCATAACGGAAATATAGTTAATGCCGTTAAGCAGGAAGGGCTGTCCGAAAGCAAAGCGTTCAACGCCGTTTATACTATCCAAACCAATTGTTGACAGGATGAGACCGACCAGAACTGAAAATACCGCTTTTAACTGATTTTTCGAACCAATACTCGTGATACAGCACAGCCCAATCAACCCCAGGCCAAAATATTCTGCACTCTGAAATGACAAAGCCGCAACAGCCAGAAGAGGGGCGGCCAAAAGCATAATGACAGCAGAAAATATCGTTCCAAAAGACGATGCGGTGACCGCAAGTCCAAGAGCCTGGCCGGTCAAGCCATTTTGTGCCATTGGATAGCCGTCAAATGTTGTGGCAACAGCTTCCGGTGTGCCTGGGGTCTTCAGCAAAATAGCAGAGATTGACCCACCCGTAGCACCGCCGACATAAACAGCCACCATGAGGACAATTGCGGCTATCGGATCCATGGAATAAGTGAATGGCAGGCAGAGAATGATGGCCATTGACGAACTCAAGCCCGGCAATGATCCGCAGATCATCCCAAATAGCGTGCCGACCACTATCAGGAGAAGCGTCAGCGGCTGTAAAAATGCGGCCAAAGATTGAAAAAGAATATCCATCTTGTCATCCTTAATTATTAATAAATCATGTAACTAAGTTCGCGCAGCATACCTACACCTCGGGGAAGCGGTACGTAAAAAACCGACCCGAAAACAACAACCAAGACAGTGGTTGTAACGATTGAAAAAATTGTCAACGTTACCCACTTTCGGTATCCAATCGCGACAGCTCCTGAAAATAGATATAGAACGGTGGTAATACAAAAGCCAAGGACGTTAAGTAGGGCGACATAGCCGGCAAGAAGCAGGACATTAATAACAAGCCTCCTGCCATCCGGTGAGCGCAAATTGAACATTGGGATATTTATTTTTCTTTTTTCTCTGAGGACCGTGACCGTTATAAAAATCAAAACAATCAGGGCAAGTATTGACAGGATTTCAGGAAAACCACTTGCACCAAAAATATCATTCGGGTTTTCCCCGGCGGGAAGGCCCATTGACTCAACCATAAAAAAAATAAGTCCCGCGCCAAGAATAATGTTAAAGACAAGCTCTATTACCATACCTATTCTCACCTCACATAAAGCCGAATCGACCTGCGTGGACAGATCGATTCGGCGGCACATCTTGAATAATTACTGCTTAACAAGACCCATTTCTTTAAAAATACTGACATATTCCTTAAATTCGCGATCCCAGGACTTGCCGAAATCAGCAGCATTCAGATAGCCCGGCACCAGGTTCGTCATTTCGCGGGCTTCCATAGCCTTGTAAGCAGGATCGTCATAAGCTTTCTGGAAGGCATCAATAATGATATTCTTTATCTTCTCGGGTGTTCCTTTTTTAACGACAAAGCCGCGCCAGGAACCCTGAATAAAATCGATACCCTTTTCCTCGGAACAGGGGACGTCTTTTAATTGATCAACAGCGAGTCGTTTTTCACTAAGAACCAGCAATGGACGCACATCCCCACTTGCAGCCAAACTCATGAAGGAAATAAGTTTGTCCTGATACACGTCAAGCTCTCCACCAAGCACAGCAGCCTTAAGCTCGGACCCTGACTTATAAGGGACATAGGTCCATTCAATCCCTGCTGCTTTTGCAAACCCATTTGCAATATAGTTATCCAATCCGCCCGGGGAAAGACCACCAATTTTCAGCTGCTTAGGATTCGCTTTTGCATAAGCAATCAGATCATCAATGCTTTTCAAGTTACTTTTCGCCGACACCCCAAACAGCACCACATCAGCTTGAACCTTGATGATCGGATCAAATTCACTGCGGAATTTGACCGAGCTTTTATTCTGTGCCTCCTTGATCAACAGTGAAGGAGTAATTTCCATAATGGTATATCCGTCAGCGGGAGCACCATATGTATACAACATCCCTTCAATGGTCCCGGCCCCTCCCTTGTTGATAGCAACCAGAGGCTTGCCCAGGTACTTTCCGGCTATCTCTGCGTATTGACGTGCGAACATATCACTCGCCCCTCCGGTGCCGAAAGGAATAACGAGCTCAACCGGCCTTTTTGGATAGTTCAGGGCAAAAGCACTTGTTGTCAACATTGGGATTAAAGCCGTGATCATTACTGCCACAATCAGTTTTTTCATCTTCAGGAATCTCCTTTGTCTCCAGTTGGTGGTTGAACGTTCATTCATGTATTTATGCTTGCAAGATTTACTGTTTTCCCGTCTCACATCGCCTGGGGGTAAAACTTGCGAGAAACATAAACATTGCCATCCATTATCGGCTTTACTGTTCGGCAAACTCCGGCCCTGAGCAACTCCAATTGGCCGTCTGTCGATTTTCTCAAATCTACAAAAACCTCTAACACACCGGACGGATGCCCGATCCTGACCTCGCCACACAATTGCGCCAGGGAACTGCAAACTTCATTAACAACCGTCCCCTCAATCAAGGCAGCAGTTGCGAGGCAAATCCCTCCGGTGACGGCATATGTCTTGTGGAGTTCAGCCATAGCTTTAGTCCGCCCAAGGAGGTCAACGGCGTCGGCATTTATTGTTTTACTTTCACTTGATTGGTAATTCTGAGATGAAGCGACAAATGCAACCTTTGGCACAGCAGGTCCTACCTCGCACTTACTTTGCGCCAAACCCATCAGAACAGCTGCACTCGTGCGGATATCTTCCAGGTCTTCAAGAATTTGTGGATTCGTTTCACAATCTGACGGCAATTCCGTGCCAGTAAGGCCAATTGCTTCAGCCTTAACAAAAACAGCGGGATTTGCAGCATCAACAAGGCTTACTTCAACGACACGGCCATCGCGCAGAGTCAATTTGTCGCGGACATTCCCGGTGGGAAGCAGCTTGCCGGTTTTCGAGCCGGCTGAGTTGGGAAAGTTTAGAAAAATTTTAGAACCGGTGCCAGGGACTCCGGATATCGCATAATCCCCTTCAAAGATAACTTCGCCATCAACAACCGGGACCTGTGCTTCAATTATTTTTTTGGTGTTTGTGTTGTAGATCACGACATTCGTTAACGGCTCAGTGACCTTAACCATTCCTTTCAGGATGGCATAGACACCGACGCCGGCAGAAATGTTGCCGCAATTGCCTTCGTAATCAACAACAGCTTCTTTGATGCCGACATACCCAAAAGTATAGTCAATATCAACTCCTTTCCGTTTTGAATAAGACAGTATTGCAACCTTGCTGGTCAAAGGATCTGCACCGCCGATACCGTTAATCTGGCGCATATCAGGGCTTCCATAGATATCCAGTATGGCTTGGTCTCTTGCAGTGAGGTCATTTGGCAGATCCTCAGCCAAAAGATAGAGGCCCTTACTGGTCCCACCACGCATAAATACTGCTGGTATTGTCAAAAACTCATGCATTCTCACTAACTCCGTTTCTGCCACCGACTTGATTCGCTGCATAGATCATCATGATGAAGCACAATTTTTGTTACCAACTCAGTTGTGTTACGACATATAATCCCGTTCTAAAAAGTAGACAACATACTGACGGTATTGAGGTTATTGTCTTTTTTTTCGATTTTGTCGTTAATGACAGCGCGGTCTGCTTATGAGATCTACCTAGGCTTAAATGACAATAAATGACGTGATATTTTTCCGATTAGAAAGAGTCGCCTGTGGCAGTCGTATAGATTTTTGAACGTAGAGTATTTTCGGGAAAGTTTCGGAAGATTCTGAAAATAGGTCGGATAATTATTTTTTGTCAGGGCCTCGACCCCATAGTGAAGACGCTATCAGTTGGAACGAAACCTCATTGGATTTTTTGTAATTGACTTTTTTGGTCAGGAAGGATGACATGTATTCACAAAGAGACTCCGTTCCAATAGTGGTACTTGCTGTCCCATAGTGAATGACATAAGCTTAGTCCGTTCTTCAACGGCCGCCTCCTTTTCCGCAAACTTTGAGTGGCCCACAGAGATGTTGCTTTCGATGCAATTCTGAAGGCGGTCGGGGTCTCCGTCGCTATATTATCCTTCTCGTTGAGGGTTGGTCCATGACAACAACCGACAACCTGACCGCTGCGGCAGCCGCCATTCGCAATGCCTCGGCTCTGGTCATCACGGCCGGGGCAGGCATGGGGGTTGACTCGGGGTTGCCCGATTTTCGCGGTAATCAGGGGTTCTGGAATGCCTACCCCAGGTATGAGCGCTTGGGACTGAGCTTCATTCAGGCGGCAAACCCGGAACACTTCGAGACCGATCCCCATTTCGGCTGGGGTTTTTACGGGCACCGTACCAACCTTTATCGCAACACCACCCCTCATCAGGGCTTCACCACTCTTCGGAATTGGATCACCGCCAGGAACCTGGATTATTTCATTGTCACGTCAAATGTGGACGGCCAGTTTCAAAAGGCTGGATTCAATGATGATCATATCCTGGAAGTGCATGGTTCCATCCACTACCTCCAATGCACGATCCCCTGCTGTTCCAGCATCTGGCCGAACAACGCGCAATTCGACATCAATGAAGCAACTATGCGCTCAACCGAAATACCGCGCTGTCCGCATTGCAACCGGGTTGCCCGACCAAACATTTTGATGTTCGGCGATTATTCCTGGCTGCCGCAACGGGAAGCCGGGCAAGAAACCCGTTTTGAGAATTTCCTACAGCACACTGAAGCAGCCTCAACGGTCGTGATTGAACTTGGAGCCGGATCGGCAATCCCCACCATCCGCAACCTGAGCCAACGCCTCGGCCATCGTCCCGGCACCAGGGTGATCAGGATCAATCCTCGCGAAGCACAGATTGCAGGTCCCCATTTCAGTTTCCCCGGCAGCGCTGTTGATATTCTCAGCCAGCTTAATACTTGCCTTGCCTGCCCCTGATCTCGGCCTGCAGGCAGACACAGAAAAAAAGTTCAACCCCAAAACATCACCTAATGAGTCATCTATAAAGCCTGAAATCTGCTAAAGAAACTTTGCAAAAAGACCCTTTCCTGATCAAGGTGAAGTCACCAAATTACCTGAATTGTCAATAAGTTTTACTGTTTCGCCATTGACAAAAGGGCTTTTTTAATGTGTTATATCGGCTTTAATAATAAGTCAAAAAAGCGGACCGTATAAACTCGAACGTCCGCTGTAGTGGTGGTGAGGACATTATGCCCAGAAAAAAAATGGGAGAAATCCTGATTGAAAACAAAGTCATCTCAGAACAGGATCTGAATAAAGCATTATTGAGACAAAAAGGCACCAAGCAGCCTATCGGGCAGATTCTGGAAGATATGGACGTCATTCTTGAAGAAGATATCGCCCAGGCTCTGTCCACTCAGTTCGGTTTTACCTATGTCAAAAAATTCGCTCAATACAAGTTCCCTTTGGACGTGCTCAACAAAGTTGACGCCGATTTTGCCTTGTCCCATATGATCTTCCCCCTGAAGATCGACAACAAGACCCTTTACCTTGCCATGTCCAACCCGCTGGACATGGCGCTGCAGAACGATCTGTCTTTTAAGCTCGGCATGCGTATTTCCCCCTGCGTTGCCACTTCTGCGGAAATCAAAGCAGCGATCAAGAAACACTATCTGAAAGAGATTAAAGAGCAGGCTGGCGAACAGGCGGTCAACATTTTATTGGTCGACAATCAGGATATTGTCCTCAACGCTGCCGAAGCTGCCCTGAAAAAAGAAGGCTACCTGGTGTACAAGGCCAAAAATGGCGCTGAGGGGCTGTCCATTGCAAGTCAACTGTTACCCGATCTGGTCATCACTGAAATTGCCATGCCTCGCATGGATGGTGTTCAACTCTATAAATCCATGCGCGCCAACCAAGACCTTGGCCGCATACCGGTTATCGCTTTAGCGGCCCGAACCGGGGCCGAAGATGAGGCCAGGTTGCTGGATATGGGATTTGACGATTTTATTGCCAAGCCGATTAATCCCATCCGCCTGTTGGCCCGGACCAGAAAAGCATTACGGCTCGTTACAAAATAAATCACTATGCACTGAATGTGCATGGGTTTTGACGGGACTGAAAGTCCATAGTTTTGAACTAGCCCACTGGAAGAATAAAGAGACTCTTTTCGCGCCTCACATTTTCGGACAACCTCCTGAGGTGCGAAAAATCCGCCGGCACTTTATCAACAACCAGCTAAAGCTGCCACAGGTCTTCAGCGGCATAAGTCAACCGCTTCAGGCCGGTTGCGCCAACCCGCCAGGTATTTTCCACCCCAACGGCCCCCAGCCCGGCAAAGACGGCTTTCGGCTCAAAAGCAAAGGTCATCCCCTCTTCCAGTAGCTCCTCGTCGAAGCCCGCAGCGATAAAAGGATACTCATCGACTTCGATACCAATGCCATGCCCCAGAAATGCCACCTGGGCTCCCTTGGTCCCCATAAAGTGATCACGATAGCCAAGGTCATCCGCCAGCTGTCGACACTGATGATAAAGATCACTCCAGGCAACACCGGGTCGGGCAATGCTGTACAGCTTTTCCTGAATCGACAACATATCCCGATAGGCTTTTTGTAATGGCTCGGGTAACGGACCTATGGAGAGAGTTCGGGTCTGATCAACCAGATAGCCGTCATAAGCAATGATGTAATCAAGAATGATCGGCTCCCCGGCGACAATTTTTTTATAGCTCGCCCCTTGTCCGACGGCAGGATTGACACCGAGTCCGCCAAGGGGAGCATCCAGATAGGTCGGAACGGCGCCATCACTGCCGGAGAAGACATGGCCGAAATAGATCTCCGCGTTGAAGCTGCGAAAACGGATAATCCCCTGATGCCCTTCTTTACGCGCAAAGCACTCCAACTCGGCTGCGACCTCCAGATCCGTCTTCCCCTCCCTGATGATCGTCTTGGCATATTCAAAGGTCTTTTCCGCCAGCAGCGCACAATCCTTCATAATTTCTATCTCATACGGACTCTTTATTGCCCGTACCTGCCTGACCAGAGGCGAAATATTCCTGATCTCGGCGGAGGGAAACAGCTGCTGGTAACGTTGGAACAGCTGGACGGGAAGAACATCAAGTTCCATTCCAAGGGTCGTAAAATCGCGCAGTCCATGCTCTGCCAGGATTCCGGGCAGAGCCTTAAATCCGGTCAGGTTAAGAACATGCTGCAAGCCGCTCTCCATCCGCGCGCGGGCATGATCTTTAACAACCAGATAGAGCGGTTCTCCTTCAGCCGGCAGAAAAAACACGCCGCGCTGAATCGAACCGGTGAAATAAAACAGGTCACTATTTTGAACCAGCACTGCAGCTGCCAGGTCATTTTCCAGCAAGTATTGCTGGAGTCTTTTATGACGCGCGGTCAGTTCAGTTAATGGGGTTATTCGCATGACAATTATTCCTAAAAAAATGAGGAGAAAATTCAGAGCACAGACATTTTACCATCTGCTCCTGTAAATACTTTCAGCCCCTCCCATGATCACTGCGGTGGCTCTTGCTGCGCTGCGCAAGGTCACGTTCGGTAGTGAGACAAGGTCGGAATTTCCTCTTCGCAGAGCCCGAAAATCAAAATTTTCTGTCAAGAAAAAAAGCCCTTTAAGACGCTTTTTCTGCCTAAAATCACTCTCTTTTTTTTGCCTATTTTTTATGCAAAGAGGACAAGTGACAGCCCTGTGGGAAGAATCGCAGATGATTCGACAGTTTTTCACAACGCTATCCACAGTTGCTGTGAACAGCCCAACATGGGGCTGACAGTCGGCATCTTCCACAGTGGAAAAAGCGGTTTTTTCCAAGGCTCCGAAACAGCCCGCCAAGGCTTATCAACAGTACACATCACCATTCGACAGGTCTTTTTTCGGCTTACTATTAAACAGTTAACAGGTCTGTTAAGTTTCACCCACAGATGACGGGAAGAGTTATCCCCATGATGCGTGGGATAACATCCTCATGCCAACAGCCGTTGCAAAGAGCACTGCGGTGGATTATTGCAGTAAACGCGCTCAGACCACCACTTCAGCACAGTCGGCGGAGTCCCCGTTGAGCTTGGCAAGAGCGTGGGGCAATGCCGGCAACACAACTGTAAAATTTTCCCGAACCCCTTTCGGACTTCCCGGCAAATTGATAATCAGGCTCCTCTTCCGGACTCCGACCACTGCCCTTGACAGCATCCCATGGGGGGTTTTTTCCATACTGACCCGGCGCATGGCTTCGGCCATCCCAGGAATCTGATAATCAAGGATCGCGGTCGTCGCCTGGGGAGTCACATCCCGGGGACTCAATCCGGTTCCGCCGGTGGTTAGAATCAGGTTTAAATTCAAATCATCCACCCAGCTTTTCAACAGCAGGGAGATCTTCTCTTCATCGTCCGCCACTATCTGGTACCGAACAATGTCCCCCAGGCCGGCGGCAAGTTCGCCCAACAACGGCCCGCTTTCATCAATGCGGTCTCCGCTGGCTCCCTTATCCGACAAGGTCAGCACCCCTATTGTATAATGCATCTGCTCCATAAAGCCTCTTTGCTCTGAAAAACGGGCGTTACTGGGAAAAATTCAGATTTCAACCTGCCTGGTCCGACAAAGGCGATCAGGACTTTTTTTTACTCATCAGCATTCGTCTGGCATTGTTGACAATAACCTGGGTGACATTCTTGCTTTTGGCAAGGTCTCTGATGTCACGTTCGGAAAGAAAGCCCATAAAGCGTACCGCCTGCTGTAACGGCGTCCGCGGATGATAAACCAAGGCTTTTTTCATATCGTATATCTTGATCCACTCCCTGTTCAACAGGATAATTCGGATCAACTCCTCAGAGGAACTGCGGTTTTTGGCCACCGCGAGGACCTCCCCTTCGGTAATACGAGGGTTTTTCAAGACGGCCGAACTGACCAGTTTATTCGGCTCCCGAATCAACAGAGTGCGCCACTCCTTATCACCGGTCAACGCCATCTTGATTTTTTCAGCGACCGCCATCTCCTGTAATTGTTGATATTTGGTCAGAGTCTCTTCGTCTAGCTCTTCTTCGTTGATCTCATCGCTGCCGTCTTCTGCTGGCAGCTCATCGACCTTCGACGCAGAATCTTTTGCATCGGCAACGCTTTTATCGACCGGTTCCTTCCAGCCCAGGCGTATTTTGGTGGCTTTGTCTGCTCTGGGATTGTTGATAATCGCAACTCTGAGACTATCGGTCTTACGCAAGGCTTCATCGTTATGGACCAGCATATCAAGAACATCACCGGAGCTGTGTTCAGCCAGGAACAGCAGGGTCTTAATCCCGATCATGGGATGGGTCACGGCATCCTGCATGACAACCGGATCGTGATAACGCAGCCGCACAATCAGATCGATGATCGCCGGGTGAAGCTCCCTCTGAACCAGAGCGGCCAAAAGAATTTTTGCCGGCAGAGTGCTTAGCGTATTCAGAGCTTCATTTTTAAGCTCTTCGTTTTCACCGTGATAAAAGACGAACAGAACCATGACCAAGTTTGGTCCGGACATGGGCAGAGCCCCTCTGGCGGCCGCCAGACGCACCTGGTGCCCCCCCCACTTGCTCATGATTTTGGCGACTTCTGCCGGGATTTTTATGCGAATTTTTTCCTTATCCTGCTGGCCGTTCAATCCTGTTGTCCCTTTGCAATGATCTGCGCATGAATATGGTCGGTCCTGAACTGATCACGGAGCAGTTGGGCGGTCGCTTCATTCAGACCATCGGCCCGCAGAATTGTTCCGTGCATAACCAGCTCCGTATCCACCCATTTAACTGCGATTCCGGCTTTCGTCAAGTGATCCTGCAATGCGTGCGCCCGCTCTCTGTTAAAAAAGGACCCCACATAAACCGCCAGATGGCCTTGCTGCGGCAGCACAAAAGCCGAATCCACCTGCCGCTTTATCTCTGCCAGCCGCTGGCGGGCTTTCCCCTCCGGATAAATCCCTTCCAACAGGCGAACCATGGCAACCGGACCATCCCCTGGGCGGGCATGGAAAGTGATGGCATGAGCATTGAAAGTTTCCTGCCCCTTGGCTAATACCGAATCGGTAATAAAAGGACCGGCCTCGATCGCGTAACCAACCGACACCACGGACGGAGCAGCCTCTGCAGCAACAGCCGGAACCTGACTGTCCACCGGCACAACGGACGGGGTCGCAGCAGGTTTGGCTTCAGCGCGACTGGCAGCAGCGGGAGCCTGCACAGGCGGCCGTTTTGGAATGGGGATTCTCGGGCTCGATGATATTTCTTGGGGTACTGGGTGGGTGGGTTGCGGGGTTGAAGAAGAAAGCTCGAACAGGTAAAATCCGCCACAGATTGCAATCACAAACACCGCAGCAATGACAAAGTACTGGGCCGTGCTTGACTTCTTCAATTCAACGGCTCTGATTTCACGTTCAACCAGTTCATCAAAGGCCTTCTCTCCCGCGGTCCGGGACGCAGGCGTCTGTCCGGGGACAACAGCCCTCTGCCGAGCCGTGGTTTGCTCACTAAGAGGCGATTCCTGTCCTGAGTCTTCCATCAAAATACTCCACTGCTCGCTAACGCTGCCATCCTGCCCCCATCTTGCCTGAAAAACCAAAGGGCACCCGCTGCGGTGCCCTTTGGAATCTGCATCAGGCGGGTTGCGCCAGATCCTCCAGAATCCTGGCTGTCTGGTGCGTCGGCACCTCCTCATATTTACTGAACTCCATGGTAAACATCCCCCGGTCCGAGGTCATGGATCTGAGTTCAGGGGCATAGCGCAGCACCTCGGCCATGGGCACTTCCGCCCGGATAACCTGGCTGTTGGCCTGCGGTTCGACGCCGACAACCTTTCCCCGGCGCGAGTTAAGATCACCGATGACATCCCCCATGCAATCATCAGGCACGGTAATTTCCATGGTCATGATCGGTTCAAGCAGAACCGGTTTGCACAGTTCCATAGCTTTTTTGAAAGCCATGGACCCGGCGACTTTGAAAGCCATCTCCGATGAGTCGACGGAGTGATGAGAACCATCGTACAGGGCAACCTGGACATCGACCACCTGGTTTTTGGTCAACGGCCCGAATTTCATCGCTTCCTGAATTCCTTTATCGACCGCCGGAATATAGTTTCTCGGCACAACACCACCGACAACCTTGTCAACAAACTCGTAACCCGAGCCACGGGGCAACGGTTTAACCTCGATCCAGACATCGCCATACTGGCCGCGTCCCCCGGACTGTTTTTTATACTTGCCCTGGACTTGTGCCGAAGCTTTGATGGTCTCGCGATAAGGAACTTTGGGCTCCTTCAAAATCACGTCCGCCCCATACTTCCGCTTCAACCGTTCAACCGCTACCTCAAGGTGAATCTGCCCCATCCCGGATAAAACCATTTCCTTGGTTTCTTCGTCGCGGGTCACCGTCAGGGTAGGATCTTCCTCCATCAGACGCTGCAACCCGGTATAGATTTTATCCTCATCCCCTTTCGCCTTGCCTTCCAGGGCGAAGGAAATGATCGGTTTCAAAGGAATCAGCGGTTCATACATCACCTGCTGCTTCAGATCGCACAAGGTATCACCGGTAGCGGTGACCTTTAATTTCGGCACCGCAATAATGTCTCCGGCTGCGGCCAGGTTGATGGCGACCTGTTTTTTCCCCTCCAGTTGGAAAATATTGCTGATCCGCTCTTTCTCATCCTTGTTGGGGTTGAATACCACCGTATCCGGGGCAAGAGTCCCGGAATAGACGCGCAGCAGGGTCAACTTACCGGCATAGGGATCATTGATGGTTTTGAAGACCATGGCCGAGAACGGCTCATCTTCACTGGGCTGCCGCTCAACCGGCTCCTCAGTGCCGGGTTTGACTCCGACCTGGGTCCCCTTGTCGATCGGCGAGGGCAGACAAATCACGATATAATCGAGCAACTGCCGGATGCCGATATTGGCGGTCGCGCTGCCACAGAACACCGGAGTAAACACCCCGGTCAGGGTGCCTTCGCGCAGGCCTTGCAGGATCTCATCATCTGAGAGGGTTTCCCCTTCCAGGTATTTTTCCATCAGCTCATCGTCGGATTCGGCGACAGCTTCCAGTAATTGTTCACGCAGTCGTTCGGCTTCGGCCAGCATATCCGCCGGGATGTCGCTCTCCTGATAGGTCCCCTTCTCATCGAACTGGAACAGTCGCGCTTTCATTTTGACCAGGTCGACGATCCCCTTGAAGCTCTCTTCGGCGCCGATCGGCATGGTCACCACCACGGCCCTGGCCCCAAGTGACTTTTCCATGTCGTCAACAGCTTTGAGGAAATCGGCACGCTCACGATCCATCTTGTTGACAAAAGCAATTCTGGGGACCTCGAACTCGTCGCACCACGACCAGATTTGCTTGGTCTGGGCCTTGGTCCCGGAAATCGCGGACACAATCACCACGGCCCCGCCCAGCACCCTCAGGCAGCGGCGGGTATCATGCAGAAAATTGCTGACGCCGGGAGTATCGACAATATGCAGGCTGTAATCGTTCCAGACACAGTGATTCAAACTGGCACTGAGAGTTGACTTGCGCTTGATCTCTTCTTCTTCAAAATCCATTGAAGACGTTCCGTTATCAACCTTGCCCAGCTTATCATTCATGCCGGTGTTGAACAGAATTGCTTCAACCAGGGAAGTCTTGCCGGCACTATTGTGCGCGACAATGCCAAGATTTCTCAATTTTGATGTGTCGTACTTACCCATGAATAGCTCCTTTTCAGATAAGCCTGCTACGGAGTTCCGCGGTGACAGCCCTCCATTCCATCAACGCCTTCAGGCGTTAAATAACAGGGTATGAGGTGACAACAACCAGTTTTTATCAGTCTTGATTCCTTTCGTAGAGGATGCGTAATCCTTCCAGGGTTAAAAACGGCTCCACCTGATCAATACAGGAGGTTGCCGCAGCAATCGGAGCGGCAAGGCCGCCGGTAGCGATGATTTTAGGAGTCTGCTTCAGCTCTGCTTTCATCCGGCTGACAATCCCTTCGACCAGCCCGACATAGCCGAAGAAGATCCCGGCCTGCATACTGTTGACGGTATTCTTGGCAATGATCTGCGTCGGCCGGGTAAATTCCACCCGTGGCAATTTACTGGCCCTTTCGAACAAAGCTTCCGCCGAAATCCCTATCCCGGGGGCAATTGCGCCGCCCATATAGGTACCGGTAGGGGAAATCACGTCGAAGGTGGTTGCGGTGCCGAAATCCACTACGATCAACGGACACTTGTTCTTTTCATAAGCCGCAACCGCATTGACAATGCGATCAGCACCGACTTCCCGCGGGTTGTCATACTGAATCGGCATACCGGTCTTCATGCCCGGGCCGACCACGTAAGGCGAAAGGTGAAAATAGCGCTGGCACAGTCCTTCAACCGTATTCAACATCGGCGGGACAACAGTTGAAACGATCACGTCGTCGAGGTCGTCGAAACGCAGTCCGGCCAATTGAAACAAATCGTTGATGAGCATGGCGTACTCATCAACGGTCCGGTACTTGTCGGTACCAACCCGCCAGTTTTGTTTCAGATCCTGCCCTTGGTAAATTCCCAGCACCGTATTGCTGTTGCCGACGTCAATGACCAGCAGCATAAATTCCTTGTCCTTCTAAATGTGTCAAAGCGGCCTGATATCGCCGGTAAGTATACGTTGAATGTTGCCGTCCTCGCTCTGGACCCGCAACGCCCCGTCGCTGTCGAGACCAACCACGGTCCCTTCCAGCGTCATGGTTCCCTGCTCAACCCGGACCCGCTGATTAAGAATTCCGCACAGGGCTTCCCAGCGTTTCCGAATCGGAGCGAACCCCTGCTCCAGGAATTCCTGATAATAGCCATCCAGGCGTTGCAGCAACGCGCGGGCAAAGCCCAGTCGATCAACGGGCTGGCCGGTCAGTAAGGCAACCGAGGTGGCCGGATAAAGCTGCCGTTCGGGCAACTGCTCTGCGGAAATATTCAGGTTGATCCCCATTCCCAGAACCACAAAACGGATCAATTCGGTTTCGGCATCCATCTCGTTGAGCAGTCCGGCGATTTTAAAACCGTTGACCAGAACATCATTGGGCCATTTGACCCCGGCAGACAAACCGCAAAACTCGTGCAGGGTTTCGGCAACGCTGACCGCCGACAGAAAAGTCAGTTGGGGAGCCTGTTGAACAGGAATCTGCGGACGCAAAAGAATGGAGCAGTAGAGGTTGACCCCGGCTGGCGAGACCCAGCTGCGCCCCATCCGGCCACGCCCTGACAGTTGCCGATCGGCAATGACCACGGTCCCTTCTTCGGCGCCGTCATGACCAAGCTGGCGGGCACGGGTATTGGTTGAATCGATCTCTTTAAAGGTCAGGATGGAACGACCGATCAGACGGATATCCAGATTCTGCTTAAGATCTGCAGCAAGCAGAAGATCGGGGGTGTCGACCAGGCGATAGCCGGCCGAGTGCTTGGATTCGATGTGAAACCCGATCTCCCGCAAGGATTTAACCTGTTTCCAGACGGCAGCCCGGGAGATGTTCAGCTGGTCACTGATATCCTGCCCCGAGACGAATTGCCCGGGGTGTTGGCGAAAAAAATTCAGAATTCGATCGCGGGAGGTCAATGGCGCTCCATTCACTCAAACAGCATGGAAATATCGGCAGCTTTGACCGAATGGGTCAACGCGCCGACAGAAATGATATCAACCCCGGTGGCCGCAATCTCCTTGACCGTATCCAGATTGACCCCGCCGGATGCTTCGACCAGGGCCCGTCCGGCAATCAATTCAACAGCCTGCCGCATTTCCGCGCAGGACATATTGTCCAGCATAATAATATCGGCACGCGCAGCCAGAGCCTCTTCCACCGCAGCCAGCGAAGGGGTCTCAACTTCGATCTTCAGAGTATGGGGCAACTGCTGCCTGGCCCGTTCAACGGCTACGCCAATGCCGCCGGCGGCGGCAATATGATTTTCCTTGATCAGGACACCGTCAAACAAACCGATCCGGTGATTGCGGCCGCCCCCCATCCGTACGGCGTATTTATCCAGAGCTCGCAGTCCAGGAACGGTTTTGCGGGTATCGACAATCACGGCTTTGGTACCGGCGACTTCAGCGACATAGGCCGCCGTTACCGTGGCGATCCCGCTCATGCGCTGGAGCAGATTCAGAGCGACCCGCTCTCCTTGCAGCAGAATCGCCGCCCGCCCTTTCAGCCAGGCGATAACCTCCCCCTTTTTAACCGGACTCCCATCACCGCGCAACGGCTCGAAGGAGACATCCGCATCGAGCATTCTGAAGACCTCGGCAGCGACCTCAAGGCCGGCAAGAATAAAATCCTCTTTGGCCACCAGTTCGGCGCGCGCGGTTGTCTCAGGCGCAATCGTGACAGAAGTGGTGATATCACCAAGACCGATATCTTCCTTGAGGGAAGTGCGCACGATACGCTCAACTTCAAACTGCATGCAGACTAATCTCCAAGAGAGCAAAGCCCCGGAAACAGGGGGCGGAACCGGATAAGTGAGTTCAATCTATAGCATATCGGACCGGGCTCCCGCAACCGAAATCACCCCTTGGTTTATGGGTAAATCCCCTTTACATTTCCACAACTTGTGTTAAATTTTTAGACTTGGAAATAACCTTAAAATCATTGTTGCAGAAGGAGTTAAAGTGAAAAGAGTTTATCTTATCAGTCTGCTCGGCCTCATCCTGCTCCTGACAGGCTGCGTCAGTAAAAATACCTATCAGCAAAAAGTCAACGAGGCCGACCTGCTGACTCAGGATGTTGGCGATCTGAAGGCCGCCAACCAGACATTGCGCGACGAGAAAACGCAGCTGCAGGACGATCTTTCCGCTCTTAATGCCCGCTTGGTCGATGTTCTCAAACAGAACTCCAAGCTGCAACGCGATTTACTTGCAGCAGGCGCTGCCCAGGAACGACAGGAAGACAACCTGACCCAACGCCAACAAAAAATCGAGGCGATGCGTCAGCAGCTGGATGACATGCAGCAGACCAATGACAGCCTGCTGGCAACTATTCAGGATCTGAACCGCGCCCTGGAAAAAGAGAAAATCGCCCGTGAAGCGCGTCTGGCAAAGGTGAAAAACACTTACGACCAGTTGGTTGGAGCCCTGGAGCAGGAAATCAAACGTGGCGAATTGACCATCTCCAACCTGGAAGGACAGCTTTCCGTCAATCTGCTGAATCAGATTCTTTTCGATTCCGGTGAAACCTCCATTAAGCCTGAAGGAAAAAAGGTTCTTAAAAGTCTGGGGGATGTCCTGAACAAATTTCCGGATAAAGCGCTGCAGATCGAAGGTCATACCGACAATGTCCAGATAAGCAGCAGACTTAAGGAAAAGTATCCGACCAACTGGGAACTGTCGACCGCCCGTGCCACAAGTGTCGTACATTTTCTGCAGGACGTGGTCGGCCTGCCCGGAGATCGCCTGGTTGCATCGGGCTACAGCCAGTATCGACCGGTCGCCGATAACGAAACCCCGGAGGGACGGGCTCAGAATCGGCGGATTCAGATTCTGCTGGTTCCCTATAAAGAGAAACCGGCCGGCAGCGAATAAAACACCTCTATTTCCCACTTAGAGTTTCTATTTTCCCGCTGGCGCCCCGGTTATTCTATTGAAAATGCTCCGGGGAGTCAGCGGTTGAGCACTGCTTAGAGCCCCCCTACGGGTCCGGCCAAGTGGCCCTAACAGTTGTAAATAAAGGAATTGTTCCCATATGGATATTTCTGCAGAACAGGTTCAAGAACAGATCAGCGCCCTGTTGCTGGGAAACCACCTGACCGACTGGCTTATCGCCCTGGGGGTTCTGGCGGCAGGAATTATTTTGACCCTGATCATTAAATGGGTAGTCATTACCCGGCTGGACTCTTTTGCACAAAAAACCAGCATCTTTTTGGATGATGCGTTTGTCTGCGCGTTGCGTAAAACCCACCTTTGGATCCTGTTTTTTCCGCTACTCCTGTTCGCCTCCGGCTGGTTGGAGTTGCCGAAAGGGGCGACGCACACTCTGAAAGCCCTGGCTACGGTTGCCTTCTTTTTACAAGCCGGGATCTGGCTGACGGCAATCGCCAACGAATTGACCCAGCATTCCCGCCGTCGAGCACTGGAAAAAAATGCGGCCGCAGCGACCAGCCTGTCGGCGGTTTCCTTTCTCAGCAAATTGGTGATCTGGTCGGTGATTATGCTGCTGACCCTTGACAACCTGGGGATTGATGTCACTGCGCTGGTCGCAGGCCTCGGTGTGGGCGGTGTTGCTGTCGCCCTGGCAACCCAGAACATCCTGGGCGACCTGTTTGCCAGCCTGTCGATCATCGTCGACAAACCATTTGAAATCGGTGATTTCATTATCGTTAACGACTATCTTGGCTCGGTTGAAAATATCGGCCTGAAAACCACACGAATTCGCAGTTTGGGAGGGGAACAGATCATTTTCTCGAACAGTGACCTGCTCAGTTCAAGGGTGCGCAATTACAAACGGATGCAGGAACGGCGGGTCGTTTTTTCTTTCGGGGTGATTTATCAGACCACAGCAGACCAGTTGGAAGAGATACCCGGTATGATCCGGGCAATTATCGAAAACCTGGAGGCAACGCGTTTTGATCGTGCTCATTTTGCCAAATTCGGTGATTCGTCCCTCGATTTCGAGGTTGTTTACTACCTGAATTCCAGCGACTACAACATCTACATGAATACCCAACAGGCGATCAACCTGGCCCTGGTCCGCCAGTTTGCGGAAAAAGGCATCGTTTTTGCCTATCCGACCAGATCCCTTTTTGTCGAGGCCCCGATTCCTGTCCAGGTCACGCAACCGGAAGCAAAAACAGACAGCTGACAAAGTCCTTGTGTTTGCCGGCAACCCGCAAAAGGACTTTGGAATCAACAGGTCCCGGTTGCCAGCAGCTCTGAGCCCAGAAAGACCTGATTGCGGCCGTTCTGCTTGGCCTGATACAGGGCATCGTCAACCCTCTTCAACAGCGAATCGATACTGTCCCCGTCACGCAATTGCGCCACCCCGAGACTGATGGTGATGCTGCCCGCCTGCGGAAAGACTTCCGCAGCCACTTCCTGGCGGATACGTTCAGCCAATTGTCCAGCTTCGTTCAGCAGGGTGCCCGGTAAAAGGATGAAAAACTCCTCCCCTCCCCAGCGAATCAGCAGATCGCCCTGACGAACCAGGCCTCGAATCAGACGACATAGTCGCTTCAAGACCAAGTCTCCGCAACTGTGGCCGAAGCGGTCATTGACCTTCTTGAAATAATCGATATCGTACATGATCAAAGAGAACGGTTGATGTCCTTCCCGGGTGCGCTGCTGCTCGTAACGGATCGCCTCGTCGAATTTGCGCCGGTTGTAGGTATCGGTCAGAATGTCGGTCACGGCCAGATGCTCAACCTGCTGGAGAGTCTCACTCAATTGTGCAGCCAGATCGCCAACTTCCAGCAAAGCATCGTTCAACTCGCGGGTCCGTTCGTGGACCCTGACCTCCAACTGCTCTTTTGCTTCCTGAGTTTCCAACTCGGCCAGCCGGCGTTGTTGATTTTCAGCTCCAATCCGGGTCAATAGCCCAAAGAAACGGATAAAAAACCGCATGAGGTCATCGATCCGTTGCCGGGAAACCACTGGAACCCGGTCCACTGCAGCCAGATAGCTGGCGACATTGAACCCGTTGGCAATTGCCTGGCGACGGAAAAAATCCACATCCGGCTGTTCATGGAGAAACTGACCAAGGAAAAAATAACCGATGGGCTGCGCATTAAGCAGAATCGGAATTGCGGTTTCCATAAGACCATTGGGACAGGGGTAGCTTAAATACTCTTTATCGGTCAGGTACTCCTGGATTCTTGCTTCACAAAGCAGGCACTTGCTTCTGGTTTCCTGGCGACCGCGATGAAACTCAGTACAAATGTCCTGCCAGCCCAGGGAAATCAACCAATGATTATCAGCATCCAGGATTCCGACCGACAGCCCGACAGCTTCGTGGAAAAAGCACATCATTCCCCGGAGATCATCAATATCGATAATATCCCGCAGCGTCGGTTCCACCATCCCTTAAGTCCCCTTCAGATAATCACAACCTCGCAATCCGGTTTCAGCAGCAGAGTTACTTTAAACTTAGCAGAAATACAGCAACCAACAACAGGGGCAAGGGGGTACAACTGACGTCATGACGGGCTTTTTGTTATAATGACAACACTTATAACCCGGTCGCTACAGGAGCAAAGATGATTGACTTATACTATTGGACCACTCCGAACGGTCACAAAATTACTATTTTCCTAGAGGAAACAGGTCTGCCTTACAACATCATTCCCATTGACATCAGAAAAGGCCAACAATTTACTGATGAGTTCCTGAAAATCAGTCCGAACAACAAAATCCCGGCTATTGTCGACCATGCTCCGCTCAATGAAAAAAAACCGCTGTCAGTTTTCGAATCCGGCGCCATATTGCTATACCTGGCGGAAAAGACAGGACAATTCATGCCCACAGAGGTTCGCGCAAAAACCGAAGTTCTGCAATGGCTGATGTGGCAGATGGGAGGACTGGGACCGATGCTGGGGCAGAATCATCATTTCAGCCAATACGCTCCACAGCCGATTCCTTACGCCATTGAACGCTATCAAAAAGAAACGGACCGACTCTATGGGGTTCTGGACGAGCAGCTGGCAAAACATGACTATGTCGCCGGAGACTATTCCATTGCCGATATGGCCATTTACCCCTGGATTGTGCCACATGAGAAACAGGGGCAGAACCTTGCCGATTCACCGAACCTGCAACGTTGGTTCCTCAACATCCAGCAGCGGCCGGCAGTCCAGCGCGCTTATGCAAAAGCGGAACAGACCAATACCGAAGCAACCGTCGACGAGGCCAGCAAAGCCGTCCTGTTCGGCCAGGCCCGCCGCGAGAAAGGATCAAAGTCATGAAACAGATCCTGGTTTATGGAGATTCGCTGAGCTGGGGAATCATTCCCGGAACCAGACAAAGGCTCACCTTCGAAAAACGCTGGCCCGGGGTGCTGGAAACAGCCTTGAACAAGGGAGGGAACAAGGTCAGGGTTATTGAAAATTGTCTGAACGGTAGACGTACGGTCTGGGACGACCCCTTTAAAGCGGGCCGCAATGGGCTGCAGGGGCTGCCACAACTATTAGAAGTCCATTCACCCCTGGATCTGGTTATTCTTATGCTCGGGACCAACGATTTTCAGGCGGTACACAACAATTTCGCTACCCAGGCGACCCAGGGAATAGCTGCGGTCATCCAGGCCATCCGTACCGCACCGATCGAGCCGGGGATGCCGGTTCCGCCGATCCTTCTGGTTGCCCCGCCGCCGATCCTTCGCCCAACTGGGCCGATGCAGGATAAATTCATTGATGCCGAGAAAAAATGCCTCGGCCTGGCGGATAAATTCGCTGCGTTAAGTCGCGAACTAAGCTGCTTTTTCTTTGACTCCGGAACCGTCATCGTCACCAGCAGTGTTGATGGGGTTCATATCGATGCGGGAGGACATTTGGCCCTGGGACAGGCCCTGGTGCCGGAGGTCGAAGCGATCCTGGTGCGCTGAACCCCAACGAGTCATTGAAAAAGTATTTCCCCTGAAGCTGGCTGCCAATAAGGCAGGAAAAGATACTTTTTCCTGCCTTATTGAATTGATTGGATAGCTGATCAGCGCCGATTTCAACTGATCTGTATTGCCCCCGGAACCGCCCTGTCAACAGTCGACCCGTGCCGATGGATCCAAAAAGTCTGGAGCATCGGGCAATACCGGGTAGTCATTGGCGGCAGCAGTATGAAGATCTTTCAAAGTGAACTGTGCCAACATGTTCTTGAGCAGGTCGGCTTGGCCGGACAGTTCTTCGCTGGTGGCGGCACTCTGTTCTGCGGTGGCTGTGGTCTGCTGAATAACCTGATCAATCTGCCCCAGCCCCTGATTGACCTGGGTTATGCCATGGGACTGTTCACTGCTTGCAGCGGCGATCTCCTGAATCAGGTCCGAGACTTTGGTTACCCCTTGAACGATCTCGTTTAAGGCCTGAGAAGTTTGGTCGGCAATAACGGTCCCGCGTTCGGTTTTTTCCACCGAATTCTCAATCAGCTCCGTGGTCTCCCGAGCTGCTTTAGCGCTACGCGCAGCAAGGTTGCGCACCTCTTCCGCAACCACCGCAAATCCCTTGCCGTGCTGCCCCGCACGAGCCGCTTCCACAGCCGCGTTCAGAGCCAACAGATTCGTCTGGAACGCGATTTCATCGATGACCTTGATGATTTTTCGAATATTTTCTCCGGCAATCTTGATCTGCCCCATGGCGTCGACCATTTCTCCCATCTGGTCGTTGCCCTTAACTGCAAGCGCCTTAGTCTCTGCCGACATCTTATTCGCCTGGTCGGCATTATGTGCACTATCCCTGGTCTGCCCGGCCATCTGACTTATCGATGCGCTGATTTCTTCGATGGAAGCTGCCGATTCAGTCGCTCCCTGGGACAGACTTTGGGCAAAATCACTGACCTGAGTACTTCCCGATGCAATCTGGTCACCCGTCGCCAAAATCTGCACCATCACCTGATTCAGATCCTCCTCCAGCTTTTTGATGGCTCCTCTAACCTGGTCCCGCTCATCTTTCGGAGCAATTGAAAAAGTCAAATCCCCGGCGGCAAGCTTCTGCAGCGAATCAACGACCTGCAACTGCAAATCATCAGCAAAACTGTCCATCGCCTCCGCCATTTTTCCCAACTCATCTTTACGTTGCATATTCAGGCGCATATCGAGATGGCCAAGGGCCATTTCATTGGCCATTTCCTGGACCTGATTGATTGGTCTGATAGCTGCTTTGGCCGTATAAAGGGAAACAATCAGAGCTAATCCCAAAAGAACAGCTGTCGCCCCGATGACCGCAATATTCATTTTTCCAAATGCTGCATCAATATGCCGACTGGTCGCATTCAACTCGCTGACAGGTAAAGCCGTTCCGACCACCCAGTGTAAAGGCTCAAAATAGTCAAAATTGAGAATCATCTCCTCCGGCTTTCCGGATACCGGATTGATCAGATGCAGCGTTTTCTCGGCCACCGTAGCAGCATCCTTATTCAGGGCGACCTTAATCACCTCTCCAAGATAGGCCTCCCCAGAAGCGTTTTTATACAACTGGTCAAGCTTATCCATATCGTCATCAACCGGGGTCACGATAAAATCGCCGCTACCGTCTTCATAGGCCTCAGCCACCCAGAAAAACCCCTTTTCCCCAACATTGAGATTGCGGAGTTGGCTTTTGAGCTTATCCTGAGCATCCATTTCCATCTCATAGTCGATGATATTGTTCAGTTCATCGACAAAAGCTCCCGGAGCAATGATCAAATCCAAGGGTTCGAAATACCGATAAGCAACAAATTTCTCGCGACCACTGGTGGCACTTTTATAACGGATAAAGCCATTGCGATGAGTCAGCATTTCATCGATATGAGCTTTTCCGGCAAGGTTTTCGCCTTCATTTTGAGGATGAATAACCAAGCTTCCTTTCGTGTCCATCCCGAAAGCATAGCCTGAAGAGCCGAACTTCCCGCCCTGAACAATTTCTTTGACTCTTTTCCAGCGCTCATTTTCTGGTACGGTATAATAAACTCGCTCCACTTGGCTCAGGAGAAGGTCCGCGGCTGAGCTCAGATATGTCTTTATGGTATTTTCCCGACTGAGATCCATGGAACTCTTATTGGCAGCAATCAGGTTCAATGCCCCCGACAAAATGTGATGAATATCTGCCTGTGCCAAAGCCAGGGATTCGATTTTGGCTATTGTCCTGGTCTGGGATGAAAAATATTTTGAAACAGACAGGCTCACCACCATGGGCAGCAGCACCGCCAGCATAAGCAGAATCATAAGTTTGAAGCGAATAGACATCCTCGAAACCTCCCTTAGAAAATTCTAAAAACTCCAGGAAGATACCCTATTAGCAATACCTAATACAACAGTTTCTTTCTTTTTTTCAGCGCTCAAATGTATCAATTCATCTTTTCAGTCAAACCAAAAAACTACAACAAGTTAAAATTAAAGGATAATTCCAAAGATAAAAATAAGACACAATGAATGAATTATATTTCTAAATTGATACATATAGATGAGTCTTGCAGACGAGATTCCGCTTCGAATCGGGCAGAAGCCCTCATGAGAGATGGGTATGATGCGATCCGAAGAAAAGAAATTCTGTTTTGAAAAACAAGAGAAATATAGGATGCTTGTTAAGGATAGATTCTTCCCATGCCCTAACCGCCCCCTGACCAGCAGAGGTGAACCATGGCAAACATCGATTATCTGCCTGAAAACATAAATGAACCAGAGCACATTGTGGCGGCTATCCGCAACCGGCGAGAGGGTCATTTACTGAACCTTGACCGCATTCTGCTCCACAGTCCACCGTTTGCCCAGGGTTGGAATTATTTTCTAGGGGTGGTCAGAACCGAGCTTTCCCTCGCGCCCAAACTGCGGGAATTGGCCATCTGCCTGGTTGCGGTCCTGAATCAGGCGGAATATGAATTTTTCCAGCATGCTCCGGAATTCAGAAAAGCCGGAGGAACCGAGGATCAATTGAACGCCCTCAAATCCAAGATTCCCACACCGGAGCAACATGCCTGCTTCAACGAGCTGGAACAAGCGGTGATCCGGCTCACCCGGGAAATGACCTGCCAGGTTCGGGTTAAGCCGGAAACCTTGACCAAGGTGAGATCTCGGCTTGACAATGACCAGCAACTCACCGAGATTGTCGGAGTGATTGCTGCCTACAATATGGTTTCGCGCTATCTTGTTGCCCTCGGTGTCGAGCCGGAACAATTGAAAGAATGAATAGGAGTAAAACCGTGGAGACGATCTTCAACACTCACAGCGTGGTTATCGGCTACATCCTCTGGATCTTCGGTTTCACCGGATCTCACCGCTTCTACTACGGCAAACCCCTGTCCGGGACAATCTACTTCCTGACCCTGGGGCTGCTCGGAATTGGCTGGCTGATCGATCTGTTTCTGATCCCGGGCATGGACCGGCAAGCCGACATGAAGTACGCCCCCGGCCCTTTCGACTACACTCTGAGTTGGATTCTACTGACCTTTCTTGGCCTGTTCGGAGTCCATCGAATGTATCTGGGAAAATGGATCAGCGGAATCATCTATCTGTTCACCGGGGGCCTGTTCGGGCTGGGATTTCTATACGATTTCTGGACCCTTAACGAGCAAGTTTCCTATAGAAATCAAGGTTTTTAAATCTTGGTGCCGAGATCATCAGGGAACGATTGCGCCTCAAATCAACACGGCTATTGAGGAACAATAAACCTGGTCGATGAGTCGATACGACTAACCAAAGAAGGAAAAAGGGAGAACTCCAACAGGGGCAGGCATGAAATTTTTCAGGGCCTTGGGACAGGCAATTTAAAAACCGCCTGCCCCAAGGGTTGCTCTTATGATAAATGAGGAAAAAGGAAGCCGGCTTTTGCTCAGAACTGCAGCGACTTCAACTGGAGAAACTCTTCCAGCCCGTAATGTCCCAATTCACGACCATTGCCGGACTGTTTATAGCCGCCGAACGGGGCCAGGATATTGAAGCGGCCGCCATTGATATCCACCTGCCCGGTCTGCAGTCGACGGGCCACGCGTTCGGCATGTTCGCTACTGGCAGACCAGACTCCCCCGGCCAGCCCGTAGATGGAATCGTTAGCGATCTGCACGGCATCATCCTCATCGCGATAAGTCATGATACAGAGCACCGGACCGAAAATTTCTTCCTGTGCAATCAACATGTCAGTTGTGACCCGCCCGAAGATAGTCGGTTGCACGTAGTAACCGAGAGGCAAGCCTTCCGGAGCCTCAAGCCCTCCACAGAGCAGCTCTGCTCCGGCCTTGATCCCCTCGTTGATATAATGCAAGACCCGGTCGCGCTGTTGTGCGGAAACCAGCGGGCCGATTTTGGTTTTGATGTCATGGGGGCTGCCCGGTAAAAACTCCATGGCGATTTCAACAGCAAGACCGACGGCCTCATGGTAACGCTCTTCAGGAACCAGCAGCCGGGTCTGGGCGCTGCAGGTCTGCCCCGAATTCAGGAAACAATTAGTGACGACCACCTTCATGGCCGTCGCCAGGTCAGCATCCTCCAGAACCACCGCCGCCGACTTACCGCCTAATTCCAGGGCAACCCGCTTGACGGTTTCGGCCGCAAGGACAGAAACCCTTTTCCCGGCGTGAGTCGAACCGGTAAAGGAGATCATATCGACCCCGGGATGTACAGCAAGAGCCTCTCCCGCCACAGAACCGTAACCGGAAACAAGGTTGAATACGCCTGGTGGCAACCCGCAGGAATCAAAAATCTCTGCCAGAACAAAGGCGTTCAACGGAGTCAGCTCACTCGGTTTGGCAATGACTGTACAGCCTGCCGCAAGTGCCGCAGCAACCTTGATCATCAGCTGATGGAGGGGATAATTCCAGGGCGTAATTGCCGCGACAACGCCAACGGGTTCTTTAAGAACCAGGGATTGACCGATACGCTCGGAAAAGGAGTAGGTTCCCAGCAATTCAACATAGCTATGCAGGACCTGTGCGGGCAGACCTGCCTGAATCCTCTGGCTAAGCTTGATCGGCATACCCATTTCATTACTGATCAATTCAGCCAACTCCGGAGCCCGGGCCACCAGCTCTTCGTGAACGCGCTTCAAATACCCCGCACGAATCTCCGGGCTGGTCGCCGACCAACTCGGCAACGCGGCCCGCGCAGCGGCAACCGCAAGATCAACCTCAGCAGCTGTTCCTGCCGGGACCTGGCCAATGCAACCTTCGGTAGCCGGATTAATAACGGAAATCTGTTCGTTTGTAGATGCCGCAATCCATTTTCCACCGATATATAATTTGCTGTAACCATGCATAACAACTCCTGCTTTTTATAAATTGGATGAAAGAAGGATACCGAAAAGCCGACTTTTTTCCAATTGGAATCAGAGTTAAAGACTTCTTAATACAATACCGATGAGTAAATCTACCGAAGAACAACAAAAAACACCTTAAATGAAAACGCAGATGGGAGGACATCATGAGCCAAAATTTCAGCTCAGCCTTGCCGTCGATCAACCACACCGATCAGTTATGCCCCAGCAGACATTCAGACAAAAACGCCAGAAAAGCACACCAAGCAACCCACCACAGACCGATTGAACAACTGGACAGGACCACCCGGGTCAATGACAGAACAAGCGTCAAAGCCTTTGCAAGCCTTGCCGGATCGCTGCAAAGGGCATTTGCGGATGCGGTCAATGTTGACCAGGAGAGTGGAACCGAAGAGATCAAACAAGGCGGCTTGCGCCGAATCGGTAAAGATCTGCAAAAGCTCTTCAAAGGAATGGGGTTCTCTCCCCACCTGGCCAAACAGTATGCAGGAAAAATCTGTCAGGCCATGGGGCAAAATGACCTGGCGCAGCTCGATGTTTCGCTGTCCCTGACGCGAACGGTGGATATCCAAGCAACATCGCAAACTACTTACTCCGCAACCGGACAGTCAATGACAGAACAGCTGTCCGCTACCGAGAGTTTGCAGCTGTCAGCGGTACAGGTCAGATCCTTTGATCTGTCACTCAACCTGACGACAGGTGAATTTTCTATCCAGCACAGCAGTTCAGACAGCCTGAGCATCAGCGCCGCACAATCAACCACCAGCAGTGTTCCAATGGAGACTGGCCCGAACTTGCCCCAGAGCGAAACGGCTGCACCCGTGGACAGCGAAGAACCCGCAACAGAACAACTCCCTGAACCAGAGACTACTGCGCCAACGGAACCCACAGCCGCAGACCAGCTCGACGCTGGCGCCACTGTCCAGGTCGAGTCAAATTCGTTATTGTTGCAACTCAGCAGAACCATTACCCAATCCGCTTTGTTGAAAACACAACCGGTTGAACCGGTCGCAAATGACCAGGATCAAGAAACGAATCCCGAAGATCAGGCCGTAGCCCGGCTGGAAGATTTTATCCAACTCCAGTTCAACGCAACGGAAACAGTCACGGGCCTGTTTGAATCCATGACCACCATCTCCAATCTTCGCGTCGAAAACCAAGACAACCAGCCATACCTGCGCTTTACGGCCGCTGCCGTTGCGCCGGTCGGCCTGACGGTTATAGCGGAAAGCGGAGACTCCACCACCGTCTACCCTCAAGAAGATGGTCATATCGCCAGCTTCAGCGATACACCTGTCGAGGTCTCTGCATAGACCAAACCCCATCGCACCGGCCCGAGAAAAGAGTCTATTTCCGGGCCGGTGCCAAACCGAGCCCCACCCATGGCCCCAGTGTCGGGCAAACTTTTCCCCTCTTCAGGTTGACATCAGACCACAGAGCATTAGACTGTTGTCTGGTTTATCTATCTGCCATATAAGCTAATTTTCACCCGTCAAAGTATCAGGAGGACACCAATTATGACAGCACTCGCCGGAAGTCAGACGGAACAGAATCTCAAAGAAGCATTTGCCGGGGAATCCCAGGCCAACCGAACCTATCTCGCTTTTGCCAAAAAAGCTGAACTTGACGGGCATCCCCAGGTGGCCAAGCTTTTCCGGGCCGCGGCCGAAGCCGAAACCGTCCATGCTCACGCCCATTTGCGGGCATTGCAAGGGATCGGCAGCACGGAAGAAAATCTCCGGGAAGCCGTTGGTGGGGAAACCCATGAATTCACCGAGATGTACCCCGCCATGATTGAAGCGGCTGAGAAGGAAGGTCTGGGAGACGCGCTGCGCAGCTTTAAATACGCCAACGAAGTTGAAAAAATCCATGCCGAACTGTATCAGAAAGCACTCGACAATCTCGGTAAGAACGAATCGGTCGACTATTATGTCTGTAAAGTTTGCGGCATGACCATCGAAGGTGAGCCCGATGGCCCCTGTCCGGTTTGTGCGGCAGCCAAGCAAGCGTTTTTCAAAATTGACTAAACCAAGAAAGGCCTGCTCAAAGAGCAGGCCTTTCTCAATTCACCATAATCAAAAAAATGACCAGCCAAAGCTCAGCTTCCGGCCTGCTCAAATAATCTCCGCAAGTGCTCAATTCTCTTGCGGTTGACACCGAAATCACTATACCCCAGGCGGGATGCCGAGCGGACCTCGACCAGCGGCCGGTCCGGGAAGTAAAATTCCACGTCATCAACAAATCCAAACCAGGCAGACCTGAATTCGGCCCTGACGTAATTCGCAGTCTGCTTACTGATGGTGACCCTTTTTTCGGTTGCAAGAACAGCCAGAAGCCGGGCAACGGCAGACTCCTTGGTGCCACTATAGGAAAAAGGTGCAATAAAATGCTGTTGATCAGCAGGGTCGGCTTGGCTGCTCACACAATTGGGAGAATCGGGGCACTGAGCGAGCCGCCCATTTTCAACCCCCAGATCAGTCGGAAGCTTTCCGGAACAGCCGAAAAAGATCCCGACTATCAGTAAACCGGCTAATCTTGCTAACACTTTTCCCATCCGCCCCTTTCCTTACCAATCTTTTATTGCGTTATTTTACCATGGGACTGCTCATATCTGTATTTCAACTCGGCGCGCTGCTCCGCAGTCAATAGAGCATTGATTTCCAGCAAATGATCCAAGGTCCGATGCGCAAAGGAATCCATCTCCATAGTTTTCTGGTGCAACTTCTCATGCAGCGCGGTCCTATCCGGATCATCGGTCAGGATTCCATTAACGATCAGCCCCTGATTCAAATCATTGGCGTGATAAACCGTCACCGCATCATGGCGGATCTCAGCAATAATGGCATTGATTTGCTCTTTTTGCTCAGCAGTTGCATCAATGCTTTTCAGGACATGATCAAAATAAGTCTCAAATTTCTGCCCCATTTTTTCCGGATCGGTCAGCTGCTGTCGCTGGCATCCGGCCAACGATAAAAACACGCAGATCAGCAGCCCTGCAATTAGCAACCCAACATTGTTCTTACTCATATAATTTCAACCTCCTCAAATGAAAGGTTAAAATTTACCAGATTATGTGTAAATTTTTTTGGGAATTTTTTGTTTTTTTTGACATTCAATCATTCACATAATCAAAGCACACAAAATTGAGCCCATAAAGAACGGGCCTTAACAGTGGCAGGCAACCAATAACGGTTCAAACAAGCGACATTCCCTCCCTCAATCCCCTTTGTGTCTATAATTTCATAGTTTAACAGGAAATTTGTCAGATAGTGTGCTCGCCCGCTTTGGGCAAGCACCAATTGCTACTTATATCTCTACCTGGATACCAAGTTCCACCACCCGGTCCGGTGGCAGGCCGAAAAATGAGGTGGCGCTTCGGGCGTTTTTGGCCATGAACAGGAAGAGATATTTTCGCCAGGGGGACAGGCCTTTTTTATTGGAGGCAACCAGACTTTCCCGGCCGAGGAAAAAGGTGGTCTGGTCGAGATCAAAGGTCCAGTCGTCAATAGCGAAACCTTTCAGTGCTCGGGGAATCACCGGATTTTCCATGAATCCGTAGTGAATTTCCATCCGGTAAATTCCTTTGGCCAGTCGTTCCACGGAAAAACGGTCGTTGAGGGAGACCCGCGGGGTGTCCTCGGTGACCACACTGAGGGAGACCACTCTTTCGTGCAGCACTTTGTTGTGTTTGAGATTATGCAGCAACGCTGCTGGGGTTCCTTCCGGGTTGCCGTTCATATAGACCGAAGTTCCCGGCACCTTGCGGGGGCTGAAGGACTGGATATGCTCCACAAATTGGGTCAGCGGCGCAGCCGTGACCCGCAGCCGTTCGGCCAGGACCTTTCTCCCCTGCTTCCAGGTGCTCATGGCTGCGAAGACCAGCAGCGCCACCAGCAGCGGGAACCAGCCGCCATGACTGATTTTGGTGAAGTTCGCGCCGAGAAAGGCACAGTCAAAAATTAGAAACCCGCCACACAGCAACAGGGTTGCAGCCATCGGCCAATGCCAGCGCTGAATTGCCACAAAGCCGAACAGCACAGTGGTGATGACCATGGTACTGGTGACGGCCACGCCATAAGCTGCAGCCAGGTTTCCGGAAGAACCGAAGCCGATGACCAGACAGATACAGGCGACCATCAACGCCCAGTTGACTTCTGGCAGATAGACCTGGCCGACCTCGCGGGTCGAGGTGTGTTCGATGGCCATACGGGGGCTGAACCCCAGTTGGATCGCCTGCACGGTCAGGGAGAAAGCCCCGGAAATAACGGCCTGGGAGGCGATAATGGTTGCCATGGTCGCCATGACAACCAGGGGGTAAAGGGCCCAGCGCGGGGCCATGTGATAGAAAGGATTGACGATGGTTTCAGGGTGCCTGAGCAACAAGGCTCCCTGGCCGAAGTAATTCAACAATAGAGCCGGCAGAACCACGGCAAACCAGGCCAAGCGGATGGGGCGCGAACCGAAATGCCCCATATCCGCATACAGAGCCTCGCCGCCGGTCACCACCAGGAAAACCGCGCCCAGTACGAGAAAGCCCATCCAGCCGTTGGCATAAAAAAAGCTCACCGCATACCAGGGATTGACTGCCGCCAGAACCTGCGGTTGCTGGATGATCTGTGTCACCCCGAGGACGGCCAGAACCAGGAACCAGACCAGGGTCACCGGGCCGAAAATTTTACCGACGCCTCCGGTGCCATGATGCTGGAACCAGAACAGGCCGGTCAGAATAGCGATAGTGATGGGCAGGATATAGGGCTTGAAGAGCGGGGTCGTGATGGTCAACCCTTCCACGGCACTCAATACGGAAATGGCCGGGGTGATCATACCGTCGCCATAGAGCAGCGCGGCGCCGAACAGGCCCATGACCACCAGCAGCCGCCGCTGCCCTTTGTTTGCCGCATGCAGCGGGGTTGCCAATGCGGTCAGAGCCAGGATGCCGCCTTCACCGTTGTTGTCGGCCCGAAGGATAAAAACCAGGTATTTCAGGGAGACCACCAGGATCAGCGCCCAAAAGATCAGCGACAGCACGCCGAGAATATTGGGCAAGGAAACAGCCAGGTTGCCCTGCCCGGCAAAACATTCCCGTAGCGCGTAAAGGGGGCTGGTGCCGATATCACCATAGACCACGCCAATGGCGGTCAGGGACATCATGACCAGATAACGGTTACCGGTGTTTTTAGTTGCCGAGTTGGATGCGTCTTGCATAAAAGCCTCATGTCAGACTACGGCCGGAGCTTTTCCCGCACTTAGTTTGTCCCGGTGCGACTGCCGACCGGCAGTTCATTTCTTGATATTCAGCGCTCTGTCGATATCGCTGGTTTTCCCCAGGATGATCAGCAAATCGCTGTTTTTGATCTGGTAGGTCGGCGGAGGCACCGGAATGAATTGGTCGGTCAGCACATCCTTGATGGCGATGACGGTCAATTGATATTTCTTCCGCAGATCCAGATCAATGAGCGTTTTGCCCAGAAAATGCTTGGGCGGTTCGGTTTCCGAAAGGGAATACTCTTCAGCCAGGGGGATGAATTCCAAAATATTCGGGCTCGACATGTTGCGGGCGATCCGCACGGCCATATCCTTTTCCGGGAAGATGACATCCGAGGCCCCGACCCGGGCCAATATCCGGCCATGGTCCTCGCTGATGGCCTTGGCCAGAATCCGGCGCACCTTCAACTCCTTCAGATAAAGGGTGATCAGAGTCGACAGATGGGAACGAACCCCGGTCGAAACCACCACCGCATCCATCTCCTGCACCCCCTGGGCAGCCAGAAAATCCTTATTGGCGGCATCTCCCAAAATGGCATAGGAGCAAATGTCCTTCACGGCCTGCACCTTATCCCGCTCCAGATCGATGGCGATCACCTCGTGCCCTTCCTGATAAAGCGTGGACACAATATGAAAGCCGAAATTCCCTAGACCGATTACGCAAAACTTCTTTTTTTTCATCGACTTATTCACCTATCCAAGAGTCGCTCTTGCGGTTGTGGCCGCAACCGGCAACACGTCTGTTTATTCCGATTTAAAACGATACCCGATCCCTGGCTCATTGATAAGAAAGCTCGGCCGGGCGGGATCCTCTTCCAGTTTCTGCCGCAACTGCGCCATATAAACGCGCAGATATTGCACCTGATTCGCCTGGCGCGGCCCCCAGACGTCCCGGAGCAACTGGGTGTGGGTGATCACCTTGTCGGCATGCCGGATCAGTGTACTCAGCAGGCGGTATTCGATGGGCGTCAGGTGCACATCCTGATCATTCAGAAAGACCTGCCGTTTGCTGAAGTCGACCCTGAGCTGGCCGCTGCTGAAGATCGGTTCTTCCCTGCCCGATTGCTCGCGGACGACGTGGCGCAGGGAGACCCGGATTCGCGCCAGCAATTCATCGGCCCCAAATGGTTTGGTCAGATAGTCGTCGGCCCCGGAATCCAACGCCCGGACCTTGTCCCGCTCCTGTTCCCGGGCCGAAATAACGATGATCGGGGTTGCCGTCCACTCACGTAATTTTTCCGTCACTTCCAGGCCGTCCATATCCGGCAGCCCGAGGTCGAGGAGAATAACCGCCGGCTGGCGGCTAGCGGCCAGACTCAGCCCGTCATTGCCGGTCTCCGCCTCAACCAGGCGGTAGCCCTGGCTGTGCAGGGAGACCCGCAGGAAACGCCGCATTTGCGGTTCATCTTCAATTAACAGAATCAGGGGGCCATCTTCAGTCATCGGGATTGCTCCATGTTTTGTTCAGGATCCGTTTCCTCTTCAATCACCGGTGAAGCCTGATCGACTGGCAGGGTAAAGGTAAAGGCACAGCCGCCCGCGGGCAGGTTGTCCACCCAGATCCGCCCGCCGTGTGCGGCAATGATCCCCTGGCAGATGGCCAGGCCCAACCCGGTGCCGCCGCCGACATGTTTGCCGCGGACAAATTTTTCAAAAATGAGCTGGGTCTGCCCCGGCGCAATGCCCGGCCCTTGATCCGCGACCGTGACCAGGATGTCCTCGCCGGACAGCCTGGCCGAAAGGCTGACCGGGCTCTCCATGGGGGAATATTTAAAGGCATTTTCCAGCAGATTACGCAGGACTTGTTCGATGAGCAGGTCATCACAGAAGATCAGCGGCAGATCCGTAGCCAGGCTGATCTCCAGTGGATGGTCGCGAAACTGTTCCGTGATGCGGTTGCAGACCGCGCCGACCAATTCTTCCAGGGATTGCCACTCTCGATTAACAGTGATGGCACCGGACTCAAGACGGGTCATGTCGAGGACGTTGCGAATGATGCGGTTCAGATGCGCGGATTCTTCAACGATGGTCTGCAATAGCTCCCGGCGACTGTCCCCGTCCAGCAGCTGATCGCTTTGCAGCAGGGTGGTGCCGGCCCCGGTAATCGCGGCCAGCGGGGTACGCAGATCATGGGAAATGGAACTGAGCATGGTGTTGCGCAAAGCCTCGGTTTCGACCTTCAACCGGGCCAGTTGGGCTTCTTCGGCCAGAAAGGCCCGTTCCAAAGCCATGGCCGTCTGATTGACGAAACTTTCCAGGGCATGGATCTGTTCGATACTGAACGGTTCACCGGCACAGGCAGGAAACAGCCCGACCACACCAATGGTTTTGGCCGCGGCGATCAACGGCAGGAACAGCCCTCTCCCCTCCGCAAAGGTCTCGGCCCCCAGCCCGGCCCGCTGCCGGTTGTTGAAGGCCCACTGCGCCGCGCTCTGTTCGGCTGCGGTCAGGCTCTGCCCCGGCAGGTCGCGCAAAGTCGTCGCCAGTTCCCCGCGCTGATCCGGCAACAGGATGAACGCCTGGCAGGCAAACACCTCTTGCAGATGGCGGATGGCGATAGCACTGAGCCGTTCGCCGCCCTGGGCATGGGCCAGTTCCCTGCTCAAATGATAGAGGGCTGCGGTGCGCTTTTCCCGTTGCCGGGCGCTTTCCGCCTGCTCACGCACCCGCCAGGTCAAACCGCTGATCACCAGCGCGATCACGAACATGACCGCAAAAGTCACGACATAGCGCACATCCTCGACAGTAAAGGTATAAAGCGGCGGGATAAACAGAAAGTTGAAGGCCGCCACGCTGAGTAGGGTGGCCAACAGGGTCGGACCCCGCCCCAGACGGCTGGCGGTCAACGCAATGCCAAGCAGGTAGACCATGGCCAGGTCGACCAGGGTAAAATGATGGTGCATCAGCGCCGCAACCAGGCTGAACAGAACCACACTGCTCAGGCTCAGCAACCAGTTGCGCAGCGGTGGCGACTGTTTCCCGCCGGAGCGCAGCTGGCCGGTCGCAGCAGTCGGCGGTTCTTCCCCGGAGATCACATAAACATCGATATCGCCACTACCGCGCACCACCTCGTCAAGGACCGAGCCGAAGAGCTTGTCCTTCCAGCGCGGATGGGTCGGCTTGCCGATGAGGATTCGGGTGATATGGTGGGAACGGGCATAGCCCAGCACTTCCTGGCTGACGCTGGATCCGGTCAGGGTCACGGTTTCCGCGCCGAGGTTCTCGGCCAGATGCATGTGTTCGGTCAGTTGCAGCAGATCCTGGCGGGACGGACGAACCTTGACCGGTGCTTCAACCGTGACCGCCAGCCATTCCGCCTGCAGCTCGGCCGCCATATTCCGCGCCGTTTCCAGCAGGCTCACTGAACGCGGGTTAGCGCCGATGCAGACCATGATCCGTTCCTGCCCTGAAGCCTTGGCTCCAGCGGGATCAAGCGGTGTGTTGTGTGGCCTGCTGGCGGGGGTCGAATTCAAACATCTGCTCCTGTTATTGAACGGCTTTGGTCAAGCCCGCCCTGCGGCAAGCTGCTCTCCGGTCGGCATTTGGCTACCGACCCACCATTCAAACACTAGCAGAAATTCAATAAATGAAGCATCAAAACTCAGCGGCAAGGCATAAGGATTTCATAAAGATGGCAGGACAGAAGCCGCCCAGGCCGAAGGTCCAAAGGCTGGGCGGCGGGGAAGAATCGATCAGCAATAAAGGCACATCCGGCCACATCTGGCCCTGGCGCTTAAAAGAACCGCAGCAGTTGACGCAGTTCCTCGGCCAGTTTTGCTTTTGTTCCATGCAATTGCCGCAAGCCCCGAAACAGTTTCGGCAACGCCCGCCAACCGAACACGAACACGGTCAGCATGGCCAGCACAGCAATTTCCCAGGGACCGAATCCAAACATATCAAGGCTCCAACAGCAACCTGCCGGCCGGACCGGCAACCACGTCCCCGATCAGGAAAGCAGGCACTGCGCAGGCAGCTAACGCATCCAGAAGTTCCTCTACCTTGTCTTCCGCAACCGCCAGCAACAGCCCGCCGGAGGTTTGCGGATCGCTGAGGATATCGATATCGATGGGATCGCAGTGCTCCCGCCCGATAAAGCGGGAGGAATAGAAATCCCGATTGCGATGGGCACCGACCGGGACCAGCCCCATTTCGGCCATCTCCCGGGCATGAGGATACAAAGGCAACGCCGCCAGGTTCAGTTTCATTCCGACCCCGCTGGCGTCCGCCATCTCCGAAGCATGGCCGGCCAAGCCGAAGCCGGTAATATCGGTACAGGCCGACACCCCGACCGCCATCATCACTTCGGCTGCGGTCCGGTTCAGGGTCAGCATCCCCTCGATGGCCTCGGCAATGTCGGTTTCGCTCAGCATGTCCCCCTTCAGGGCGGTGGTCAGCAGCCCGGTCCCGAGGGGCTTGGTCAGAACCAGCCGATTCCCCGGCCGACAGCCCTGGGTGGTCACCATTTGCCGCGGATCGACCATGCCGGTGACGCTGAGGCCATACTTGGGTTCTTCATCCTCGATGGAATGCCCCCCGGCTATAATCGCCCCGGCCGCATGCACCCGTTCGGCCCCGCCCTGAAGGATCTGCGCCAGAATCTCCGGCTCAAGACAATTGATGGGGAACGAAACCAGGTTGAGGGCCAACAGCGGCTGGCCGCCGACCGCATAGATATCGGACAGGGAGTTGGCTGCGGCAATCTGGCCGTAGCGGTACGGATCATCCACCACCGGGGTGAAGAAGTCGACCGATTGCACCAGTGCCTGGCTATCGCTGAGACGATAGATGGCCGCATCGGCAAAAGGAATTTCCTGGGACAACAGGTTAGGGTTATGACTTATCGGCAGCTGGCTCAGCACCTGAGCCAGGGTCTCGGGACCTATTTTGGCCGCTCAACCGGAACTGCGTGATAATGACGTCAGTCGAATACTCAAGGGCATGTCCTTTGTTAAGGTGAATCAAGGCCGTCCCCATCAGTGCAGGCGGCAGGGGCGTTCAATCAATGTCAGGCAGCTGCCAGGCGACCCGCTGTTCGCCGGTGCGCCGGGTGTACTTGCAGCTGTCGAAAAATTCCAGCAGCGCCTGAGTCAGCTTACGGTTGCTGCCCAGCTTATCGCGGAATTCGGCCAGGGTAAAGGCCTCCTGCTGCTGCAGCAAGTCAACCAGCTGCCGCTGGGCCTGGCGATAATAATCGCTGTGCAGCGAGCTTTCCTGGTTCAGCCGCACCAGCGAGCCTTCAAGGGCAAGATAGGACAGATAACTCTCGCTGTCATCAATATCCAGACCCAGCTGCAGGAAAATTTCCTTGTTGTTCTTGACCTGGAAACCGTCCCGTTGCAACAGATCGACCAGCTGCGCAAGCCGCTGCCGCTCAACCTCGGTTGGTTGCGGACTCCAGTCGGGAGTCGCCACCAGGTCGCCATGCTGGACAACGGTTCCCTCCTCCAACTCCTGCTGCAGCAGGGCTTCAAACCCCTTGGCGGCAAGTTTTTCCGCAAGCCGGGTTTGCAAAGTGGCGCGGGGCATGCCATGGCGCAAATGGTTGCGTTCCTGATAATCACGGACGATCTGCGGTAACTGCTGCCGCCAGCTGCGCACCCGCTCGGAGGTCACCCACTGCTCGGCCAGCTGCACCACCTCGCCAGCCTGGCGTAAGCGCTCCAGCCCGGCCAGCAGTTGCTCCCGGCCGGTACCGGTCTGTTGCTCCAGCTCCTTGATTCGCGCCAGCTGCAGCTCATCAAGCTTCTGCAGCCAGAAACCGAGATCCCCGGAGGAGAGTTCGCGCAGACGCTCGATCACCTCGGGACGAAAACGTTTATGTTTGGGCGGCTCGCTGTCGATCACCACCCCGCCGCCGATGGTCAGCATCGGCGAATAGGAGCGAATAATAAACCGATCGCCGCGATGGGCCAGCACCGGGTGATCCAGGGTCAGTTGAACAAACGCCTCGTCCCCCGGCTCCAGCTGTTCCCGATCGAGAAGCACAACCTGGGCCACGCTGCGCCCTGTCCCCAGGTGAAAGTGCAACGGATCGCGGAACTTCAGCGCCCGGGGCGCGCCCGGCAACAGTTGCAGCCTGACATCAATGCGCTGGCTGGCCCGGAACAGCCCCTGGGTGCCGATCACCGAGCCGCGCGGGACCTGCTCGCGAGTCACCCCGACCAGATTCAGCGCCACCCGCTGCCCGGCAAAAACCTGCCCGGCCGAAGCGTCATGGACCTGGGCCTCGCGGACCCGTGCGGTCACTCCGGCAGGGAGAATTTCAAAACTATCCCCGGTCTTGATGGTGCCGCTGTTCAGGGTGCCGGTGACCACCGTCCCAAAACCGCTGATGCTGAAACAGCGATCAACCGGCAGCCGCACCGCGCCACCGGCATCGCGCGGCGGCACCTTGCGCAGCTGCAGCCGAATAACGTCCAGCAACTCCTCCAGGCCGACTCCGGTCAGGGCCGAAACCCGACAACAGGGCGCATCGGCCAGAAAAGTTCCGGCGACCTGTTCACGAATCTCTTCTTCAACGATATCCAGCCAATCCGGTTCCACCAGGTCAACTTTGGAGATCACCAGGATGCCGTTTTTGACCTGCAGCAACTCCATGATCTCCAGGTGTTCGCGGGTCTGCGGCATGACCCCTTCATTGGCATCCACCACCAGCAACACCAGGTCGATCCCGGCCACGCCGCTGAGCATCTGCGGGATGAACTTCTCATGCCCCGGCACATCGACCACCCCGGCCACCTCGCCGTTGCCCAGATCGAGCTTGGCAAAGCCCAGCTCAATGGAAATGCCGCGGGCCTGTTCCTCCCTGAGCCGGTCGGTTTCGATCCCGGTCAACGCCCTGATCAGGGCGGTCTTGCCATGATCGACGTGTCCGGCAGTGCCGATGATATAATGTCCCTGTTCTGCCACCACTCAACTCTCTTGCAAAGCCGCAATCAGGATCTGGGCCAACCGTTCATCTTCACGTTCAAAAACCGCCCGCAAATTCACCAGCAGTTTTTCATTCTGCACCCGGGCCGCCACCGCCGGATGAAAATCACGCAACCGGCTGGCCAGTTCGGTCACAGTGATGCGCAACGGGTTGATTTCGACGGCCCAGTCGGCCAGCTCGGTGACCGGCATGGCCCCGCCGCCAACCCTGGCAATATCTTCGATCAAGTTCACGTCCGCTGCCAGCTCAGCGGCTTCAAGCCGTTCCAGCAAATGCCGGCAACGCAACTGCTGATGGGCCGGGTCGGCGCTGAACATACGCAGGATCGGCACCTCCTGCAACGCCTGCTCCGGCTGCAGATACAGCCGCAGAGTCGCTTCCAGGGCAGCCAGGGTCAGTTTATCGATACGCAACGCCCGGGCCAGCGGATGACGGCGCATTTTTTCAATCAACTCTTCGCGGCCGACAATCAGTCCGGCCTGGGGACCGCCGAGCAGCTTATCGCCGCTGAAGGTGACCACATCAACCCCGGCCTTGACCACTTCGGCCACCGTCGGTTCAGGGTCCAGACCGAAGCGGCTGAGGTCGAGGAGCAGGCCGCTACCAAGATCCTCCATCAACACCAGGTCATGCTCCCGGGCCAACGGCGCCAGCTCCCGGGCTGGAACCTCTTTGGTAAAGCCGACAATCCGATAATTGCTGGTATGAACCTTGAGCAAGATCGCGGTATTGTCGTTGATTGCGTTCTGGTAATCCTGCAGATGGGTCCGATTCGACGTGCCGACCTCACGCAGTTGCAGGCCACCGGCTTCCATGACATCCGGAATCCGGAAAGAGCCGCCGATCTCCACCAGTTCCCCGCGTGAGACCACAGCTTCCCGCCCCTGCCCCAGTGCGGTCAGCGCCAGCAGCACAGCCCCGGAGTTGTTGTTGACCACCAAGGCGGCTTCGGCCCCACTCAGCCGGGTCAGCAGCTTTTCGACATGACTGTAACGATAGCCTCTGTGGCCTGAGCCCAGATCAAATTCAAGGTTGGAATACCCCTCGGCAACAGTTCTCATGGCGGCCAGGGCCGGTTCGGCCAACGGTGCCCGCCCCAGGTTGGTGTGCAGCAGAGTGCCGGTGGCATTGATGACTTTCCGTAAGGACGGTTCAAGCAGATCGCGACAGGAACGGGCTGCGGCCAGAGCCACATTGGCCGGTTCCAGATCATTGGCAGAGAGGCTTGCCTCGGCAAGGATCTCCTGCCGTAATCGGCCAATCTGCTCCTGCACCGCTGCGGATAAAGCCTCCTGGGGTAACCGCAAGGCCAGTTTTTGCAATGGCTCTTCGCGCAGCACCCGATCGACAGCCGGTATATTCCGCAGCAGTTTCTGTAACCCGGTCATATCCCGCCTCGCTAAAAAAATTGAAGGGTTCCGTCATTTTTCGCGCTGAAGTCTACCATGGCACAGTAAAAATGGCTATTCTTTCAAGCGGATACCCGATCTGCGGGAAATGCATTTTTCCTGTTGACACTGCAACCGCGGGTTTGCTATAAATCGCCCACCTTGTAAGGGGCTGTAGCTCAGTTGGGAGAGCGCTTGAATGGCATTCAAGAGGTCCGCGGTTCGATCCCGCGTAGCTCCACCATAAAAAATTAAGCACTTAGCGATCATTCGTTAAGTGCTTTTTTGATATCTAACACTCTGGGTGCCAAGATAGGTGCCAAGATTTTATTTTGTACTTAGAAAAACACCCCTCCATGCTGCTTCGAAAATTCCCTTACCTGTTACATCAGAATCTCATTTTTTTTAAACTTGACGAGGCCAATATATCCAAGACGCTTTCTATCAAAATCCTCCCCTCAATTTGGTATGGATTCCGAAGCATTTCAAGGCTCGGCATCTATTGAACATATGGAAAACCGGAAACAGTAAAATAACTGAACCGTAGTCAGTTATTGCGCGCTTGCCCGCCCGCAATGGGCGCAACTACAAGAAGGACCCGCGAATTTCTGAGAATCAAAAATATAAGCCACCAAGGCCAGCGCTTTGATCGGGCAACCTTGTCGCGGATAACTGAACGGCAATCTTTAAGGCTTTTCTACACCCTCAACGTTTCAAATCAGCTGACCGAAAAGCGCGCAGCGGTTTTGGGATCAGCTGGATTTGATTGTTATGCACCGTATCCAAAAATCTCAACCTATCCGACATATTACGGTACTGATATTGTAGATACTGGCGAGTATTCGACAGATTCAAGCACTCGGCCTGTTGCTTTGAGCACGGGCTCACCGATATCAAAATCCATTTTTTTCTTGATATCTATCCATTCTTGATCTGCGAGGAAAACCTTCCATTGGCGCTCCATCGTTTCCATATCCGGCCAATTTAAAATATAGATAAATTCCAACTTGGATGCAGTGACAGATTCCCAAAGAGCAACGATGTTGAATCCGTACTTTTTCATAATACGCATGGCATGATTTTGAAACCTTTCGTGGAAGGCCACACGCTTCTCTGGATTCACTTCGTAAATTCTCAACTGATACATATTCATTTTCCTTAAAGCGCATAACGTCGCAGTCAGCGGCTTGTCCGCTGCAATGCTTTGTTATGATTAATCCTCAACAGCAATTATTGCTTCGATTTCAATTTTTAAGTCATCAGAAAAAAGACCAGCGACATGAATCAAAGAACTGGCAGGAAGGTTTTGTCCGTAAATATCAAACAAAGTACACCGTAGCTCCTCCATCCGTCCTAATTCGGTAACAAAGGCTGTTATTTTTATAATATTCTCTAAACTGCTTCCCTCAGCCTTTGCTGCTTCTTCTATTTGCCTAAATATTTCTTTTGCTTGTATTTCGATATTATCAGTCTGAGCATTTGTGCCAAATGCAGTGAATCCAGACAAATATAAGGTATTCCCATGCCTAACTGCATGAACATAGGGCCCAACAGGTTCATCCAAGGTGGGATAATTTTTTCTTTGCAGTTTCATCTATTTCCTCCAATTTTTAAAAAGCATAACGCTTGAGTTCACTGGTTGACAGCGCGTCAGTGCTGGCAATCCTTGTGCAGCGATTTGTTCGACGATTGCTTCATTTGAATTCTTTCCCGTAATCCAAAGCAAGTTGCATGATCTGGTCAAAAATACCAGACTCTTTCATTTCGGAAACTGGCAAAAAAACTTGTGGTATGCCAGACGCATTAAGTATCAGCCAATCTGTTCTAACCTGCCACGTGGCGAGCAGAGACCAGTTTGCACTGGCATCTAATGTTTTTCCACGAACCCAGAGGAGATCTTCACTTACACCATATGTCAGAGGCTGATGAAGGTACTTGTGGCCATGGTAGTTGTGGTGGAGCCCTTTGCTTATGATACTCGGTGAAACCAATGCAATAAGGCAAAGCCCAAGCACTAGAATACCGAGAATCATTGTGTAGGACCAAAACAGCATGATTATGCCAATAGAAATAGTGAAAGAGATCCGAATCCAGCGAACAGGTTTAGTTACCCAAATTCCGCGATAAGTTTTCTCATCAAATTTTACTGTATGTTCAAAGAGAGTCACAGACATATAAAGATTTCCGTCGAACGAGCCTGTAGGAAAAACTAAGCACCAACACCCTACAGCTCAGATCCTGAATGTTGTTATAGCCGGTTACCGGCCGATGGGCTTTTCAGCCACAAGCCTGGTTCCCTCAGAAGAAATGGTCTTGTAGCGTTTTTTATACTCCATCTTTCTGATTTATCTCTGATTTCATGGACTTTTTCTACGCGATTGCTCCAAATCGGTGAATCTTGGTCAGATTGTGTCGCATGGTCATTAGCTGCCACTGGCTGTTGACCTTCTTCTTGCCTCGCAAGGGAAGCTGTTTTGAAATAGGGGCAGTGTCCCTACTTTTCTGCCTGTCCTCGTCGTCGAAAAAGACAATAGAGCGGTTATTGCCACGCTGGGTAACATGGTGAGGGTATCCGGGAGCAACTATGCGAGCGATTCTTGGCATGAGGGGAGTGTAGCGGCATTGCAGTCTTAAGACAACGGTTAAATAGGGGCAGTGTCCCTAGTTTTAAGTAGATATATTGGAGCAATTATGGCTATTGAAAGCAGAACGACTTTTAGCGATGAAAATTCTTTTATGTAGTCAGGCTTTATGGCAAGTACCAAAATAAAACCAGATATCAAAGTTGAAAATAAAGTAAGAATGACACTGAATTTCTTACTTCTTTTTAAGGAAAAGAATTCTTTGAATAATTCTTCTGGAAGTTTCATGGTCATTTATTCTCTTCAAGAAGTTAACGATAGTGATAACCGGCTGCGACAGGTCGTGACAAATCGGCAGAGACCTTTCCGAGGATCACCCCTGTATCACCAGTCCGGTTATATTTGTGCTGGTTATATGCAAGTCTCGGTTCTGGGCTGCCATGGCGCCCTCAAAAATCGCGAAACTAAGCTCTTCGCCCGCAATAGCAACGACCAACTCCGATGTGCCCGGCTCAATTGCACCACCATGAGGAGCAATCACAGCCACAGCTGAGTCCTCTCGCATCGCCACTTGAACGTGAAAATCGCGTCCTTCAGTTTGCTCAGCTTGAAGCGCTTCAAAATTTGAGTATTTATCCATCAATTCGCTGTAACGGTAGAAATCAGCGGCGGCGTAGTGACCATGAGCCAAGTAGGCATTTTTCGTGGACCACTGCCGTCTCCCCGTCCGCTGGATTCATGGGTTCGGCGGTAGTTTACGCATACGGATTCACACCGTCGTACTCTTTGATGTGCTTGGCGATCTCCCCTGCATACCAGGAACCCTCACTTTCAAGTGCGACTAGTGCGGGTAGGGATCCCGTTCCCTCGTTCATCGCGAGTATCAGTGCTGCGTACTCCCGGAGCTGCATAGCAAATTGCACCGATCCAACAATCTGCCGCAACATAGGCACAGCTCCAGGTAATGACGAAATAATTGCTTCAACAGACTGTCCAAGTGTGCCACGGCCTATCTGTTCCTCAGGGTCGATAAAGGAAAGAAGCTTGATCACATGGTTGACCGTGAATTGAGAAAACATCCCTCGGACGTGTTCCCGTGTTGCAGGCGCTATGGGCTCGCCACCCCCCCAAATGTCACCATGCCATGGAATATGGGCTAGCCAGTAAATTAGCACTGGTGGAATCTGTGAGATTGGTCGCTCGGAAAATGTACGAACAAGCTCGTCCCACCCTGAGAGATTGTTTGGATAGCGCCGGAACAGGACTAAAAGGCCAAGGTAAATTTCATCAGCTTTGTCTGAACGCGCCAGCCGAAGTGCCTCCTCCAGATCGAGAACGGGCGTTTGGCCAAGAACGGCCTGCATGAAGAGAGCCGTGAATGTCGCCTGGTCAAAACGATTGGCCTCTGTCGCAGCAAAGCGTACGGTGGAAGCGCAAGGGTTTTCCTTTAGGTAGTGCTTTAGATTTACCCAATGCCCACGGCCCAGCAAAGGGACGTAGACAAGGCCAAAGACAGGCAGAGGATGTTGGGACCAGTACTCACGATGGCTTCCGATGGGAAACGCGCATTCACCTGACTCCGGCGTGTAGTACGAGGCACCCGACTTAATCTGAACGGCGATCTGCTTATTTAGAGGCCGCTCGTTCTCGACGAACTCGATGAGAGCGTCGATACCAATATCGTTCTCTTGTTCGATCTTGATAAAAAGACAACTGCAGGCCTCAACAACGCTCCGGATGAAATTTATACCTTCCTTCGCAGTGACCGCAGAACGTTTGCAAGTTGGCATTTCGCACCTTTGACGCCGAACGTGCGGGTAACTTGCCGGGCGCGTCGTTTTGCCCGGTCAAGTTTACCCGTTGGTTCGCACCTCTCATATATTTGTTTATACGCTCATCATTGCAGCCCAAGACAAATAATTATTATTTGCCCAGAGGGCAAAGCCTGCAAAGATTAAATATAGTATCCATTGCTTTGATGCCATGAAATAACATTTTAAACTAATGAGCGCTAAAACCATGCCAAACATAGCAGTTGCCCCATGTATCCATCCATAGAATCCAATTGTTGGAAATATACCTATAGTCATTGAAAAAGGTGAAAATATGAAGGCCTCGATACCACGTTGGCAAAAAGTTCCTAAACTTTTAACTTCATCAGGATAATGAATGTACCCCATTAGAGCTGAAAAAAATGAACCGATGAAGGTTCCCACAATCGCTGAAAATAATGCTGATAATATTTTGTGTATTTTATGGGTCATTTTCTTTGCGAACTACAAATAGGCAGATCTGTATAAATCTACAAACAAAGACAAGAACCTGTCTGCCTATGCCGTTAAGAAAATATTCACCAATCCGGCATAAGCGCCTATCATACCTAATTTTTTTGGATGTTATGCAACGACAACAGTCAAAGATAGACAGAACTTCCTAAACTGGTTAAAGACCATCCGGAGAGCGGCTTGTTTTCTACACTCTCCCAACTATTACTCATAAAAATAAAAACGCCGCCGAACCGGCTTTGTGCATAAAACCTGTTCAGTGGCGTTCTGATCTGACTTTATATGGCTGACTTTCCACTATTCCCCCAAGCGGATCGCAAAGTCAAAATGTTGTGTTATTCAAGCGGGATTTGCCCGATTTGTCAAGAAGACAGAATCGAACATCGGCGCTCAAAACTGAGGATCAGCAACTGAAAACTCCATAATATCTTATTTCCAACGAGGCTCAGTGGGTTGAGTTATATCCCGAATGACGCTAGTTTAAGCAACCTTGTAGTAAACTCGGGACTGTCCCCAGGGGCATCGGGGGCTGTCCCAAGAGTTTGCGAGCCATGAAACTGTAGCGGTTAACACCGCAAAGACCTGGGACAGCCCCCGTGCGGGGACAGTCCCGGTTTTTCTGCCATCGCCCCTTAAACGAGCGCCATTCGAGTTCTACCGCCCAATTCCCAGTTTTCAAAAATTAATTCCTGATATTGGAGAATTGATCTTCAGTTTGCTGCTGCTCCGATACGTGTTTTCACAACACAAAAGACTGGAAAGCCCCCTTTTGTGGAGAAGGGGGCTTTCCCTGCTGCGTTACGGCGAGACAACATAGGGGCGCATCATCTCGTTGTCTTCGTGTTCCAGGATATGACAATGCCAGACGTACAAGCCGGCCTTATCAAATTTAGCGCGGACGACTGTGATTTCCTGCGGATAGGCGATCACTGTATCCTTATATCCGACCTCCCATGGCTGAACACTGGCCGAAAGCAGGCTGTCGCCGGCACCAGTTGCTGAGCCAATCTGACGGCGTTCGACCACCTCGAAACGAACCAGGTGCAGGTGGATGGGGTGGGCATCTTCGGTAAAGTTGTAGATTTCCCACATTTCCGTATCGCCTGCGGTTGGATTTTCGGTGACGTTCACCTGGACAGTTGAGCCGTCGGCCATGGTGACATCCGCGGGGAGACTGACCCCGGATTTGTCGGTCCAGAGGAGTCCAACCCCGGCGGGATTTGCCGGATCAGTTGCTAAGTCGACCGTCCCGAGGAGTGCCGCCTTGGGGGCAAAGGGTTCCCCTCCTGCGGCATCACAACGCTCATGGAAGGCTAACTGAGAATCCCCGGGGATATTCAGACCGGTCGGATCATAGGGTGGAACGATGAGCGGGTCGATCTGGGTGATGCCCCCACTGGCACTGTCGAACCGCGCACAGACATCCTGCGACTCTTCCTCGTTGAGGGATATCTGACGAGTCACTACAACCGGTGCTGAATTCTGTGGTTCGGCATTGAGGCGGATATCCGCAATAGTGGTCGCCGGAGTCGCCCCGGTCGGGTCTGTAGGACTGGCACCATTAAGGCTCGAACTAACAGAAAACTGCATCACCTGGCCAGTGGTCGTTGGATCTGACACGCTGGCCGGGTCGAACCCACCGAAAGGCTCATCCCCGACAGTGTTGACCAGTCGGATCAGGTCGCCGTCGGCGATTGGGCTGCCATCAACATAGGTCGCACTGAAATCGATCAGGATGTCAGCTCTTTCCGCCGGTCCCATCAGCAGCGCCTGATTCGGATCATTGGCGGGGGTGGCAGCAGGAACAGTTCCATCGCCGGGGTAACTTGTCGCTAAACCGGTCGAGATCCGCAAAACATTGGGCAACACCCCCTGATCAGTGCCGATCTGATAAAATGGCAACTCTTTACTTGGATCGATATCACCCGTTGCCGGATCGACCTTGAAGGCTGACAGATTAAGGAAGCGCGAATTGCAACCGTTGAGAACGCGTAACCGATAGGTTGCCTGGGCAACCTCCAGTTTTGGCCAACTCACCCCATTGACAACCATGACATTGAAAAATGCCTCGGGGTTCCAGAGTGGAGCGATATCGGTCGGATTGTCCGGGTCTCCGGCAAAATCGATAGTCAGCTGATTTGGCTCGAGCCCTTCAAAAAAGGCCCGCCGCTCGGGATAAAACAGGGAGCCGTCCTGATTAAATGACCGACCCTGGATAACCACCGGAATTTCGCGCACGGCGCTCCGCACCGGGTCACCGGGGACGTTCAGTTCAAGCATGGTATTTCCCGCCACGGGTGCCGGCCCCGGGAGAACCCCGTCATTCACCGCAACCGTCCGCTGATCGTCGATAGCATCCTGAACGGAGGTTGCCCCGGAATGATTCCCCCGGATCAACCAGAAACCGGCCGGACCGGCATAGACATTCGCTCGGGTCATCCCGAGAGTGTGGTCATGGAACCAGAGGGTTGTCGCCGGTTGATCGTTTGAGTAGACATAATCGGCATAGCCCAGAACACCTGGATTGGTCCCGGTCGCATCATCGAACAGGGTACCTGATTTGGCAATCCCCGCCGGCAGATTTGCTGCCGCCGGCAGCCACCAGGCTTCCGGATAACCATCACTGTGCCCGGCAACATGCGCGCCATGAACATGTGGCACCATCGGCACTGGTCCGGTATAGGTGGAGCCACTACTGCCTTTACAGTCGGTTCTGGTCGTGCCATCAAGGCAGGCCTGCAGCGGATTGGCCCAGTGCAGGGTCTGATCAATAGTGAGAAGATGGGGCAGATAGTTGCCATTCGCATCGACCAGATCATTGAGCCAGCGGACAGATACGGGAGTATCCGCCTGGGTTTCTACCGTATAGGAAGGGTAATTAAATTGGGAATTGGCCGCCGGGGCAATCCCTGCGCCACCGCCCAGAGCAGAAGAGTCCGGCACAGGGTCCGCCGTCGGTCCATAGCTCCAGACGGTGGTTGGTGGGAATTTATCGTGCCGCCCATTGAGGGTATTCCATATCCCGCCAGGAAGAATTTGCTGCTGAAACTGACGGACCGCAATGGCGTAGTTATCTGCGGTACCCGTGGTGTTCATAACGGGTGGGATAACCAGTGGGGTTACAAATTTTGGTATGGACAACGGGTCCAGGGTTCCTCCTGCCAACGGGAGCGACGCGTGTCGCGCCGGGTCAACCTGGATGGTCACCTGAACCTCGGCTGAATCCGATGCTACCGCGTCCGATACGCTGAAAACAAAAACATGAACACCAACCTGATCAAACGTTGGTGTCCAGGTAAAAGCCCCTGTCGCGCTGTCGATGCTCGCCCCTTCAGGAGCGCCACTGAGTTGATAGCTCAGGGTGTCCCCGCTATTTGCATCCGTCCCGGTCACACTGAAACTCAGTGTGCTCCCTTCCACCCCGACCTGCGCTGCAGGGACGGCAATCGTCGGCGCGTCATTGTTCGAGCTGCTGGAACCTCCGCCACCGCAACCTGCAATGAATCCGGTCACAACCCAACAGAAAATAAACCATCGCAAATAACCCCCAGCAGATTTCATAACGTCTCCTTTGCGTATTGAGCAAATGCACTGTTTAAGCACCAAATAGTCTGCAATTTTATTGTGGTGGGACAGAAAGAGGCGTGGTTGAAATACAGCAGTGCTTATCGATATCAATTCAATGTCCCAGTAGAATACTATTAATTTTCAAATGCGAATATGGGGGAAACCCCTATTAGGGGGTAGTAAATGACCTACTTTATTGAGATCTTGCGGCTTGAGAAGGGAATTTCGAGACTTTAACCCTCAGGAGAGCCTGACTTGAGCTGTTTGTCCGGAAAAGTCATCTCGTGACAATCTCCTCGCCGGATTGTTCAGGGTTACGTCAGTTCATTCATGGACAGTTCGCCCCCCAATGTCTCGAGAAAACAGCTCTTTAGTTTGATTTTTTTTAGTAAAAAAGGTATTAAAAACATTCCCCTTTCCACCTTACCTCCTTCTACCCACAAAGATTTCCAGGGATTCATGATGCCATCTGACTCAGCGCAGAACTATTTCGACACCTACCTCAAGACTCTTTTCGATACCGACAAGCAAGCGGCGTTGCAGCTTATTCAAGACGCTCTCGAAGGAGGCGTTTCCCCGGAGGATATCGTTTTCGAAATTGTGGTTCCCGGCCTGGAAATGATGGTCGGCGGAATGATCAGTGATAATCAGGTCACCCTCTCCCAACACTTCCTGGCCGCACAAATCGCGGATGAAGTCGTTGATCAGCTGCTGCCAAAGTTTTCCGGTGTGCCGGTAGTCAGTGGGCGGGTCGTTATCGGCTCCAGCTTCGGCGATTTTCATGGCTTGGGCAAAAAAATCGTTATCGGTTGCCTGCGGGCAAGGATGTTTCAGGTCAAAGACCTGGGAATCAATGTTCCGCCCGAGCGCTTTGTTGAGGAAGCCATTGCCTTCAACGCCGAGGTCATTGCCGTGTCCGCCATGATGGTCCACACGGCCAAAGGGGAGCAGGGAGCAAAACAGATTCGGCAGATTCTTCAGCAACGCCATCTGGAGGATAGATTTCGGATTATCGTCGGGGGTGCACCCTATCGATTCCATGAAAAAATGTATCTGGATGTCGGTGCCGATGCCTGGGCGGACAGTGCTGCTGAAGCCCCCGAGGTGGTCACCCGACTGGTGAGGGAGGTCCGCTCAAAATGACCGGGATGGAGCGGGTGCAGGCATTGCTGAGCGGGCAGCGACCGGATCGGGTACCGATCAATGTCAATCTGGTCGATCAAGGGGCCAGGGAATTAGGACTGTCCCTGCAGGACTACTACGCCAAAGGGGAACGGGTCGCTGAAGGCCAGCTGCGCATGCGGGCCAAATATGGCTACGATCTGCTCTTGGGAATGTTCTACTCGGCACTGGATGCAGAACTGATGGGCTGCCGTCAGCTCATCTATGCGACCGATGGGCCACCCAATGTCGGTCACCTGGTGGTGAAAACGCCGGACGATATCAGAAAGCTCACTCCCCCGGCTGATCTTTATTCCCATCCCCGTTTTCATGAATTAGCCAGTTGTATCAAGACTTTAAAACAGGAATCCGCCGGTCAATGGCCGGTGGTTGGGGTGGTTACAGCCTCATTTTCCCTGCCGGCCATGCTGATGGGTGTTGGTGCCTGGCTTGATCTGCTGTTGAATGGCGATGCCATCTTACGCGAATTGTTATTGCAGAAATGCGCAGCCTTTGCCTCCGATAAAATCCTCGCCCTGCGGGAGGCCGGTGCAGATTTAATCATTTATAACAATCCCCTTGCTTCTGCGACTTTCATTCTCCCCGCCCAGTTCAGGCAACTGGCCCTGCCCTGGACCCTCAAAGATCTGGAACAGAACGGCCCAAACGGCATCGTTTTCTTCAACGGCGGCGGGGTGATCAATCCGATCCTCGCCGATCTTAAAAAACATTCCGGTATCGGAGCATACTATCTCAATCCTTTTGACGACATTGCTGAGGCGCGACAGCTGCTGGGACCGGAACCGCTGATTGTTGGCGCCATTAACGACATCAAGCTGATCGATTGGACCCCGGAGGAGATCGAACAGGACGTTGAACGCATCATGCTGGCCGGAAATATAGCGGGCAACTTTATTTTTGGTACGCTGCTGATGCCTTACGGCATCCCCGAGCATAATATCCGGACAATGATCAAGGCGGCAATCAAGTATGGCTCCTTTGCTGAGGGGGGTAACAATGAGTGACCCTCAGATGATCATCGGCTGTGGGATTCTGGAAAAGGAAATCCGTTATCTGGCTGAAAGAAACAACTGGTCACAAGAACTTATTTTCATTCCTTCAGGTCTGCATGTCGATTTTGACAAACTGAGAAACAGTCTGGAAAAGTGCCTGCAGCAGTATAAAGATAAACCTGCCGCTGTTTTCTACGGAACCTGCCACCCTTGCATGGATGAGATTCTGGCCGGGACTCAGCGCTGCCGCACTCCTGGACAGAACTGTGTCGACATCTATCTCGGTCATGATCGATTCAGTCAGGAACTTCAACAGGGCGCTTTTTTCCTGTTTGAAGACTGGGCCCTGCACTGGAATGACATTGTCGGCGCCATCATGCCCGGCGATCCGGACATTATGCGCAGCATCTTCCGCAGTGCCCATAAATATCTCCTGGCAATTCGCACTCCCTGCTCGGGGGATTTTACTGCCGAGGCGGAGGCCATCAGTGACATGACGGCCCTGGAACTGCGCTGGATTGACATCGGCCTGGAGAATTTGGAAGAAAACCTGCGCGAGACCCTTAACAGGGTGAGGATGAACACAACTCATGGCTGAAAATCAGGATATTTCCCTTGACCAGTATCGCAATCTGGAAGAAAGACTCGCCAAACTCGCGCAGAAAAAATCGCGCATTGAGCTGATCAATTCGCTGCTGAGTCGGCTCAGCACCGTCCAGGGCCTCGATAACATGATCGAGCATATTCTCAATGCCCTGATGCAAACCATCGGTGCAAATAATATTTTTATTGTTTACCAGATGAACGACGCATGGAGATACCGGGATATTTATCAGCAAAGTCATCCCTATTATAAAGGGGAAAATCCGAACCTGGATCTGGCCCTGGCAACCGGCCAGCCGCAACGCACCAAGATTTCTGAAGCACCCTCCCGGGAACATTGTCAACAACCGGACGAGACAGTTGAAAACTGGATTTTCCCGCTCCAGGCACAAAACCGTAAAGTTGGAGCGGTCTGTTTTGAGGGAATGCAGCTGACTGATAAAAATATCTTTGATGAGCTGCTGCCATTTTTCGTTTACGCCGGTTTGATGCTTGATAATGAACTGTCCAATTACTCAAAGCTGGAAGAAGCACACCGCCGGCTGCAGGATTCCGAGACCCTCTATCGCAACCTTTTTGACCAATCCCCTGACGGTATCGTTCTCTGGAGCCTGCCCGATCTTAAGCCGGTCCAGTTTAACACCGCGGCACATACCTTACTCGGTTATTCCCGTGAAGAATTTGCAGCTCTGTCAGTCCCTGATATTCACCAGAGTAGAGCCCCTGAAGAAATCACCAAAATTACCGCACAGGTGAAGACACAAAAGACAGTCCACTTCGAGGCAAAGCAGCATACCAAAACAGGGGAATTAAGATCATCGTTAGTCTCTTTGAAACTGCTGGAGATCTCGGGAAAACAAACGATTTTGGCCATGCACCGCGATGTCACTGAATACAAAAAAACTCAGGAGAGCATGGCATTGCTGAATTTTGCCATGGATCATATCAGCGAAGCGGTCTATCTGATCGCGGCGGACGGAACATTCCGCTTCGTCAACAATGAAGCGGTCAGAGCCCTGGGATATCGCCGGGAAGAACTCCTGACCATGAGCGTTGCCCAGATCGCACCTGATTTACCCGCCGAAGCCTGGCCGGTCCACTGGCAGGAGATGAAAGAATCGGGAACGCTGACCATTCAAGGGCGCCACCTCCGCAAAAATGGAGAGATCTTTCCGGTCGAAATAACCGCCAACCATTTCATATATGATCAGGTCGAATACAACCTGGCGCTGGTGACCGATATTACCGACCGGTTACGCAGTGAAGAAGAACGTCGCCAGTTTGAAAAACAGATGGTGCAGACCCAAAAAATGGAGAGTCTCGGGGTCCTGGCCGGTGGTGTTGCCCACGATTTCAACAACCTGCTTGCGGCCATCATGGGGCACTCCGAACTCACCAAGAGAAGACTGCCCAACGGCTCTCCGGCCATTGAACACCTGAAGCAGATAGAACATGCCGCGGAACGCGCGGCTGACCTGGCCAAGCAGATGCTGGCATACTCCGGTCGCGGAAAATTTGTGGTGGAAAGGATTGACCTCAACAGCCTGCTTAAAGAAATGCTGCACATGCTGCAGGTCTCGATCTCAAAAAAGGTTGTCTTACGTCTGAACCCTTATCCCACCCTCCCCGCCTTGAACGCTGATGCGACCCAACTGCGGCAAATCATCATGAATCTGGTCATTAACGCCTCTGAAGCGATCGGGGAAAGAAGTGGCGTGATTTCCATTACCACGGGCTGTATGGATTGTGACGAGAGCTATCTGAAAAATATCTGGCTCAACGAAAACCTGACCGGCGGACTTTATGTCTACCTGGAGATTGCCGATACCGGTTGCGGCATGGACAAAGAGACTTTGGCAAAAATCTTTGACCCATTTTTCTCGACCAAATTTACCGGCCGCGGGCTGGGGATGTCCGCAGTCATGGGGATCGTCCGCGGGCATAATGGCGCCATCAAGGTCTACAGCGAACTCGGCCAGGGGACGACTTTCAAAATTCTGCTGCCAGCCTCTGAAAAACCTGCCGAGCTGTTCGCTAACGAAGCACCGGAAGAAAATTGGACCGGGACCGGCAAGGTCTTACTGGTCGATGACGAAGAAACGGTGCGTGGCATTGGTGTGGAAATGCTCAAAGAGCTTGGTTTCAGCACCATAACCGCCCGTGACGGCAAAGAAGCCTTGGAGATCTATCGCAACACCCCGGATATCATCCTGGTGATTCTGGATCTGACCATGCCCAGAATGGACGGCGAGCAATGTTTCCGGGAACTGAAAACGATCAATCCGCAGGTTAAAGCGGTGATTTCAAGCGGCTATAACGAACAGGAGGTCTCCCAGAAATTTATCGGCAAAGGGATTTCAGGGTTCGTTCAAAAACCCTACAAATTGGCTGTTTTGAGGGGAATCATAAAAAAACTGCTCCAGCAATAAACCACAGAAAACCTTTCCACTCCTACCAGAGAACGCTCACGTCTCTGCACAGAACAACGGGCCAGTCGATATCTTCAACTGACCCGATTTTTTGCCAATGAAACGGGCAAAATTCAGCTCTGAATATAAACCACGTGGCTCTGCAAATATTCGTAGAGGCCGTGCTTGCCGTCGGCGCCGCCGATACCCGACTTCCGCCAGCCGGCGTGGAACCCCTGCATCCCTTCGAAATGTTCGCGGTTGACGTAGGTTTCCCCGTATTTCAGTTCGTTGCAGGCGCGCATCACCGAACCGATATTATTGGTGAAGATGGAAGAGGTCAGCCCGAATTCACAATCGTTGGCCATGGCGATGGCTTCATCCAGACCGCTGACGGTCATGACCGGCAGAGCCGGACCGAAGATTTCCTGGCGCATGATCTCCATGTCCTGGCGGCAGTTGGCCAACAGGGTCGGCTGATAAAAATAGCCGTGCTTGGTATCACCGGGCCGGGAACCGCCGGTGAGCACTTCGGCACCGTCCTGTTTGGCGCGCTCGACCATGGCTTCGACTTTTTCCAGTTGCTCGAGGCTGACCTGGCAGCTCATGTCCGGGTTGGGATCCGCCGCGGGGTCGCCGTAGCTGACCGCGGCCATGGCTTTGGTCAGTTTATCCAGGAACTCGCCGGCCACCTTGTCATCCACATAGACCCGTTCCGCGCAGTTACAGACCTGGCCGCTGAAAATCACCCGCGAGGCAACGATCGCCTTGACCGCCAGGTCAAGATCGGCATCGGCGCAGACAATGGCCGGCGCTTTGCCGCCCAGTTCCAGTGAGGTTTTGGTGATGTTTTCGGCCGTTGCCGCGATGATCTTTTGCCCGGCCTCGACACTGCCGGTCAGGGAGACCATGCCGGTCAAGGGGCTTTTGACCAAGGCATTACCCAGGGTCCCACCACCTCCGGAGACAATATTCAGGACCCCTTTGGGCAGATCGAGTTGGGCCACCAGTTTGGCGAACTCAAAGGTACTGTTGGGGGTTTCACTACTCGGCTTGACCACGATGGTATTCCCGGTCAGCAGCGCCGGGGCCACTTTGCGGGCCATGACGAAAAACGGGAAATTCCAGGGGCAGATCCCCACCACCACGCCGATGGGTTGGCGGAACAGCAAAATGTTCTCTTTTGGACGATCGCTCTGGATGATTTCCCCCTCGTAAATCCGTGCCCAACCGGCATAGTAATCAAAATAATCCGCGGTGAAATCGATCTCGACCTGCGCCAGGGACGAAACCTTGGCCTGCTCTTCCATCAGCACCCGGGCCAGTTCGACCCGGTTGGCCCGGATCGCGGCCGCCATCTGCTTCAGATAGCCGGCCCGTTCGCTGGCCGGTCTGGCCGCCCAGGCGGTCTGCGCCGCAGTGGCCGCGGCAAGCGCGGCCTCGGCGTCGGCCGTCCCTCCTTTGGGTGCCGTGGCAATCACTTGCTCGGTGAAAGGATTCAGGACTTCAAAAACCTCATTGCTGCTGGAATCCCTGAACTCGCCATTGATAAACTGCTGATAGGTTTTCATGCGGGGACCTCCGATGGGAAAAGGTTGGCAAAGAAGCGCCCGGCACAGCGTGGGGAGAGTCGGTGGGATCGGAAAGAAAGGAGGTCAAGGCCGTAGCCGTGGTCATGTTCAACAGTCGGTCAGCCAGTCCCCCTCCGTCTTCAGCCGCATGGACTCAGAATAGCTCCGCCCGGGGCTTCACTGAACCAACTCTACTAGAAAAAAACCTCTTCGCAACCGGGACTGCAGGGCCCACGGTCGCGGTTCCGGCAAACGCTCTTGACACCCATCTGGTGGCATATTATCTTGCAACCCCCTGAACTCACAAAAAGAATTTGAATTCACCAAACACAGTTCGACGATACTAAACAAAGCTCTACTGCTGCATTTTTCAGGTGCCCAAAACAGGAATTTTCAGCCTTTTCCCGTGCCGGTCAAAACGTCGCGGGCTGTTGATTGATTTATTTGCCCAGGAGAATACTGCCATGAAAAAACTACTCGGTTGCCTTACCATCCTGCTGCTGTTGACAGCGTCCGTCCCGACCCTGTCTTTTGCGGCAAAGCTCAATTTCGGTCACATCGCCCCGACCTTCCACGGGATGTCCAAAGGGATCGATGTTTTTGCCGACTACGTCCGCGAAAAAACCAACGGTAAATACGATATTGCCACCTTCCCCATGGGCCAACTGGGCAACGAGCGCTCCATGGCCTCCCAGGTACAATCGGGCAGTTTGCAGATCGCCGCCATCACCACCGCGGTGCTGCAGAACTTCGTCCCGGAAGTAGCGATTCTTGATATGCCGTTTCTGTTTCCCAACCGGGCCACGGCTTACGCAGTGCTGGATGACCAGGCGGTCAAAGACAAAATCTTCTCCTACCTGCCGAAAAAGGGCTTTGTCGGCATCGGCTGGGTCGAAAACGAGATCCGCGATTTTTCCAATACCAAGCACCCGGTCCGCACCCCGGCTGATATCAAAGGACTCAAGGTTCGGGTGATGAACTCCCCGGCTTACCTCGACACCTTTAATCAGCTCGGTGCCTCAACTGTGGGGATTCCCTTCCCGGAAGTTTACAGCGCCCTGCAGACCGGGGTGATCGATGCCCAGGAAAACCCGCTAATGACCGCCGTGCTGATGAAGTTCCCCGAGGTTACCAAGTACGTCACCAATACCCAGCACGCCCTGACCGAATGTATCATCATCGTCAATATTGATTTCTGGGAGCGGCTCAGCCCTAAAGAACAGCAGATCTTCCGCGAAGCCGCCAACCTGGCCACCCAGACCAACCGGACCCGCAATGCCGAGATCAAACAGAACCTGCCGAAGTTGAATATGTCCATTGAGGAATACTGCAAACAGCACGGAGTTGAACTGATCAACCTGACTCCCGAAGAGCGGGAAGCCTTCCGCGTGGCTATGACCCCGGTGTGGGACAAGTATCGCGGCCTGATCGGCGATGATATCTTTGATTTCATGCTGGCCAAAATCAAGGAACATAAGCAATAATCCGATGACTGCCCGATGCGGGCAGTTCACTTTTCAGTACCGGCAAGGGAGGGGCGTTGCTCCTCCCTTTGCCATGCCCGCTTGGAGCACCAATGAAGCGCTTGTTCGGCCTGCTTGGCCGCATCGAGGAATTGACCCTCAGCCTGACCTTTCTGGGGCTGGCGTTGGTCGCCGTCATTCAGGTTTTCTGCCGCTATGCCCTGGACATCAGTTTTACCTGGTTTGAAGAAGCCGGTCGCTATGTCGGCATTTTCGCCACCTTCCTCGGTGCCAGTCTGGGGGTCAAATACGCCAGCCACTTTTCCATGGACCTGCTGATCAGTTCGGCCAAACCCCGCGTCCGCAAAGCCCTGCACTGCGGCATCGGCCTGCTGTGCGGCTGCGCCATGCTGGACCTGGCGTTCTATGGCTTTCGCCTGGTTGTGCGCAATTACAACTTCGGCAATACCTCGGCGGCCATGCAGCTGCCCATGTACATCGCTTACCTGCCGATTCCGTTCTTTGCCCTGATCATGGCGCTGCGCTTTTACCGGATTGCCTGGAACGCCCTGCGCGGCCAGCTGCAGACACCCAAAACCGATGGCGGAGGGCAGCTGTCATGATGACCACCGTCGCCATCGGCTTTGCCGCCCTGATGCTGGCCGGGGTTCCGCTGGCTTTCATGCTGATCATCGTCACCATGATCGCCCTGCAGCTGTTCTCCTTTACTCCCCAGCAGGCGGTGGTGGAGCAGCTTTTCAACTCCCTCGACTCCTTTGTGCTCCTGGCGATCCCCTTCTTCGTCCTCGCCGGGTCGATCATGACCAAAGGGGCCATCGCCAAACGTTTGATCGCCTTTATCAACTCCCTGGTCGGCTGGATTCCCGGGGGACTCGGCGTGTCCGGGGTACTGGCCTGCATCTTTTTCGCGGCCATTTCCGGTTCCGGCCCGGCCACGGTGGTCGCCATCGGCTCGATCATGATTCCGGCCCTGGTCGAAGCCGGCTACCATAAACGCTTTGCCATCGGCCTGATCACCACCTCCGGTTCGCTGGGGATCGTCATTCCGCCGTCGATCCCGATGATCCTTTACTGCCTGGTCATGAACGTCTCGGTGGCCGAGATGTTCATGGCCGGGATTCTGCCCGGCCTGTTGATCGGGCTGTCCCTGGTCATTTATACGGTCCTCCGCGCCCGCCGCCACAACTGGAAAATCGGTGAGCGGCCGAGCCTGGCCGAGGTGATCAGAACCGGCAAGGAGGGGTTCTGGGCCATTCTCCTGCCGGTGGTGGTGCTGGGCGGGATCTATTCAGGGGTCTTCACCCCGACCGAAGCGGCCGCGGTCAGTGTCGGCTATGCCCTGTTCGTCGAGCTGTTCATCTACCGCGAATGCTCGCTGCGGGAGATCCCCGAAATCTGCCGGGAATCCTCCATCATGGCGTCCTGCCTGCTGTTCCTGCTGGCCGGGGCCATGACCTTCAACTGGCTGCTGACCGCCGAAGAAATACCGGCCATGGTCGCCCGCTTCGTCATGGAGCATATCCACAGCCCCTGGCTGTTCCTGCTCGCTATCAACCTGCTGCTGCTGATTTTGGGCTGTTTCATGGACAGCGTCAGCGCGGTGCTGATCCTTTCACCACTGTTCCTCGACACCCTGCAGGGTTATCATATCGATCTGGTCCATTTCGGCATCGTCATGGTCCTGAATATCGAGTTCGGCATGCTGACCCCGCCCTTCGGGCTCAACCTGTTCGTCTCCATGGGCGTAACCGGGGAAAAGTTGCGCACCGTGGTCAGTGGGGTGCTGCCGCTCCTGGCGCTCCTGCTCTGCTGTCTGCTGCTGGTGACTTATATCCCGGACATCTCCCTGCTGCTGCCCAAACTGTTTTTGAGGTAAGAACTGATGAAGTCTGTTGCAATCCCTTGTTCCCGCGACCGGATCACCCTCGAGCTGCCCGCGGCAGCGGCGCAGAAAGCCCGTCTGGTCGAAACCCGCAAAGCCAACGCAGCCGTCCTCAGTGCAGCCGACATCGCCGATTCCCTGGAGCAGCCGCTGGGTTGTGCTCCGCTACGGGAACTGGCCAGGGGGAAAAAATCCGCCTGCGTGGTGATTTCCGATATCACCCGGCCGGTGCCCAACCGGCTACTTCTGCCACCGCTGCTGAGCCGCCTGGAACAGGCCGGAATCCCCCGTGACGCCATCACCATTTTGATTGCCACCGGGATGCATCGCCCGAATCTCGGCAACGAGCTGGAAGAGCTGGTCGGTGGCGAGATCGCCGCTGGTTACCGGATCATCAATCACGACTGTCACGAACGGGACAACCTGCGCCAGGTGGCGGTCATCGACGGTGCGCCCATCGAGGTTAACCGCCACTACCTGGACGCCGAATTCAAGGTCCTCACCGGCCTCATCGAGCCCCACCCTTTTGCTGGTTTTTCCGGCGGCGGCAAATCGATTCTGCCCGGACTGGCCAGTTTCGAGACCATGAAGTTCATGCACTCCTTCGCCCTGGTCGATCACCCGGAGGTGGCGACCGCGCGGATTGCCGATAACCCGTTTCGCCACCATATCAACAGGGTCAGCGCTGCTGCCGGGGTTGATTTCATCGCCAATGTGCTGATCGACGATGCCAAACAACCGGTCGCCATCTTCAGCGGCGACCCGCAAGCCGCCTTTAGCGCCGGTTGCCGCCAAGCGGAGAACAATGCCGTGGTTCATGTCGGCAGCCCCGCCGACCTGGTCATCACCAGCGGCGGCGGCTACCCCCTTGACGCCACCCTTTACCAGTCGAGCAAAGGGCTGATTGCGGCCGGGAATATTGTCCGCCCGGGCGGCACCATTTTGATGATCGCCGGCTGCAACGAAGGACTCGGCAGCCGCAGTTATTGCGACATTATCCGTTCGGCCCAGGCCTCGCCGGAACAATTTCGCGCTCATTACAGCAATCCTGACAATTTCGTTATTGACCAGTGGGGAGCGCAGGTCTATTTTCAAACTCTTGAACGTTGCGGCAGAATTCTGCTCTATTCCCCGCACCTGACCCAGCAGGACATTGACCCCTTCGGCATGACTTTGGTCACGGACCCGGCGGCGGTGCTGCCCGAACTCTGCGCGCAAAGCCAAAGCATCTATATCGTCCCTGAAGGTCCTTATGTCGGCTGTGTCCTTTAGCCCGTAGAGCCCAAGGATGACGGTTAAAACCGAGATCGTCCATTAACTTTTTAATTTGTGCAGGCTTGGAAAATCGTATTTTCCCGGACCCCGCCTGAAAAGATCCACAGCCGGACCTTTTCAACAGCCGATAAGTTCATCGCCAGTTTGGAAGTGATTGACATGTTGTTGCCTTCGCGCGTAGCCCTATTTCTAACCTGTTCCGCAGAAACCCTTTATCCGGCCGTTGGTCGTGCCTGTGTCGCCGTTCTGGAAGCCGCCGGATTCGAAGTCGCCTTCCCCGCCAGCCAGACCTGCTGCGGCCAGAAATGGTTCAACAGCAACGAACCGGCCGAGGCGCGGATCCTGGCCCGGCATTTTCTCGAGGTGTTCGAGGATTCCCCGGCCATCGTCGCCCCCAGTTCCTCATGCGTCGACACCGTCCGCAACGGCTACCCGGAACTGTTCACCGACGACCCGGCCCTGCACAAACGCTTTGTCTCCCTGGGCAGCAAAACCTTTGAGTTCTGTGAATTCCTCAATAAAGCCGGGATCCGCCAGCTGCCGGCTCTGCCCGCCCCGGTGCTGACCACTTACCATTCGACCTGCCGGACCCTGCGCGGCATCGGCCTGGTCGGCGTCGCGGAAAAATACCTCCAGCAACTGTGCGGCGACATGTTCATCCCCCTGCCCAACGCCGACACCTGCTGCGGCTTCGGCGGCACCTTCAGCGTCAAGCTGCCCGAGGTGTCCGGTCAGCTGCTCCAGGACAAGCTGGATGCCATCGTCGCCACCCGCGCCGAGGTTGTCACCGCCCTTGACCTGAGTTGCCTGACTCATTTGAGCAACGGCGCCAAACGCCTGGGCATGAACCGGCAGCGCTTTGTTCACCTGGCGGAGTTAATGGCCGAAGCGTTGCAAGGAGGCCGGGCATGAAAAGATCCCTGACCCGTCATAGCTTCCGCCTGGCCAGCGCCCGAGCCATTCCCGACGCTCGCCTGCGCGCCGCGGTCAGGAAGACCGCCGGAGTCCTTGCCGACATGCGCGCCAAAACCGTGGCCGGCAAACCGGATTTCGAGGCCCTGCGCGACTGGGGCCGTTCCCGCAAGATCGAGATTTCAGGGGATCTGGCCAAATGGGCGGATCAGTTCGCCGCCAACGTTGAACGCCAGGGCGGCATTGTCCATCGGGCCAAAGACGCCGCTGACGCCGGACGGATTATCACCGAAATCGCCAAGGCTCATGGCGTTCAGGTCGCAGTCAAATCCAAGTCCATGACCAGTGAAGAGGTCGGTTTGAACCAGCTGATGCAGGCGGCCGGCATCGAAGTCACGGAAACCGACCTGGGCGAATTCATCATCCAGCTGGCCGGTGAACATCCGTCCCACATCCTCGCGCCGGCCATCCACCGCAGTCAGGACGAAGTGCGCAGCCTCTTTGCAGAAAAACTCTGCGCCCCGGATAACCTCGATGTCGAAGGGATGGTCCGCTTCGCTCGCAAGGTGCTGCGCCATCGCTTTTTAGAAGCGGGCATGGGGATTACCGGCTGCAACTTTGCCGTCGCCGACACCGGCACCGTGACCATCGTCACCAACGAGGGGAACGGCCGCATGTGCACCAGCCTGCCGCCGGTCCATGTGGCCCTGGTCGGCATGGAAAAGATTATCCCCAGCATCAAGGACCTACCCGACTTCCTGTCCCTGCTGACCTGCTCCGCCACCGGCCAGCGCGCCTCCAGCTACATCAGTATGACTACCGGCCCGCGCCGGCCTGGGGAGTGCGAAGGCCCGGAAGAAGTTCATGTGGTGCTCCTCGACAACGGCCGCACCAACATCGCTGCCGGGCCCTGGCGGGAGATTCTCCACTGTCTGCACTGCGGCAGCTGCCTCAACCACTGCCCGGTCTATAACGCGGTCGGCGGGCACGCCTATGAATCCCCCTATTCCGGACCCATGGGGACGGTGCTGTCGTCATTGATCTGGGGGGAAAATATCTATCCGGATCTGGCCAACGCCTGCACCTTGTGCGGCCGTTGCGTCGACTATTGTGCGGTCAAAGTGCCGCTGCGCAGCTTCCACCGCACCCTGCGCAACCGCAACCGCCAGGCGACCTTTAAAAGCATGCTGCCGGCCCGTCTGGCGACCTATCCCGGCTCTTATCGGCGCGGCATCGCTGCCGTGCGCAGACTGCTGCGCAACAAGTCGATTGCGCCGCTGTTACGAGCCACCAACCAGGCCGCAGCCAACTGGCTGAGCTGCCGAGAACTGCCGACGCCGAGCGATGAGCAGTCATTCCGCCAGTGGTGGCAACAACGGATTCCCAATCAACAGGATCCGCCACAATTGATCCGCGAGCAGCAACCGGCCAAACCGGCGGCCGTTCCAGTCGCCCCTTCCCCTGCCACACCAACGCAGGAGGAGCTGTTCGAACTGTATCGTCAGCGCGCCACCGCCATCGGCGTTGAACTGGCTGAAATCACTCGTGAGCAACTCGCCACGCAGTTGCAGGCTCTCATTGAAGCTGAAGCGATCTCCTGCACCGCCCTGCCCAGTGGCTGCTGGCCGACAGAAATCCTCCAGCAGGTCACCGGTGTTCTGGAAGCCAGTGCCAGCCATCTGACCACCACCGAGGATAATGTCCACGGTACCGGCTGGCATCAGGACGATCTGATCAACGCCCGGCTCGGCGTCACCTGGTGCAAAGCCTTCCTGGCCGAAACCGGCTCCATGGTCTTTGCCGCCGGTCCCAGCCACGGCACCCTGGCCTCGCTGCTCCCGGAAGTCCACCTGGCCATCAGCACCAAGGAGGCCTTGTTTGCCGACCTGAAGGCCTATTTCAAGGCCAACCCGGGGACGCTCCCGTCCCGACTGACGCAGATTTCAGGCCCCAGTCGCACCGGCGATATCGAAGGGACCATGACCGTCGGAGTGCATGGCCCGCGCCGGGTCATTCACTGGATTCTGGCCACGGAGAACCGTACCACCGGCCAAGGATAAACGCTGCCCATGGCCGCCTGGTATCTCAACAGCCTTGTCGCGCTGCTCCTGCTCGGGACGCAGCGCTTTTTATACAAGGTTGCCGCAGAACGCGGGGCCGGTTCGTCCCTGACCACGGCGGTGTTCATGGCTACGGTCGCGCTGTTAAGCGGCATCGCCTATCTCGGCAGCGGCGAGCCCAGTACCGGCAGTCTGACCGTGCTGCTGCTGTTGGCCCTGCTTAACAGCAGCTCCTTTGCCTGCGCCACCATCGCCCAGATTGAAGCGCTCAAGCGTCTGCCAGCTGGAATCGCCTATCCCCTCACCCGCTTGAGCCTGGTGCTGGTGATTCTTTTTTCTTTGATCTATTTTCATGAAACCCTGCAGCCATGGCAGTGGCTGGGTGTCGCTCTAGGGCTGGGCGTGGTTGCCTTGCTCGGCGGCGAGGTCAAACGGGACAGGACCTTGAGCCACCGGTCCGGCAGCGGGCTCTGGTTTATTCTGGCCGCAGTTTTTTGCGGGGCGATCTCTTCGGTCTCCTGCAAACTGGCCGCAATGCACGCCGATACCGCCGGGTTCATGACCCTGACCTACAGCATGGGGACCGTTTTTTCCGTGCTAATCAATCGGCACTGGAAAACGACCGCGCCCGGTGGCCGCCGCAAGGAAGCGCTGATCATCGGCCTGGTCATGGGAGTGCTCAATTTCTTCGGCTTCTACGCCCTGCTCAAGGCCATGGCGACCGGACCCCTGTCGGCCATTGTCCTGTTAACCGGAATGCATTTTGTCATCGCCATTATCCTTTCGGTGTTGATTTACCGTGAACGCCTTACTCCGCGGCGCGCGGCAGCTGTGCTGTTGACCCTGCTGGCGGTGTTCTTGATGAAACAATGACCACGGACTATTGATCATGAGCAACGAACGTCAATCCTGGAATGAACGCTGGAGCGACAAAGACTTCAGCGACGGTTGGCAAGCCGACTCCTGGCTGCTCCAGCATCACCGCCTGCTCAGTGGAAGCAGCGCCCTTGATGTGGCCTGCGGCCGCGGTCGCAACGCCCTGTTCCTGGCCGAACAGGGCTTCAATGTCACCGCTCTCGATTATTCCAGCGTGGCCCTCCGGCAACTGGCCGACAAGGCCGCTGAGCGCGGCGTCGCCATGACCACCCTGGAAACCGATCTGGAAAACAGCCCGCAGCTGCCGCAGCAGCAGTTTGACCTGGTGATCAACTTCTTTTATCTGTATCGGCCGCTGCTGCTCGACCTCAGGGAGCGGGTCAAGCCCGGTGGACTGATCATGATCCGCACCTTTACCAGCGCCGGAGATGGCGAACCCTGCCGACTGGAACCGAAAATGGTCCTGGAACCGGGAGAATTGTTACAGATCTTTGCCGATTGGGAGATTCTGGTTCACGAAGAAGGTTTGGAACCCTCCAAGAAAGGCGGCACCCTGGTCGGCCTGCTTGCCCGGAAGCCGGTATGATCAGAAGCTGCTCTTTCAACCTGCCCGCGTTCGACCCGCTGGAACTATACCTGCACCACTGCCCGGACGGGCCCGGTTTTCTGGAAACCCTCAATCCCCGACCCAAGACCGGGCGTTACTCGATTGTGCCGCTAAGCTGGCAGGAACGCTACCAGCTCCGAGACGGCCAGCTGCTGCGCAGCCAGGGCGGCCGATGCGATAGGCTGCCCGGCGATCCCTTTGCGAGCCTGGCCGCCATCCTTGCCGAGCGCAGTCTGCCGATCAAGTGCGAATCCCCCTTTCCGGGCGGTTTTTTCGGCTATTTCAGTTACGACCTCGCCGCCTCGATCGAGGACCTTCCGCGCCAGGCAATCCGCGATCTGCCCACCCCTGACCTCGACCTCTACTGGGTCGACGCCACTGCGGTCTACGATCATCGCTCCGCCAGGCTGATCCTTGCCGCTTTGCCCGGCGGTCCGGAATTGCCGGAGCTGAAAGAGCAGATTCAAAACTTTTCCGGCAGCCCTCCGGTCGGCTCTTTTTCGGTCATCCAACAGCCTCAGCCGATATTGTCCCAGGAACAATTCATGGCCATGGTAGAGCGGGGCAAGGAGTACATCCTCAGCGGCGACATATATCAGGTCAATCTGTCGTGCCGGTTTGACGGAACCATCAAGGGCGATTCAACCGAGCTGTACCGCCAGCTGCGCGAATTGAATCCCTCCCCCTTTGCCTGTTACCTGAATTTCCCCGACCTGGAGATCATCTCAAGCTCACCGGAACGGCTGGTCTCCCTCAGCAACGGTTTGGCCGAAGCACGCCCCATCGCCGGAACCCGCCCGCGTGGCTTCACCCTGCCGGAGGATGACCAACTCCGCCAGGAACTCCTTGGCCACCCCAAGGAACGGGCCGAGCACATGATGCTCATCGATCTGGCGCGCAATGACCTGGGCAAGGTCTGCCGATTCGGTAGCGTCGAGGTCGACGAGCTCATGGTCCTGGAACCTTATTCCCATGTCACCCATATCGTCTCCAATGTCAGCGGCCGGCTCACCCCGGAGAGCGGCCCCTTCGACCTGCTCAAGGCAGCCTTCCCCGGCGGCACCATCACCGGGGTCCCCAAAAAACGCTGCATGGAGATCATCGACGAACTGGAACCCGTCGGCCGCGGCAGTTACACCGGCAGCGCCGGTTTTATCAGCGTCACCGGGGACATGGACCTCAATATTCTGATCCGCAGTTTTCAACGCTTCGGCAACCTGCTCAACTACCAGACCGGGGCCGGGATCGTCGCCGATTCCGTCCCGGTCAGGGAATGGCACGAATGTCTGGCCAAAGGCGAAGCACTGCGGACCGTTCTCCAGCCAAGGAAGGACTGAACCATGCTGATCTGTTTCAATGGTGAATTCATCGCCCCGGAACAAGCCAGAGTCGCGATGCAGGACGGCAGTGTCCTGTTCGGTGACAGCCTGTTCGAAACCATGAAGGCCAACCAGCAGACCGTGGCGTTTGCCAAAGAACATCTCGACCGCCTGGAGCAGGCCGCCACGCTGACCGGCTTTCCCTGCGACCGCCCCCAGCTGGAAGCAGCCCTGGAGCAGGTCGCCAAACGGCTGCAGGCCCCCTGCTCACGCCTGCGCCTGACCCTTGGCCGCGGGGAGTTTACCGGGCTCGATTTCCCGGCGCAACAAGGCTGGTTCTGCCTGACCGCCAGCGACTACCCCAGCCTGCCGGAAGGAGCATGGCCGGCCGGTCTTAACGCTGTCATCGCCCCGAACCGCCGGGTCAACCCGCTAAGCCACCTGCCCCAGCTGAAACACGGTAATTATGCCGATTGTCTCTACGCCAGAAATTACGCGCTCAGCCAACAGGCCGACGAGGCGATCTTTGTCGATGAAAACGGCCTGGTTCTGGAAGGAGCAACCAGCAATATCTTCATCCGCAAGGAGCGCACCCTGACCACCCCGCCCTGCGGGCAATTGGTGCTTGGTGGCATCATCCGCCAGCAGCTGCTCACACTCGGGACCATGCTCGATCTGGATGTGATAGAGCGCGATCTGACTCTGACCGAGCTGCACAACGCCGATGAAACCTTCATCACCAACTCGCTCATCGACATCCGCCCGCTGCTCAGTCTTGACGGCCAGGCCCTCTCCCAGGGGGACAGCTGGAAAATGTTATTTATTTTGCTCCGACAGACAATACAGGGTTGACAAACCGCGCTGCAGAACTATAATCGTCCTTCTCGTGCCGAAGTGGTGGAATTGGTAGACACGACGGTCTCAAACACCGTTGCCTCACGGCGTGCCGGTTCGACTCCGGCCTTCGGTACCACTTGACAAGCAAAGGCTTAGCCCATCCGGCTAGGCCTTTTGTTTTTCGGGCCCTTCTCAAACCCTCCCAGCCCCCATATAGATATCCCTTAATGATGTGTGATATTTTGAACCTCAATATCTGGTTGATTCATCTCTTCTCGGGTCACCGACAAAACAGGGGCAAATGAAAAACAATCACTCATCCCGTGCGCGAGTCGCCGATGTTCTGCACAATCTCTTCATATTGAGCAAACACCTGAGCCTCCACGACGAGAAGAATGCCATTGTCCGGGATGCGACAGACAAGCTGGTGAGACAACTGACGGAATGCTTCCACCAGGAAATCATCATTCAGGTCAGCGTGGCAAAGTACAGTTTCCTGTTCAACGGGGAACCGTTGAGCCCGCAGAACAAGCTCTTTACCAACTTTGCTTTTTGCATGTTTCAGCACGGCATCGCCACCTTCAGCCTGACTCCGGACCTGACGGTCAACGAACTCTACGCGTTCCTGCGCCTGCTCATGGGAAAACCCTCCGAAACCTGGGATCAAGGCGGTATTCGCGCCTGCTTGGAGCAGCTCGAAATCACCGGGGTGCAGGTCACGGAAATGTCCCGCGAGGATTTCAATCTTCTGGAAGGGCATAAAGACAGCCGGTTGTTTGAACATATCCAATCAGCAAACGAATTCTGGCAGCAATTTGCCCGGGCACTGTTGGCCGTGTTTGCAGAGGACATTGAGGAAGAGATTGACAGCGACACGATCTCTCCAGCCGAGTTGGCGGAAAAAATATCCGCCCTGCTCAAGCTGGGCGAGGAGGACCATCGCAATGCTGGACGAGAAGGCCTGTCGCAGCTTGTGAATCAATCGGTCAGCGCCGCCCAGTCGCAAAAGGTTCAGAGCGAAAAAGCCGCGACCTACCTGAAACTGGCCAGCTTTATCAATGCCCTTGATCAAGAGACCAGGAAGAGCATCCTAGCCGGGGTCTGCAATCTGCAGCTGCTGAAAAACAATGCCGAATTGTTCTTCAACGGCTGCTCAGATGATGCGATTCTGGACGCCTTCCAGCAGGTTTCCCGGCATAGCGGCCATGTCTCACCGATCGTCATGTCGCTTATTTCAAAACTCGCCGGTTCCAGGAATCTGGCATCAGCAGAGGAACTAGCCGTTGTCCAGGCAACCCGTGAAGAACGGATCAAACAGACCAAAGAACTCCTTCTTACCGACCAGTTCGATAAATACGTCCCTGAACGCTACCAGAAGACGCTCCGGCAGATCCTTTCCAGGCAACAGATTCCGCAGGCGCTGAATGCGCATCTGCAAAAGCTGAAAACAGATCTGGAAGACGTCCGGATTGAGCAACAGATTGCAAATATAGCATTATACATTCTCGAGCACAGCGCGGATCAGACGCACCTGACCGTGCTGCACAAACAGCTGGCAGAAGCCATCGGTTTTTTCCTTGCCTCAGCCGATTATCGCAGTCTGGTTGATCTGTGCCGGCGTTTTTTGGAAGGCAAAAGCGCAGACGAAATCGCCACGCTGGCCCACCTGCTTCCGGACACTTTCTACTCTCAGGCCCTTAAAGACGCAGCACGGTTAGGAAAAAATTGCCACCCGCTGCTCAATGAACTGATCGGCCTGTTCGGACCGGCATTCGTCCCTCATCTGCTGGAAGAAGTGAACATTGAGGCAGACCGGGCCGCGCGTTTGCTGTTCCTGAACAACCTGCGCAAGATCGGGACATCCGTTGACAACATCTCGGCATTGATCAGCCCTCACCTTGCTGACCGGCGCTGGTATGTCGTTCGCAACATGCTGTTTCTGCTGGGAAGCCTGGGCAACAAGGACGACCTGCCGCAAATCAGGCCCTTTCGTGAGCACAAGCATCAACGGGTGCGCCAGGAGGCGCTAAAAACCTGTCTGTTACTCAAAGATGTGTCTTCCCTGAAACAGCTTGAAAAAAACCTGTCTTCTGCAAATCACGAGGACGTCCTGTACGCCATTTCTCTGCTTGGACTGGTTCATATACCGGAACTGATTAACAAATTGCTGACATTACTCAAGGAGGAAAAACTCTTTAAATTTGATTTTGAAATCAAAAAGGCCGTGGTTCACAGTCTCGGCAAACACCGGGAAAAGCGCGCCCTGGCAATTTTTGCCAAACTCCTTAAAAATAAAAAACTTTTGCATGCCCGGACCAACAATCAACTGAAACTGGAAATCGTCAAAGCCCTGCAAAATTATCCCGCCGAGCAGGCCATGCCATTATTGAAGCAACAGCTAGAGGAAGGAACTGGAGACGCAAAATTGCAGGCGAAACAGGTCATGCAAAAGCTGTCGGGACGGAGTGAAGCATGAGTCAACCACTGGATCGCTATTCCATCGAAAATGCACTGCAACAGATGTCGTCCATCCTGGCGACCGCGTCCCTTTATTCCATCGAACATAATCGGGTCGGACTGCTGCTGCCACGATTTCAGGACACCCTGTATTCACTCTTGCACAGCCAGCAGGAACTGACCTTTTTCAGCATCAAAAAAGACCTGCTTTACGACGGCAAGCCGTTGCCAGGGACCCCGCACACCCAACGCATTGCCAGCAGACTGCAGTCCCGGAACATAGAATTCATCAGTTTCCGCCAAGGGATTAACCATGATGAAATCATCTTGTTTTTCCAGGTGGCTCTCGGCGTTGCAGCGGTAGAGGATCTGGACCAGCAGGCACCGCATATTCGCTATGGACTCATCGATATCCAGGACAATAACGATGCGCCACGACCGATCGCGCGGTTCGAAGACCTGACTCCGGAAGAGCTGCAGAGCCTGGAGGAATTTTATGCCAGTCTCAGCAACAAGGATGAGTGCGACATCAAGGAAACCGCACAGATCGTCGCCGGTTTCGTCGCCGCGTTTCAGCAGCAGGCCAATCCTCTGCTGGCCCTGGTGCCCTTGCGCATGGAAGACGAATATTCCTTTACCCATTCCCTGAACGTCGCCATTCTCAACATCGCCCAGGGCATGTCCCTCGGCCTGGACGAAGACCTGCTTCGCGATGTCGGCGTTGCCGGGATGCTGCACGATGCCGGAAAAATTTTCATTGATAAGGAAATCATTCGCAAACCCGGTCAGCTCACCGAAGAAGAATGGAACCGGATGAGACAACACCCGTCCCGTGGCGCACAATACCTGATGAGCCAGGATGGAATCCCCAAACTGGCCATTCTGACCGCTTTTGAACATCACATGCGCTATGACCAGACCGGCTATCCCAAAATGCCTAAATCCTGGAAGACCAATGTCTGCAGTCAAATGACCATGATCTCAGACACCTTTGACGCCCTACGGACCAAGCGATCCTACAAAGAACCCTGGGACCTGCCAAAAATCTGCGGCCTGCTGCTGGATATCGCCGGCACCCAGCTCAACCCTTACCTGGTCATGAATTTCCTGAAGCTGCTGGAAAAAATGGGAGAGGATGTCCTTCTCAGCGGTATCTCCTTAAGTGAAGGAGCACCGGAACTGCCGGAAGAGGAATTGGCGAACCGACAGGTTTGTGAATGAGGTTATTGATTGGTGAGTTGAAGGGCTTTTTGATTGTAAAATCAACCAGGACGGGGGCCAAATTACCTATAAATTTTACGATGATTCCTTGAACTACACGAAACCAAAAGGCTTAGAAAACTGGGCCATGTCCCGGGTTTTCTGATATCAACACATTTCTTGATGTTGCTGGTGGAACAAGTATTTTGTCAACAAATCAAATAAGTCTTCAATTTCACAATAGATTATATTTTACCAGGTTCTTCATTCAAAATTAAAAAACCGATACTCGTCTTCATAACGGAAAGAAATAATACCCGAACCTACCTCAGAATACATATAGCTTAAAAAAAGAGCCGATATCGAGGGGAGGCCATCTCGATAATCGACTCACAAAAAATGGAGGCAGTTTTTTCACATCCACAATTCGGCTGCCACCCCGACCTGCGGATATTCATAAACATTGAATGAAGAGTCCTGTTTATTTCATACCGTCAATAATGGTCTTAATCCGTTGCATCTTTGCTTCATAATAGGGTCCAGATTCGGTTGAAGGCATAAAGTCTGGTATGAAGAACGATTTTTTTTCTGAACTTTCTAAATTTTATCTTCGGCATAAATCTCGGTTAGAGTCTTGTCAAGGTATACGACAACTTCAGGTTTAATGTCTTTGCTGTATGGAATGATGGATTCCTTGTCGAAAACAAAGTTGGAGTCTTTGTCATAGGGGACCCATCTTCAGGATTAGCCTGCTGCGAATATCAAAACGAGTAAGCTTGTAAAAAATTTTCTCATGTATTTACCCCTTTACGAAACAGTTCGTTCTTAAGCAGTTTTAAAAAATCTGAAACTTTGACGAATTAATACGCCGCCCCAGAATTAATACGCAACTTATCATTGATCGTTTTTGTTTTTATTCTTGACAAGGTGGCCAGACAATCATGCCACCTTGTCAAGATTCTTAAAAATCAAGGCCTACGTAATTAACCTTATTCTATTGAATGCCTTAAAATCACTGAGCCGTACTGACGGCATTTCCTTGATAATAAAGCTCATGAGTAACCGGGTCTTTCGTATAGTTAACAAACCATTTCGACCAGACGTCAAAACATTCAGAAGGCCAGATGGCATGGGTCTTGGTAGCAACTTCCACGAAACGCAGCATAGGCACACGGGAAGCGGTATTGAAGAGATAGTTAGTGAAGTAGTTATTGCCTTCACCGTAATATTCTTCACCGGTCTGGGAGGTATAATCGGTTCCTGCGCGTTCTTCACCTTTGACCTTGAAGGTATAGTCTTCGTACTTCTCTACCGTATTGTAGAGACTGACGAAGTTATCAATGCTGGTGACAGCGCGGTCAGTTGTGAAGTCGGAATCCAACTCGCCCATGTAACAATCGATAGGAACCAGAGAGGTACCAACAGGGTTATTTTCTACGAATATGGTCCCAGCCATGGAAATCGGAGCTGCTGCAGTAAACAGATCAGGTAACTGCCCGGCACAAGCCCAGGTCATAGCACCGCCTGAGGATTGACCACTGGCATAAACCCGTGTGGTATCGATACTGTAATTTGTAAGCATCCAATCATAGAGATATTCAACAAATTTCAGATCACTCGGACGTGTTTCGGTTGCGCTGCCTTCGTTCCATATAGCGCGGAAATATTCATTGGTCGTGATGTTGCTGACTTCACGAATGCTTACTTCATGTGAAGCCGTTGGGCAGATAATAATGAAACCTTTCTCTTTAGCGACGGTTGCCCAGCCAGAGCGATCACCAATTTCATTACCGCTACCACCGGCACCGTGAAACACGAAAACCAACGGAACCTTCTCACCGTTATTTATCTTTGCCTGGGCACTTTCAGGCACATAGACATACCACTCACGATTATAAACATCTCTGCCATCCTGGTAATAACCACCGGCAACCTGGGCTTCAAAATATTCAAACCCGCGGGCAAAAATTTCACCGGGACGACGCAGGGCACCATTGGCATTTCCTGGGTAACGATATGTTCCTTCGAAAAGCTCAGTGTAGATGCTTTCTGCATAAGTTTTATTAACGCAATCGGTCCAGTCAGCAGAGGTGTAGACCACATTGGCGCACCACTCATCATCTATGGACCCGCCTTCCATCGGCAGATAAACTTCATCGGCGTAGTCGGCGGCGGCTTGAGCGTCCTGGCTGTGGTTGGCACTTTTATAAAAATCGATCAGTGAGGAGACGCCAGGGTTTTTCTCATCCGCAACAATCCAGACCGGAGTCTGAGCTTCGGCCAGAGAAACACCGGTTACTTTTGAAGGGGTTTCTTGCAAGGAAATAACTTCAGACGCGGTCATACCGGTCGCACCCATCAGCGCGATTGCTGCCCAGCTTTTGGGATTGTTAACACTTTGCTTCTGAAGCAAATCGGCTGCTTCCCCGTAGCCGATACCGTAGAAGCTGGCGGAAAAGGCACAGAAGAAAGGTCGATAGGAAACATCCTGGTTAAGAGCACTGATATAGGCAATTTCCTCCTCATCAGTTCCCCAGACACCGTCTTTGGGCTCCATCAATACGATATGCAACCCTTTTTCATCAGCCAGAGCTTTCCAGCCGCTCTTAACCAAGAATTTCCAGGTGTTTTCATTATCAGGCACACCAACGAAAACCGTTGGTTGATTAAATACCGTATTTTCCGGAATGTAGAACTTCGCAGTCCGGGTAACGGTGTCAGAAACCACACAATCGAAGTTGTAATAGCCCTGAATTTTCTGACCATAGTAATCGTCGTAATCGATAGTTATATCCGCTGCCTCAAGCAGCGTTTGTGCCTCGACAACAGGGATATCAGAATCTGAAGACTTATCACTGTCACTACATCCGGAAAGCATGAATATCGCTCCCACCATAAATATTAATGAAACAGCTAAAGATAAACGTCTCTTCCGCATGTTTTCAAAACCTCCAATAAGTGAAATGGTGCGAAAAATGTTAAATAATCATAATTATGTTGCAACTTACTGAACTTTAATAATTTGAGTTCCTACACGTTGATATTTTGAAAACATTTCCGTCCACATTTTCTCTGCCTGATCTTTTGGGGGCCAAAAGTGTGGTACATAGTCCGTGACTTGCCAGCGATACTCTGCCAATCCACTACCATCGTTAAAGATTTTTGTCGTTTTGCGCCCATCAATCTGCGTTTCAGTAGGAGTTGCATTATCCTCTACTCCATCTGGAGCTTCAGGATATCCGTTAATAACAACACGCCAAAACTTACGGGCTGCTTCCTGGCTATCGATACCAAATGGGTAAGCGTTGTCTGGCTCATCGCCTCCTCTACATTGCCAGACAGGAATGGGAACATCAGTCCGAATAGTAGGGTAATTGGTATAATTTTCGTACATATCGGGAAGTAAGTGGCCAGAATAGCAAGGCGCAATCCCTGCAAATAATTCCGGATATTCGACTGCAATCCGATTGGTGAAGTAAGCCCCCATGGACGTTCCATTTAGGATGACCCGAGAGGTGTCTATGGCATATTTGCTTTCAAGCTCTTGTAAAAGTTCAAGAATATATTCAACATCAGGATTGGGACCAACCAGCTCAGTAGCAAAATCGAATTGCCATGTTGCATTTGTACCTTGGGGATAAACAGCTATAAACCCATGCTTTTCTGCAGTAACGTGCCATTGAGTCAACATGCCCTGCCAGCGAGCAGACCCTTTACGACCGTGGAGCGAAAGGACCAGGGGCAACTTACCCCCATTAGCTGTCAGCGCCCCATAATTCGAAGGAAGGTAAGTCAACCAACGGTGAGTACCGCCAGCAGCCTCCGAAAACTTTTTAGACTCTTCAATGAGTCCCATTTCAGCAATTGATTCCCAAGGATGAAGGCTACCATTAACTCGGGTATCATCGAGAAAACGTAGAACTTTCGAAAACATATCGTTCCAAATTGTGCGGCTTAATTCTTTTCCGGTAAGCTCAGGGGATTTAAAGGTTGAAATTCTCACTTCACTTAATGAATTGTCGACATTTTGGTAAGAAGTAGTGGTGAAATTCTCATCGCTAATATCTGTGCCGGTTGCAGTGGCCGCAATATTGTTCAGATTTTCACCTTTCCAATATTGAGCTTGTTTGGTTTCTGCTGTACTCAGCGAGTCATTATCTGTCATCATCCACACTGCCATGGATGTATAGGGAAGCGAAGCTCCAGCCGGTTCTGAGCCTGTCGGCAGATTAAAGACGGCATCGTCAGCTGTCCCCCGAATTGAGGCCACTGCTGAAATGACTTGAATGGTGCTTAAATTGGAACCAATCATTGCAACTTGTTGAGCAACACTGCCTCCAGTCCCGATTCCGGTGAGATAGACCGGATTTCCACTCGATAAAGTGTATTCTGAACGAATGTATTCCCAAATGGCCAAAGTGAAAGCCACTTCATCTGCGCCGTCTGCAGACCGACTGGTATTCCAGCTTCCATCAATCGCATTAGGAAAAACGACAACAAAGCCATTTTCCTCAGCAATTTCCTGCCAGCGGGTGTTATCGGCGCTAATTTGTCCGGTCTCTCCGTCATCATGAAACGAAAAAACTAAAGGTATCTGTCTGGCATCGCTTTCATAGAGATCATCGTAATTTGAAGGCAGATACAAAGAGAATGTCCTCTGTTCATCACCAACAGTAACGGAAGCTTCCACTAATGAAAGGCTTTCAGATTTATCATGATTGCTATCGCTGTCGCAGGCATTCAGTACAAACAGCATCGCCAAAAAGGGAAAAAAACAGATGATCCTTGAAATATACTTATTCAACATAACTGTCCTTCTCTTGCGAGAGATTGCATCACTGCAAACGTTCAGAGTAACACTTGGGTCTCTGAAATGTTCTCTAAAACCCTAAGGTGTGCCTGGTTTCAGGCACACCTTAGATACACATTTTCTGCTGAAAGCGGATTTAGTGTTTCTTTGCCGCCGTAAAGGTATTTGCGACAGCATCCTGAACAATAATTGCACTGGCCTTGGTCAGGTCGACATAATAGGTGCCACCGTTCTGTACGCTATTCAGAATGGCCTGAGCATCAGCCAGTGAACTCAGGCGTTGGGTTCTCAGTACTTCTGGAGTCCCTTCTGCCGCATGCAGAGATTCGATTGGCCCACCGACATAATCGATAGCAGTCAGAGTTTTATCACCATTGATAGTTGCATAGGTCAGCTCATCTTGATGGTAGCCATCCGGCAGGTAACCCTCGTAGTCATCAACAACATCAATATAGAATTGAACGTAGTAACCGTCTTCGTCTGCTACATAATTATCCTTGGCAATGACGATACCGTCTTTAAGCAGAGGAATAAGTGGATTGACATTCTGGGCACCGTGGAAGCCACGAACGATTTTGCCACCATCTTTCAGAATAACCTGCGCATCAAGAACCCCATTTTCTCGACCAGGTTTAAATGGACCGGTGTTTTCGATACTGCTGTAGCTAGCGTTGTTTAGCTCACTGATACCGTTGGTTGCTACCTGATAACGTTTTTCACAAAAGTTCATAAATTCAGTAGCGATACCATCCTTGTCGTTTGCCATGGTCGAGGTCAAAGCATCGAGCATAGTCAGTTGCTTGCCGGCATTAGCCGGATTGTTGTTGTAGGCTTTCAGCGCCTGATAAACCTCAACAATGGGATATTGGTTGGTGTGCTGAGGAGAAACATAATCGACTTGAATATTCTGTGCCAGCCAGGCCAGGCCCAATTGGAAATTCAGGCGTTTCCAACCGTTGCTTGCGGTCGGGGTGTAAAGGCCGTTGAAACCGTAACCGCCCATGTAGCCAAAGGAAACATATTCTCCCGTGTCCGGGTTTTTAACTTTAAAGACAAATGATGCCGTTCCCGTGGTATGTCCGGGGGTCGGGGTGGCCATGATCTGGATGTTGCCATAGTCCATCCAGGTGTCGTAAGTGTAATATTGAAATTTTTCCCGAAGAAATGTTTGTGACGCAGGCAATGCCCCAGCAAGATCCCAAGTATTGCCTTGAGCATCCTCAGTGATCCCGTCGATATCTTCCTTTGGACCCCAGACATTAACTGATCCACCAGCATTCTCAATCATGGTAATCAACTCGACTGCCGTACCATAATGGTCACCATGACCATGGCTGAGCATCCAGTCGGTAACATTACGCGGGTCGTACCCCATAGCCTCAATATTCTTCCAGTATTGATAACCACTTGATGGCCAACCAGCATCAAACACAAACAGTCTATCGTCTGAAGTATCGTTCGGGGTTCCCATGTCAGCAACCATAAGGTAGATGGCTACCTCATTATCACCGATATAATAGAAACCTTTGACAATTTCAAAAGGTTCAGTACTGTCAGCATAAGGGGTTGAGGAAGGTTTACCTGAGACGATGTCGACGTAAGCTTTCCCAGAAACGGGATCGGTTCCTTTGTCGGCCAGCAATTGGCTACCGGTCGGAACATCCCAGGCAGGTTTGCCGTCCGATTCGTTTTGTGGCAGGAAATAATAAATGGCGACGACTTTTGCAGCATCTGCTTTGGTGAAGTTTTTATCAAAAACCAGGTAGGCTTCCTGCCGGTTGATTGTTGCGTAGTCATAATCTTTAGTTACAGGAATTGACGCAAAATCTGATACACTCGACAAACTGTAATCATCAGTATTGATATTATAGATGAGGGCGCTATTGGAAACAGTATAGGTTTCTTCATATCGCTTCATCGGTTCCGGCAACGCGCGCCCACTGATATCTTCGGTGAGCACGCGACCATCACCAACCGTGATCGTTTTGGTGCTGGAAGCGTCTTTTGCATAAACCCAGCCAGCAGCAACCATCCGACCTGCTTCGTTATTGACTGGCGATAATTCCGGACCATACTTCATTGAGTCAAACACCGGTGTACCGGTTGAAACGCCCAGAACCTTGTTAAAGGTCTTTGATGGATCTTCTGGAACTGAGGCAATGTAACTTTCGGCGGACGATGTCGCGACATAATCAACCAGATAGCCCTGAACAAGATTTTCCGTAACGCTGTCAATGTTATCTGAAGCGGTCAGGTCGGATTGAACCGTGATGTTCCCTCCCTGGGTCATCATATCAACGATGACATACGACTGGCCATTGCCATTATCAATGATTTCCGGATCAGAAACTATCAGACCATATTGCTGTGTTGTTGCTGTGGCACTGCTTTTAGTGTTGGTGTTATTGTCATCGCCACACGACCAAAGCAATAGACACAAAGGAACAATTAATAGAGAAAACCACAGTCTGATTTTTTTCATATTTCCTCCCTAAATTTAAATAGTTGCCATAAGGCAAGTTAAGTTCAGTAACCAACGGAAACTGAACGTAGAAGACCAAATAAAAAAGAAAAATATTTCGCTTACTTATTTCAATTTTAAGATATCTCTATCAAGCTTTACTTAAACGTACAGACATGAGTCGCTAGGCTCGGATATAAATTATTATTTTAATTATCTTTCAAACCTTTATATAATTTTCCAACTTCATTCAATAATCAGAATATCAACATAACAATTTAAACAAATTCCGCATTATGATAGCGCTATCATTTATATGGATATTAATTTTTATTCCGGACCTTGTCTTCCAAATCCATCCTTTTTTTTATAGATACTTCTGATAAATTTGATTTACTGCAAAAAGAAGTTAACGCTCGGGATTAGTAAGCTCTGTAGCGTGCCGGGGTTTGCTTCATGTAGCGTTTAAAGACACCCGTTAAGTGCGACTGACTGGAAAAACCTGTTGAGGTAGCAATTTCTGCCAGGCTTTTCTGGGGTTCGGAACGCAATAGATAAGCTGCACGGTCAATACGTTTCTGAGTAACATATTTGTGAGGTGGGGCTCCAAAGGTTGCACTGAACAGTGCACAGAAATAACTCGGACTCAAGTCCAATGCTTCGGCCATGTTTTCGATTGTCAGATTTGAGCCGAGAGAGGCGTCGATAAGTTCAGTAATTTTTGCCTTATGCTTAAATGACATCTTCTGTGGGGCATCCAGTGTCAAACTCTTGATACCATAATGCTGATCCAGCAGCCCCAAAATGGTAAGCGACAGTCCTTCTGCAAACATTGGCCCATTCCGTAAGCCCATTTCCAGTTCTTGCGCCAACAAAATAACCAACCTTCTGAACTTGTTATCGACGCAGCCAAACTTTGTTTGCAGATCAAAAGTATGGGACCGTTCAGGTAAATAACGTTGGATAAAGCTTTTGGGCAGGCTCAGGCGCAACCCCATCCCCGCCTCACCGTCTCCGTGCCCACTATCCAATTCATAGCTGGCACCATGAACATGAAACATGGGCGGCATACTGACCACTTCAGTGCGTTTAAGTCCCTGCCGGATCCAGCGAGTTCTTTTCCCTGTCACCCTGAGCAAAATCATGGGGATTCCAGTAAATTGCGGTCCAAACTCTGTAGCAGTTGCAACAACAGATTTAACAATCTGCGGGCCATGCCAATCAGGCGGAGTAAACAATAGCGGCTGGCCGTTTTTTTTCAGAACCTCTGAGCAATGGCTTACCAGCAAGGATTTATCTTCAATCACCTTGAGTGCCTTCACTGTCGTTTCGACTAAAAGCCATCCATGAGTGATAGGGGCACCTCCAGACAGAAGATTTCTATTGGATTCCAAAGCCCCAACTAAGTTTTTTTTCAGACAGTTGCCATCCGGAAAATCAAAATCGCAACTAGCCCTTTTCTGATTTGGAAACGAGCAATTTTCCGTAATGGCAATAAAATCAAGGACTTGTACTGAGACGTAGTACTTTACGTCCCACAAGCAAGTCCGCAGATTGACGCCGCCACAGCGGAAAAGAGCCGTTTCCGGACAAAACTAGATAACTCTTGAGGATTAAGCAGCAAGATGAACTTTGAACCATGGTAATTTCATAACTGGGCGTTTCTTAGAATGAGCAAAACACATACCAAATATTGTTCTATCCGAAATTGTGCAAGCTCATAAGCGGGAATATTTAAAAAAACAACTGTTTAGCCGAAAAACCAATGGCACAAACCAGAAAATTGATGTAACAGAGAAGATCAACAACAACACTTTGTTGCAAACTGCAACAATCATGGCATATTGTCAAATATTTGTTGCAGAAGAAAGGCATCCGAATGGCGAAAATCCTCTATATTGTTCCTAATGAACAAGGAAAAATAAGAATAAATGCCCTACTTGAAGAGCATCGGAAGGATTATATAAAGTCTTACCCCGCAAGGAGCTATGTTGACGTTGAGGTCGTCGTCGGAATCGACGCCGTCCCTCTTGTCCCAAGAGGACTGAATGCCGATGCCATCGTTGCGCGCGGCATATTGGCAACCAATCTCATTAAGGCGATCCCTTCAGTCCCGGTTATCCGGGTACCAGTTACGACTGCCGACATAACCCTCGCGGTGCAAGCCCTGGAAAAAAATGGTCAGCTCCAGCATAAAATTGCCGTCATCGGACTGGGCCTTGTTCCTTATCAAATTCAAAGAGCCGAAGAGATCTGCGGCAAGGAGTTGATATTAATAGAACCTCACCACCATGCCGCCGGTACAGGCGCCATATCCGACCTTTTCAGATATGCCTTAGAAAATGGCTGTCGTCATTTCATAGGAGGAGCAACGGTCGTCAAGCTTGCACAGTCCGCCGGGTTCCAGGCAAGGCTATTACATTCAAGTTCAGAATCAATTTGGGCAGCTCTTACACAAGTTCAGCAAATTTCTGAAATTAAGCGTCAATCGCGTGAGCATACCGTACGTTTTGAAACAATTTTCAACCATTCTGGTGAAGGTATCATAGCGATAGATCATGAAAAGAAAATCGTGCAGATCAACCCTACTGCGGCCCAAATTCTCCAGGTCGATGAAATAAACTCGTTGGGTTCCAGCATTGAAGACATTATTCCTGATAGCACTTTCAAATCCCTGTTAGCAAAAAACAGGAATTATTCAAACGTCCTCCTGAAATCAAAAAGTAACCAAATCATATTAAACAAAGATGTCACATCACTTGGAAATGAAGAGATCGGAAGTATTTTAACGTTCCAGGAGATCTCCAGAGTTCAGCTGAGAGAAACCAAGATCCGTAAAAGATTACACCATAGGGATCACCATGCAAAACACACCTTTGAACACATTCTTGGCAAGAGCAAAATCATGTGCGACACCATTGGAAAAGCAAAATCATTTGCTGGCGTCTCCTCAAGCGTACTGATAGTCGGCGAAACAGGTACAGGAAAAGAGCTTTTCGCTCAGAGTATGCATAATGCCAGCATCAGAAAAGATGCATCTTTCGTTGCCGTAAACTGCGCAGCCATACCTGACAATCTGCTGGAAAGCGAATTTTTCGGTTATATTGGCGGTGCGTTCACGGGAGCAGCAAAAGAAGGAAAAATGGGTCTGTTTGAAATTGCTCACAATGGAACTATTTTCCTCGATGAAATTGCGGAAATACCATTAAGCTTACAAAGTAAATTACTGCGGGTCATTCAGGAAGGCGAAGTCATGCGTTTGGGACATGACAAGATCATTCCCGTCGATGTAAGAATATTTTGCGCCACCAATCAAAACCTTTGGCAACTGGTGGAAGATGGCAAGTTCAGGGCGGATCTGTATTTCCGCCTGTCCGTATTGCACCTGAATATTCCATCGCTAAAAGAACGACAAGAAGATATCGAAATTCTCGCAGATCACTTTATCAATCAATTTTCGTCCAGCCATGCCCTGCAAAAAGCACACTTAACCGTTGCGGCAAAAAAAACACTTCGCACTTACCCCTGGGTTGGAAATATCAGAGAATTAAGTAATGTCTGCGAACAACTCATAGTTCTGAATCAGACCGGATCAATTGATAAAGAGGAAATACAAGCAGTCTTGAAATCCAGATATCAGAACCACAGAAATACACAAATTTCTCCACAACCACATAAGGCTGAAATATTTCCCCCAGTGTCATTTTCTCTCCATAACCAGCAAAGAAACCTTATTATTGAGGCCCTTCGTGAAAATAATTTTAATCGCAGCAAAACGGCGCAGAGCCTGGGTATCGACCGATCCACCTTATGGAGAAAGATGAAAGAATATAATATTACTCCTTTCTCCCTTGGCTGATATTGGATTGTCTCAAATCTTGAAGAGCTTTAAAAGCAGGCCTGGGCGCAGAAAACGCATGGAAAAACAAAGTGGAGAAATGCGATTTTTTTGTACTGGTCTCCAAAAAGCATGAGGAAAAATGGGTTTTCAACAAGAAACAGATCTATGAAATCATTTTGTACAACAAGCAAGTCTACGGAAACCGAACAGACAACAAAGAAGGCAAGCAGGTCGAAATGGATCTTGATATCGAGGTAAACGGCCGTCCGTTAACGTCTTTATTTGAAAAAAATTGCAATAATTTCGATCCTATCATTGAGGCGCTACGGGTCCAAAGATCCAACTGAGAGGCACAGAGCCCCTTCGCCTCTGATTTTTAAGTAAACATAACAAGTCTAAGCAAGAGAGTTGCCCTTTTACGCCTTAATTCCTTTTATGAATTAGACACATAGCCAGCAAGACAATTATTTTCTTCCAGCGATAATCAGGTGGTGATTTATGAAACTTGAGCCTGGAAGATGGAATGATGCGACATCAGGAAGTGGGGCCAGCCAATCTATCATTTCAACTGGAGCCTTTTTTACCATCTGAATCAAATTCTGTACAACTGCGTCAGAATCTACCACCCTCCTTGCCCATTTATCGAATTCGTGCCGCTTGGTTAAGCATTCAGTATGTTCAATTATAAATCCTGCCGATCTGAACATTTCACACCATTCATCCTCTGAGTACGCCCTGTTGTGCGCTGGATCCCGAAGTTGTTCAAAGTCATCTATAAGTCGTCCTGCAGCTCTATTTTTCGGTAATACCTGATCCTGCATGACAAAAAGGCCACTCGGTCTGAGCACCCGATAGGCTTCATTCACAAATTTTTGGCATTCGGGAAAATGATGAGGAGCTATCCGGCAGGTGACAAGGTCAAAAGTCTTATCTTCAAAAGGAAGATCTTCGGCATCCGCATGTTTAAATTCAATGTTAGTCACATTTTTTTGATTGCGTACAAATTGTTCTGCGGATGCAAGCATATTTGGAGTGATATCCGTAGCGACAACCTTCTTTACATATGCAGAGAGAGCCAAAGCAGTATGTCCCCCTCCTGTTGCAACATCAAGGGCCTCCCAGGATTTTTGAGGATTTGCTATGGCGATTAAGCGAGCAAGATCATCCCCTTTGGCATGGGTTTCACTTTTTACATAAGCATCGCCAACTTTGCTGAACGATTCAATAGAGCGTTGTTTAGAGTCGTTTTTTGTCATCAGAAGTGCCCTTTCTGCAGCGGGGTGCCCAAAGTTCTGTGCCAGGTTCATAAACTGAGGTGTTTCTCCAGCCGCCCGGGGAAACGGATCGCCAACTTGATCCGATTATGTTTCGCTCAACTTCAAACAGTTAACATTATAGAGAGCACGATTTTACCACCTCACAGGCTTACCAAAACGATCCAGGTATTGAAGGCCCGTTTTCCCTTCTTGAGAAACAATAGTATCAACAATATCGCCAATCACTTCTTCAACGGTAAATTTAGCTTCTTTGCCGCCCATGTCTGTTTTAATCCAGCCAGGGGCTAACAGTAGAAGTGCGTGATTTTTTCCCTTTCGCACAGCAAAACTTCTCATAATCATGTTCAGTGCTGCTTTACTTGCTCGATAAACGTCGTTACCACCATTTTCGTTGTCGGCAATGCTCCCTTGTCCCGATGACATAACACCAACAACGCCACCCTGCCGAACATTCTCGGTGAGTTGTTCAAGCACCCGCATTGGGGAAAGCGTATTCGTCACCATGACGCGAACAAACTCTTCCGTTGAAATCTCACCGATGGTTTCTTGCATGCCCTTTTCGTTGGCGACACCCGCACTCACAAAAAGGAGGTCCAATGATTCTCCAATTAAATTGGATTTAAGGCGTTCAATTTGAGATGGGATTGTCATATCGAGATATTTGACCTGAAGTTTACCATCCCACTTTTCAGCCAGACTATGGAGCTCAGTTCTGTTGCCCTCTCGGACAGTTCCAATGACGTTCCAATTTCGATTTAATAGTTCTTCTGCAATAGCGAATCCAAGGCCTCTTGAAGCCCCGACAATGAGAGCCGTCTTGATTTTCGACATATTTCCTCCACCAGATTCAACGCATTGGTGCGTAGCGTCTCAGCTGTAAAGCGATTAGGGGGCCGCCTGAAGGCTGCTAGTTGAGCATGACCTTCCAGAACCAAGTTTTCTCGCTGCCAAGCCAGGTCCCGAATGACTTCTCCAAGATGCTGCCGGATTGGACCATAAAGTATTTTCCGGCGGCACTTCGGTATCCAAAAATGTAGCATGGTCCTTGCTTTACTATACCGGATGACTTAAAGCTTTGTATGTTGTTCAACAGAAGCCTCCTTTTCTGTAAACGTTGAGAGGTTCAAAGAGGGGAAGCTTTCAATGACTTCAGGAACTGTCAAACTTTTCGGGTCCCCCGGCAACGCCAGGAGGATTCCATTCGTACTCAATTTGTATAACTACGGCAACCTACTGCATGCACTCAGGAGGAATCAACTCATGTCCACACGAAAATCTCCTAAAGACCTCGAACTCAAACCAGAAGATCTAGGGGGCTTTGATATAAAGGATTTAAAATGTCACGCTTGCAGCGGCTACGGTAGTTGTGGTTATCGGATGTATCGATTGCTGGATGGAAAACCCGTGCTTATATGTCAATTACGCAAACAGCAACTTATTGAAGAACGCGACCAACAGAGTGCTGAAGCATCAGAGTGACTCGTCCCCTGATGCTCCAAAGCCTGTTTCGCTCTTCCAACAAAAACTCTTATTCCAACGGCCAATCGGCAACACTGTGTGAGCACGCAAAACATCAGATATCAGCATCAGGGAAGTTTCTCCCAGATAGTCACCTGTGAGATCGTATGTTGAAACTTGCGTGCTGTTTCACGGATTACAAATTCTATATCACGTGGTTCTTTGACCAAACGGAAATGGCTGCCGAGCTTCTCCTTGAGGCCATCCAAGGTACTGAATGGTTCACCAGCAATACGGATTCCGCCAATCCAGTTTTCCTTTTTGGTAAACTCTTCCAGCCAGGTGTAAGGCGAAGCGATAACCAGCAGTCCCCCAGGACGCATCCGTTCATGAATGCCCAACAAAAACTGCGCCGGATCATAGAGACGATCAAGCAGGTTTGCTGCCAGGACCAGATCATAGTCGGTAAACTGCGGCTTCAGGTTGTGCGCATCCCCTTGCGAAAACTCAATTTTGCCGGCAAGTCCGGCGAGACCCAAATCACTCAGTCGTACTTCATGGAAGGAGACGATTTCTCCCTCTTCCGGCAGTTGGTAATGGGTGACGCCCTTTTCTTGCAGCTGATGGGCAATCCGGATAAAACGTGCTGAAAAGTCGATACCTGTAACAAAATCAAAATGTTTGGCCAATTCGAAACTGGCCCGACCGACCGCGCAGCCAAGATCAAGGGCACGTTGTTTGGGCCGGTCTGCCATGGCTTGAAGACTGATTTTCACCAACTGCGCAGGAAAATTCGGCACAGAGAATTTATCCGGTCCAAAATGAGCATCACAATACTGGGCCACGGAATCGTCAGTTTCGTACATCGCTTCTATGGTTTCCAGCTCCTGTTCTGCGGCAACATAGCGGAAACCGGCATGCTGAAAGAAGTGCCTGCGAAATGCGTAACGTGAATCCCGGGTAGCCTCGTTGCCGGTGGAAATCCACGAGCCACCCTTGATGAGATTGTGCTGAGTGTCAAAGGTAGGCGTGGAGAAATCGTCGTACCAGGGGTGCACTTCGAACCCGGTGAAACCGCTGATCGGTGTTTCGGTCCACTGCCAGACATTACCGATCAGATCAAAAAAATCACCAAAAGGAAAACGGTTCACCGGACAGGAAGAGGCCCAGAATTCGAGGTTAATATTCCCTGGCGCGTGTTCCCAGTAAGGCTGATCAGGGATTTCATGCAGGTCGTGCAATCGGTACCATTCGTCCTCGGTGGGCAAACGGATCGGTAGACCAGATTCACTGGCTTTCCAGTTGCAGAAAGCCTTGGCTTCGAGATAGTTCACTTCAACCGGCCAATCCCAGGGCATGGGGATTTCCCGGGCCATGGTCCGCAAGCGATAACCGGGGCCATCCTTGACCCAGAAAAGTGGTTGTTCCGCCTTGCTGAACTCAAGCCAACGCTGACCCTCAGCAGTCCACCAGCCCTCATTTTGGTAACCGCCCGCCTCAACAAACTGCATAAATTCCTGATTGGAAACCAGGTATTTTCCGGCCTGAAAATCATCCACATGAAACTGGTGACGACCATACTCATTATCCCAACCGTAAAGTGCATGGTCTTTCTTTTTACCAAGAATGACGTTGCCACCAGCAACCGGCAGAAGTTCATTATCTGGAGCCGGTCCTGTTTCTTCGCAAATCTCCCAGAGAGGCAACGGACGCACTTGGTCGAGCGGTAAACGACGAATAATCACGGAAGACGTTTCCAGGTGAATACGCGAATGCTCAATCCCCATCATGATTGCCCAAAAGGGGTTGTCCCAAGCGATAGGCAGTGAAAGCGGAAGAGTCTCGATCACCTGATCAACGCGGGCGCGCACCTGGTCGCGGTAGGCCTTGACTTCGGCAACACTTGGCCAATCATAATTCTCATCATTCAAGTCGTCCCACGACATCTCGTCAACACCGATGGCAAACATCGCCTCGTAATGAGGATTGATGCGTTCATCAATGATTTTGGCGACAACCAGCTTGTTGATGTAAAAAACAGCCGTATGCCCCAAATAGAATATCAGCGGGTGGCGCAACTGTTCTGCGCGCAGATAGAAGGCATTATCATGAGCCAGAGTGTCGTAGAGCTGTTCATCGATAGAGAAGGATTTATGAAAATAATCACGGATTTGTTCACGTTTATCTTCCGCTGATCCTTCATTGAGGACAATGGTACGAGTTTTACGCAGGTCCATGGTATTTCCTTTGTCTGCTCATGTCAGAGTAATTTCGTCATTATAACAAAATCAGCAACGATTATTGATGATCCGAAATAGGTACGCAGACTGAAAGTTTTAAAGTGGAAAGCTAAACGAAGGTCAAACGTTTCACACCGCTCCAAAATAGATTGACAAGAGTTTCAAAGCTCGGCAGACTGACGCGCATGATTCGACGTCAACGCTACAATTCGCTGAAAATTTTTGCCTTGCAAGGTGCGATAGAGTAGCGTGCGTTAGTATCGACACACATATAAAGCCCCCAAAACCCGCCTTTTCAAGGCGGGTTTTTTTGTTTTCTGCCTTGGTGCAACGAACACCAGACTGATCAGAGAGGAGTATCATCGTGCAGCAGAGCAACTTTAATTCCCTTTTAGCGATCACCAACAGGCCTCCCGTTGTCATGGTTGAAGGTCATGGTTCCTGGCTTATCGATAGTGACGGCAAACGTTACCTCGACTTTATTCAGGGCTGGGCCGTTAACTGCCTGGGGCACACTCCTTCCCTGCTGGTGGAAGCCGTGAACAGGCAGGCAGCACGCCTGTTCAACCCAAGCCCGGCTTTTTACAACGACCAGGCAATTCGCCTGGCGAATCTGCTGACAGAACATAGCTGTCTGGACAGGGTCTTCTTCACAAACTGCGGAGCAGAAGCCAACGAAGGCGCCATCAAGCTGGCTCGCAAGTGGGGCAGCCTTTATAAGCATGGCGCCTATGAAATCATCACCATGGACAACAGTTTCCATGGCCGTACTCTGGCGACCATGTCAGCCTCGGGAAAACCCAAGTGGAAAGAATTATTTGAACCGAAAGTCCCTGGATTTATCCAGGTTCCCTTTAACGACCTGGCAGCAGTTGCCGCAGCAGTCTCGGAACACACCGTAGCCATCATGGTGGAGCCGATTCAGGGCGAGGCCGGGGTTATACCGGCAACGAAGGAGTTTCTGCACGGTCTCAGGCAACTTGCTGATAAGGAAAATCTTCTTCTTATCCTCGATGAAGTCCAGACCGGCATGGGCCGTACCGGAACTCTTTTCGCCTATCAACAGGCTGAGGCTGAGCCGGATATTATGACGCTTGGCAAAGGTATTGGCGGCGGCGTTCCCCTGGCTGCCGTACTGGCAAAGGAGATGATCTCCTGCTTTGAGCCAGGGGATCAGGGAGGCACGTATAACGGGAATCCCCTTATGACGGCAGTAGGTGTCTCGGTTATGGAGGCAATGCTTGAATCCAGCTTTTTCAGAAAAGTCCAGGAGAACGGGGAGTTTCTAAGAAAGCAACTTGAGGAACTGTCCCGGCACCACGGACTAGGGGTGGTACGTGGCAGCGGAATGCTCCTCGCGCTTCTGCTGCCGACACCAATCGCATCCACCATAGCAGAGCAGGCTTTTGAACAGGGACTGATCATCAACGCACCACGCCCTGATGTGCTTCGCTTTATGCCTGCGCTGAACGTCAGCCGGGAGGAAATTGAAACCTGTATTACGATTCTTGGTGAGGTTCTTACCCGGTGTAAATGAAAAGGGTCATGACATAATGAGGCCCCTTATAAAAAATCTTATAAGGGGCCCAGCGTCACCACCTGACACGCGTTTTGGCAGTGGCTCAGATTTACATGCCGATGAATACACTTACAGTTAGCTAGTTGGCATCCGGAAACTCCGGATGCCAACGCATAAGTTTTCAGATTGGAAACGAGAAATTTTTCGTTGTGACAAGGAAATCAAGGGGTTATGCGGAGGCGTAGTTCTGTACGCCGCACAAATAAGCCCGCAGATTGACACCGCCACGGCGGAAAAGGGCCGTTTCCGGATAAAAACTAGCTATTCTGAAGTTACCGAGTTCAAATCAGCAGTATCGTTCCGGCCCCACCCATTGCGCCACAGAATACCGGTCGCCATGCGCCCACCCTATCGGCAGGCAATTCTCTATCGCCTGCAAATCGCTCTCACTCAGCGAAATATCTGCACCTGCGGCTAGTTCCTCCAAATGAGAAACGGATCGGGTGCCGGGAATAGGCAAAATGTGCTCCCCCTGGTGCAAGAGCCAGGCAATGGCAAGAGAAGCGGTCTTGTGCCCCATCTCCTTGGCGAGTAAGCGGAAGCGGTCCGTCGCGGCGATATTATGGTCATAATTGGGCTTCAGAAACCTTGGATTGTTTTTGAGAAAATCGATCGATTGGCATTTTTCAAATGAATGCGGATCATCTGTCAGCAGGCTGCGCCCGATCGGGCTGAACGCCACCAGTGAGGTGCCAAGATCTCTGGTTCTTTGCACAAGCCCCATTTCCGGCGATCGCGTCGAGAGTGAATATTCAGATTGCACAGCACCGACAGGATGAATGGCTGCCGCCAACTGGAGTGAGGCTGGAGCGATTTCGGAGAAGCCGAATTGTTTGATCTTGCCGGATTTGACGAATTCGGCCAGTGTCTGCGTGACCTTTTCAATGGGGCAATTGGGATCGCGCCGATGGATATAAAAGAGTTCAATCTGCTCAATGCCCAGACGCTTCAGGGATTTATCCAGTTCCGCTTGCAGGTGGCTGAAGCTGTTGTCAAAATGTCTGCGGCCATCCTTATCGCGTGTTATTGCAGCCTTTGTCGCGATCTTGAAAAAATCATTTTTGTGATGGCCCTGGTCTTTAAGAAATGAACCGATCCGTTCCTCCGACACACCCTGGCCGTACACGTTTGAGGTGTCAATATGATCAATGCCGAGGTCCAACGCCTTGCACAATATGGCATGTGATTTTTCCGTATTCGTTGGCCCGTAGAAGTCGGAAAATGACATGCCGCCTATTCCGACCGCGGAAACAACCGTCCCGATATTCCCTAGATTTCGCTGTTTCATTTTTTACAATGCCTCCTCGTTCGACACAGGTCTGGCAGGGTTGATGGTGTTGGGGATTTGCAGAATGTTTCACTCCGAAGCAAGGCCGCTATATTATATTGGTGCCACTATAGCACTGTGCAAAAGCGATGTGTCGCGCGAATCACCGGCAGCGCTCTCAACAGGGGAATGAATTAATATAAGAAAACGATACTCGGCCCTCCTCCCACTCAACTTGAGTCACCGACCTGGTTATTAAAAAACAGTCTGCCGATTTCGGGAGTGGCGGTGACTGAAATAGAAGTTAAACCTAAATGGCACCTGCTGGCCGGGGTTTTTGATTGACAGTGGTGTGCCCTGTCCCCTACAACGATAAACAGCTCGGTTTTCGGGAGGGGAGCAGTTTACAGCGCCACCGACGCGATCACCGAAAAAACAATCTCCTATCCACGTGACCTATCAGATCGTGCAGACAGCCATGAAATCGAAAAAACCTCTCGTCTCAATTATTCTGGGGACACTGATCGGCGCCTCGAGCGGTTTGTTTATTAAAAGCATCTCGTTCAGTTCCCTGGCCTTCAGCGGCTTCCGCATGGGAGTGCCTTTTCTCATTCTCCTGCCCATGATGATCAAAAAAGGCCTGGTCCTTGGTCCGAGAGTATGCCGGAAAAAACTCTGGATCGGCTCTCTGTTCAATGCGGCACGGATGCTTCTCTATATCCTGGCTTACAAACTGACCTCCATTGCCAACGGAGTGGTTCTGCTCTATCTGTGGCCCCTGTTTGCTTTGCTTCTGGAAGCAGCGGTCCGGAAAAAGAAGCTGAAACTTAAAGAGATCGGCCTGCTCTTTCTTGCCCTGGCGGGTGTGATCTGCCTGAACCTGGAGAAAGGATTCTCCCTCTCTCCGAATGACCTTATGGGAAGCGTCTGCATGGTTGCCTCAGCTTTTATCTTTGCTGCATCCGCCTTGATCTTCAAAGATGCGCTGGCGGATCACAGCGAAGTGGAAGTCCTCTACTTCCAGAATGCCCTGGGAGCAGTTGTCTTTTTACCCTTTATGCTGGCAGAGTTGCCAGGAACTGCGGCGGTGGAAACAGGAGTGGCTGCCATATATGGCCTGCTGGTGGGAATTATAGCTTTTGGCTGTATGTTCTACGCGATGAAGCGGATGCCGATGTTCCAGTACGGAGCCCTGACCTATCTCGAGGTCATCTTCGGCGTGGTTCTCGGCATGCTGTTTTTGCAGGAGGGGTTCAATCTGTTCAAGGGGCTGGGAATCCTCATGGTATTGAGCGCCAGCATCCTGTCCCGTTTTGCTGGTGATTCGGCTGAACCTGCTGTGGACAACGCCGACAGTGGCCCTGCCCAGTGTGCCACCATGGTTTCTCCGGAGAGTAAAAGATAATCCCGATAGCAGAAATTCACACTACCGGGCTACGTGCCTTTGGAGAAAAGCGGGCAGTTCCCAGCTAGTTGCCATCCGGAAACTCCTAAGGGCAACGGCTAAGTTTTCAGATTGGAAACGAGAAATTTTTCGCTGTGGCAAGGAAATCAAGGGGTTGCGCGGAGGCGTAGTCCTTTACGCCGCACAAGAAAACCCGCAGATTGACACCGCCACAGCGGAAAAGGGCCGTTTCCGGATGAAAACCAGCTAAATTCTAGGGAGAACCCTCGTACAGTTGGACCATCCTATCTCCAAACATGACATCCATGAAATATACAGTAAATGGCCCTGTCTTCCTCCCCTTCACGCCTCGTGTCCCGTACGGTTAGTTCTCTATCCCAATTCCGGTCCTTTTTGCCGCTGTCGACGTTCTGCCTTCTCGGCTTAGCCCAAGCCAGGCCTGCGGTGGCAAGCCTTGACAGCAACAAAAATAACTCAAAATTAAGACCAATAATTCACCGAACGGGACACTAGAATCAAACCACTCTTGCTATCATATGTCTCGACCGGCCACAGCATCGGCCAACTAGCCATTGTAAAAAAGCAAAAAATCCCATAAACTACTGATTTAAAAGATTGAATAAAAACAATGAACCGGCCAAAAGATCGGCCAAAAAGAGAACCAAATGACAGCAACAGCTATATACAGCAGCATATCCCAGATGGAACCATTATTCCCCTCAGTCAATGACTCCAGCCTGACCGATCTTGCCATCGAAGTTATTCGGCGATCAGCGGCTCTGAGCACATCCCTGCACCCTCTGACAAGAGGAGCTGTCGTTGAATTGGTTCGCGCAATGAACAGTCACTACTCCAACCTGATTGAAGGCCACAATACTCATCCTGTCGACATAGAACGGGCTCTGGAAAAAGATTACTCACAAGACCCTGCGATGCGGGCGATGCAGATGGAGAGCGCTGCCCATATCGAGGTGCAGAGACTCATCGAAGAAAAATTACAGAAAAACCCTGATGATGATATTTGCGACCCAGCGTTTCTCAGCTGGATTCATAGCGAATTTTACGCCCGACTCCCCGCAGAGTTCTGCCAGGTCAAAACCCCGGACGGCAAGACCAAGCAGGTTTTCCCCGGTGAGTTGCGGAAAGACGAAGTGACTGTTGGCCGCCACATAGCGCCGACCTATGAAGCTCTAGCGAATTTCCTTGGTCGTTTTCAAACAGGCTACAGCCCAACCAGGCTGAATGCAGTCAACAAAGTGATTGCAGCAGCGGCTTCTCACCATCGCCTCACCTGGATTCACCCGTTCCTGGATGGTAATGGCCGCGTCACTCGCCTCTTTACTCACGCTTATTTGATCAAGGCCCAGATTGACGGGCATGGCTTATGGACTGTCTCGCGCGGATTTTCACGAAATCGGACTGACTACCTATTTGCCTTGCAAGGAGCTGATGAACACAGGCAAGGCGACATGGATGGTCGCGGCAACCTGTCGAACCGTGGCTTGGTCAGATTCTGTACTTTCTTCCTGGAAACCGCTCTGGACCAGATCGACTTTATGGCTATGCTTTTAGACCTTGATGGCCTCCAGAAAAGGATTGCCGGATACGTGGAGCGCCAGGTTAGCTATGGAGAACTGGTGCCAGAAGCGAGCTATTTGCTCCGCGAAGCTTTATTACGGGGCGAAGTTCCCCGAGGAGAAGCTGCACGCATAACAGGACGTCCAGAACGGACAGCACGCCGCATCCTCAAAAAGCTGCTGGACAACAAGCTGCTTCAAGCCGACACCGAAAAGGGGCCGGTAAGACTTTCCTTCCCGGCAAGTGTCGCTGGATATTATTTCCCCCGGCTCTACCCCGAGGGCGTTGAAATCTCAATGGGATGATTTTATAGATTTATCAATATCTTAAAACGACGGTTTGATTACGGCCATCGGTACCAGCGACCGCAGTAAGCACTATTAATGGCATATTTGGGATCGCGAGCCATCGTGTTACTTATAAAGAGTTGCAAAATTTATTAGCCCATGTTTATTTTATTTCTGGAAATCTAAAAGAACACCCGGTCACCTGTTTTCAGATGACCGGGTGTATTGCCTTTTACTCAGGAAAAGTAATCTGCAGTGGTGGACGGCGTGAGGTGGCCGTTGGGGCGTAGTGTTTTGCCAGGTAGTCGAGAATCGTGTTCTCCAGTTTTGGTTCCAACTCCTGCAGCCCCTGTTTATCCTGCATCCAGCGGATCATATCGATCCAGCCGTCCCGGTCTGCCTTGTTCTGGGTAATCAGCATAGCGGAATGACAAACGGTGCAGGTCTCTTTTACTTCGGCAAAGCCGGGGGCAATGATCAGCCCGGTGTCTTTGTCCACCTCCGGATCAGCCGCCCAGGCTATCGTCATCATCACCAAAACCAGCAGCGGTAGCATAAGTAAGTATTTTAGGTGCATATGAGTCTCCCGTCTCATTTAATTGTTGCTATTTGGAAACTAGAAATAGCAACCAACAATTACAGGCAAGTTTTCAAGTCGGAGGCTAAATCGCTTTAACCGCTACGCGATGACAGGCGTTATTTAAATAGCCGCGCGGGTTCCAGCCCGGAACGACCATCGGCTGCATGGTGCCGTTCTCATCCGTTGCGCGCGCCCAGATTTCGTAATAGCCCGCCTGCGGGAAGCTGACCTTGGCTGACCAGTCCTGCCAGGCCAGGCGGTTGCGTGGTGCTTTGAGATCGCAGGCATGCCACGTGCTGCCAAAGTCGATGGAGATATCCACGGCCTTAATCGCAAGGTCCCCCGCCCAGGCATGACCGCGCACTTCCAACTCCTGCCCTAAGGTGGCCAGGGAACCGGAACGTGGTGAAGTAATCAGCGATTTCACCGGCATCGATTGGATAACCGCCATATCCTTCTCGGGAACCTTGGTGCCGGGGGCGACGGGATAGGCCGGGACGCGGTAGGACATGCCGGTCATCTTGGGACCATCATGCTCCTTGTTGCGGATGACGATGCGGTTGAGCCACTTGCCGCTGGTAGAGGCTGGCCAGCCGCCGGTGATCAAGCGCAATGGGTAGCCATGCAGCGGCGGAATATCTTCGCCATTCATGGCCCAGGCGATCAGGGACTCATCCTCCAGGGCTTTCGACATGGGTACCCCGCGCGAAATAACCACCTTGTTCGGGTCACCGCTGACATGGGTATCAGTCCCGTAATAACCGATGTAAACAGCATCATCCTTAATGCCGACATATTCCAGCACATCACGCAGGCGCACCCCGGTCCACTCGGCGCAGGAAACCGCACCGACACGCCACTGATTCCCTTTGGCAGGCGGGTTAAATTCTGAGCGTCCGTTGCCGCCGCACTCAAGCTGGATCTGGTAAGTATAGGTCTTGAACTTCTTTTTCAGATCGGCAATCGACAAGGATACCGACTTTTTCGCTGATTCCCCTTCGATGGTCAGTTTCCAAGTTGCGGCATCGACCTGGACCGGCGGTATCCCGTTATTACGGACGAACATCTTGTCGTAAGGGGTGACGCTGTCATCAAGAAAATGCGGGGGTGGTTCAGCGTTGAGGGGTTTGTCATTCAAGATGATCATCTCGGGTATTTTGCCGTCAATTTTTTTCATGTCGGCTGCGTGGGCCATACCAACAAGGCTCACTCCGTCCGGCAGCAGCTTTTCAAAGGGAATCTGCATACCGATGGCCGCTGCCATGGTGGCGATGCTCCCGTTGCGGAGGAATGAGCGTCTGGAGGGAGAGGAATTGGTTTCTGCCGGATCGAACTGAGAGCCTTTGTGCATTTTGGGGTCCTGAGTGTTGGCCATAAATACCTCCCTGTACCGATTGGTTTTAGGTTAACCCATTAAAGTATAGAGGGTTTTTATAATATTTCTGATATCTAGAACATGTTTTTACTTTTAGATACTTGTAGGGACATGGGATGGCAAGGCTAACAATGCTGCTGGGGAAATCGTGGGAAAATCGGGACACTTCCGAATGGCGCTCGTTTAAGCAACTTCGCAGTAAACTCGGGACTGTCCCCAGAGTCATCGGGGGCTGTCCCAAGAGTTTGCGAGCCATGAAACTGTAGGGGTTAGCACCGCAAAGACCTGGGACAGCCCCCGTGCGGGGACAGTCCCGGTTTTGCTGCCATCTGCTCTTAAACGAGCGCCATTCGGGACACTTTCCATTTTTTTTGTGGTAAACGCCCCTGTCAAAGAACGCTTAAAACTCTACTTTTCAACGGTCTACTTGACGGAGAAGCTTACGTAGCCAATTGATCCTTGCCTTGAGAGCAACGGACTTCTAATCCGTAGACCAAGAAACCGAAGCCTCTTAGTGGACCAATAAAAACGTCATGAGGGTCAGGTCTCGTTTTGACTTTTGCGAAGACACTGCTCCATATCTTCAAAGATCTTACGCACAACCTTATCTGTTTTCAGCGCTTTCTGCGCTCGGACAATGCCGCTGCTGACAGTGCTGTAATTGGCAATTTCAAAGCATTGCCCTATTTCAGCCAAAGTCTTACGTGAATATATGCGCAATAAATACATGGCCAAATCTCTCGGCTGATTCGTTTCACCACGCCTCGAAGTCAGCAGCTGCTCCCTGGTTATGCAATAAACTCGACACACAGCGGCTTCAATATCCGTGAACTCAACAGACAGTATTGCAGATTGTGGAACATCTTTAGAGCGAGGTGACGAACCAAACCGTCTGCGAATCCTATCAATAAACCCTGCTGACCCAAATATGGAAGGAAGGTTCTTCAGAGAATAAAAATGCTGCACTTCTGGAGTGTTATCCTGATCAACAAAGTGGAGATATCCGGCAAAGGCCTCTTTGGGGGAAGGTGAAAACATCGCCAGCAATTTATCCCTAAAGACCCACTCCCAACCCTTCCGTGATGGCAGATACGCACAATGACTGCTCCACGGATATGCTTCAAGCGATTCGGCCATTTTGGCTTCAAGGGGATTACGGTGGATATACCGAAGCAGTTGCAATAAATGTTCATCATCTTCAACAAGTACGGCCTTATAGCGACCTCGAAACAACTGCCCATCAAGTCGGTGCGTGCGATTAAATCGTTGCGTATAGACACCATTAAGATGCCGCAGACAACGCCCAAGATTACCATCCGGTGTTTGTACCAGAAGATGATAATGATTAGACATCAGACAATAAGCCGCCACACGCAGATTCCACATGCGCGCGGTATCTTTCAGAATCTCCAGGAATAGCTGGAAATCATCCTGATCAAAAAAAATATCTTCTTTCCGGCGGCCACGGTTCATAACATGGTACCAGGCACCGGGGTATTCTATTCGGAGAGGTCTGGACATGAACAGAGCATAACAGCCAGCAATCAAAAGTCAAAACAAGACTTGACCCCTTTGCCCACATAACATGGTACCAGGCACCGGGGTATTCTATTCGGAGAGGTCTGGACATGAACAGAGCATAACAGCCAGCAATCAAAAGTCAAAACAAGACTTGACCCCTTTGCCCAGACCCCTTTGCCTCATGTAGCGTTCGGCCTCGCCAGGAGAGCTACGGTAGGATTTTCCTAGATGTATACACTGCTGTCTCATAGATTGATCAATAAAAACAATGGCCTGGAGCCCACTTGTGTTACAATGAATTCGCCAAAATCACATTGAAAACAAGGAGTTCCAAGCCATGGCGCATTGTAGCACTGTTCTTTCTCAAATTGTACGTATTTTCCCGAGACATGAATTTCAGGCTCTGGCAAACAAACATCACGCCGGTCAGAAATTCCGCTCGTTTTCCCGTTGGACTCAATTTATAGCCCTGTTGACAGCCCAACTGACCGGCCGCAACAGTCTAAGGGATATTACCGATAATATCGCGGCTCAAGGCAGCAAGCTCTACCACCTTGGTGTCAGGCCATTCAGCCGGGCAACCTTGGCCAGAGCGAATGAAACACAGCCTCATCAGATGTACGAGGCCTTGTTTCAGCAGTTATTGGCTCGCTGCCAGAGTTGCGCACCGCGAAAGCGGTTTAAGTTCAAGGAGAAGCTCTTTCTCCTGGATGCATCAATGATTGACCTGACGCTGTCCCTGTTTCCCTGGGCAAAGTACCGCAAAGAGAAAGGGGCCGCTAAACTTCATATCGGTCTGGATGCAGACGGCTATTTGCCAGCCTTTGTCGATCTGACTGAAGGCAAGGAGCATGAAATCAAGGTCGCTCGGCAACTGGGCTTTCCCAAGGGCTCCTACGTTGTTTTCGACCGGGGCTACACTGACTACACATGGTATCAGGAGCTCACGAAAGCAGAAGTCCGCTTTGTCGCCCGGCTGAAAAGCAATGCGGTCACCATTCCCGGCAAGAAGCGTCGGGGCCGGAAAAGTCCAGGGGTCCTCTTGGATCAACAGATTCAGCTGCAAGGCATCGTGGGAACTTTCCGCAAGGTCGTGTATCTGGATGCGGAGACCGACATCACTTACGAATTTGTGACCAATGCGCTGGATATTCCAGCGGCAACGGTCGCTGAATTGTACAAAGAACGCTGGCAGATTGAGCTGTTCTTCAAATGGATCAAGCAAAACCTGCGCATCAAGAGCTTTCTGGGAACCTCGCGCAATGCCGTGATGACTCAGCTCTGGATTGCCCTGTGTGCGTATCTGGTGCTGGCGTTCTTGAAATTTCAAGCGAAGATCGGACGCTCCATGCAGCAGATGTTGCGAATATTACAGCTAAACTTGTTCGAACGACGCGATTTCAAAGAACTGTTCTTACCGCCAAAACCAAAAATACCTTTATGCAACAAGCAGTTATCTCTTATTTGAAACTATGAGACAGCAATGAGATGTATATCAGATATATGAAGGAATGTTAGAGACACAGTGATAACTTTCAGACCTAACCAACCTAATGAGTTATGACTTTATCAAGGTACTTTGAACCACGATTGTCAAAAGCTGGTCGAGTCCCTTCAAGTATGTCTACTATAAGCTTATTAATTGTTGGGTTTTCTATTGATCCAGACTTATACTCAAGTCTGTGCCCATCTTGTTTATTAATAGAGCAGCAAATAACCTGTTCAGCATCGCAAACTACTGCGAGATTCGGGTTATGTGTTATCACAACAATTTGCCTACGTTTTTTCACCTCTTTGATGCAAGGTACTAGTAAATTATAGACAGTTTGGTTGTCTAGGTTTTCTTCTGGTTGGTCTATGATAAGCGGGACATCGTCTTGATCAACCAACAAATAGAAAACTAATAGGAGAGCACCGCGTTCCCCCGGAGATAGTTCGTGTAAATCCTTCCCAGAAATCCCCATCGTATATTTTGGTTTGAGGTAATCGAAACTGTATATAAAATCATATAGTGATTTTGCTGACTGCCCCTTCCTAACAATGTCCTTTACTTCTGTTTTTGATTTACCGTCACGCTCGTCTATCAAAAGACTCTGTAGTAATCGCTCAATGAATTGAGCAACACCATCCTCAGATGCCAGGTCACTATCTAAAACAAGCTTTGTAAGTCTTTTTCTCCCTTCTTCAGTACCACAGTATGTGCCACGAACTCCTTGGCTCACATGAGTGAAAAAAGTGTCAACGAAACCTGTGTCAGCTATCTCAACATTAAAAAGCAGTTGCAATTGTTTCTTCGCTACGGGGTCTGAATTTATAAATTCCTGAACAGGCTTATAAAGCTCCCTATAAACACCAGCTAAAGTGGCCTTCTCCCTAAATATTTCTTTTGCCTTTTCAGTAGCTAATCCTCGCGTCTTTTCTATTTCTTTAGGAATATTATCAAGACTGCTTATTTGGAATTTATAGTATTCAATACTCTCAGGTGCTTCTTTTGATCCAATAATATCTTTACGCGTTTTATTCCACGCAATCATTTTGGAGAGATATGCCTCATAGTTTTTATGCGGGGCGTCAAGCTGTCCCTGAATAGATTTTAGTTCATCCTCTATTATCTTTTTATTATTAACATGTGAATTTTTTTGCTCCTCATTTAAAAGATCTTCTAGATCAGTCTTTTTCTTAATCAACGACGATCGCTTGCTAATAACGGACTCTTTTGAGAGTTTGATCGTAAAAATATCTGTCTCTTTCAGATCAAGAGTTTCAATATCTGGTTTAGCATCAGCTTTGAATGAATCTGCTTGACGCTCAAAGTTATCAATCAAAGAAATTAGTCTTTGAGCTGCTGAAATATTCAGGTTGATGGTGCCAAGTTCTTTCTTTGTGTCGGCAATTAGTGAATCGGCCTTTTCTAGAGCTTCTTTCTTTTCAGATAGTTTTTTTGTAAGTGATTCAATCTTTTCTTTTTGTTCAACAGACGCTTCAGGTTTAGGTATCTCAAGAGGCTTGTTATTATCATGCGTATCAAGCTCATGTTGTTTAGCCGCTAACGCACCTTCTAATTTAGTGCGATAATCAGATGAAGCTTTTTTCTCAAGAGAAACCAATCTGGTTGTGACTTCATTAAGCTCTTGCTTGATTATTTCTACTTTCTTATTTGCCTGGGTAGTCTTATAGTCAATCAAATCTTCTAGGCTTGTTTTCCCAAGCCTGTCTTCATCTTTAACGTGAGAAAAGATAACTGAACGCAACTCCTCATCGAAGCTCGTTTCAGCAGTCGAGTCTAATTCATTGCAAAGCCGCTCTAAATAATTTTGCGGAATATATTTTACCAGCTCATATGACTTGGGATCAGGATTTTTGTCCAATGAAACAGTTTCTTTGACTCCACTAGCCCATTCTATTGTCCCCTCAAAATGGGACGATTTATTGTTTTTTGTTTGACGAAATCGCTTATCGCTTAAAAATGAAAAAGCTTCTGTATTTTGGGTTTTACCAAGCAAGCCCACCGTTTCACCGAGAGCACTCTTCCCATTACCTTTGTTACCAATAATTGCAATTAGCCCTGGGTTAAAGGAAATTTCACAGTCAAACCAATGCTCTTTAAAAGTTGACCCTGCCTTTTTATTTATCTTGATCGATTGAATGAATTTTGTAGGGTGACTGTCTAGAATTTGCAGTTGCTTAGGATAGGCCCCGACATAAGTTCGCTCTCTTGGCTCAATCAGCGTCTTACGTAAACCCTCGAAAGTTGGGTCGGCTTTAATCCATGTTATTTTATCCCCGGGGAATACCCCATAATCCTGTATTTTGTGGGCATCACTACCAGAAACTGCTGGTTTGGGTTGTCCACCCATTGTCTTAAGGAAATTATCGAAGAACTTTTCATTTTCAGGGCTTTTCCTTGCCAAAAAAAGATCGATATTACTCTGTGATCGTGTTTCAAAAATATCCGCCGATCGCATAAAGTATTGATCGGCGCATGGATGTGCTGCCCAATCTAGTTTTTCTAGTCCATCGGACGTATCGTATGGAAGAATAATCAGGCAGGTGCCTTTTGGAATTTCATTTTTTGCACTTATTAGCGACTCACGACTTATTTCAACCGTTTGGCTCCCAAGCTGTAGAAGATTCAATGGATCATCTGCGTAGTTACCTGTAAATCCATGAATCGCTGCCTTATCTGGAGGAAGACTTCGTGCAAATTCAATCAAAGCCTCTTCAGATATTCCACGCCCAGAACCACTTATCCTTAAGGCTGACTTGAAATCAGCTCTTTGTTGTTTCGTTAGTTTGTCAGAAAGAAGGACTTGAACGTTAAGACGATAATTTACAGGTGCCTCAACTCGAAGCTCCATCCCTGGAAACACAGTTTTTTTGAGGGTCGCCCTACCAGAAGCAACATAAGAGGCAAGCTCCTCATATCCATCAAACGTCCAATAGTCGACAATACAAAATGCCGCAATATCAGAGTCATTAATTTTCTGAACAATACCCTTTAAGGAAGTTTCCTTTTCAGCACCCGTCATATCTGGGAAACGTTTCCCTCCATTCCAATGAAAAGAAGCAGGGGTATGAATATGCAAATCCCATTTGCGCCAATAAGAGCCTTGAAAAAAAGCCATTAAAACCTCCACCAAATATTAATCCAGGGCATCAATAAACTGATCCTGATGAAGAACCAGCAAATTTCTGGTGTTAAAGGTATTTTTCTCTACCCTTGTCAAGAAGCTCAAATAGTGATTAAGCTTCACAAAAGCCCGAAGTTTTTCATCTGTCCATGCAACTGCCAATCCTATTCGTCCTAAAGCCGAGGCATTAATTGCTCCTCCCATAAGATGTTTTCTACTGACATTGTTTTCTATTTCTATTGCCAAAAAACATCTTGAATTTTCATTGAAGAACGCAACATCATGAAGATTAATTTGAGCATTATGATTCCCGAACATTTGCATATTCATGTTATGGAAATTCAATAACAACTCAAGGAAATCCCACGACTCATGAACCATTTGATTGTAGTCTTCAATGTACCTTTGGTTGACGGCAAATGGTCCAACAGCAGCATCTAAACGAGGAGAATACACATTCGCAACTCCTGTCATCGTTCGCCACTCTGTCTCAATTGGCGTATTCGGATACACAACACGCAATCTGTTGGCAATCTCATGTTGATATTCTTGCAAATCCACAATACCCCCTTACTGAATAATCTTCATATTATCTTTCCTTAGCAGCATAAAGCTTTCTGACATGTTTATTTATAAATGCATTAAGCCCATCGCCTGACCTTGCAAGGGCAACCATCTGTTTAATGTTTTGCTGCCCGGCACTTGCAATGGTGTATCGATATATTGAACCATCCTTAAATTGCACTCGTATAAAATCCGCACCTATTTCATGAAAAATCCGGGACATCCATGATAAATAAAGTCAAGGGGAAAGCGGAGGTTTCCCTTTACCTCACGGGCATCCTCCCGGTGGCGACTCTGTTTTTCCTTGTCCCTTGCATCCTTCGATCTTTTTGATCTGTCCTTTTGGTCCGCTAAATCAGCGACCAGACATCCATGTGCTGTCTCCGGGATATCATCCCTTCACAGAAGATTGAGTTTGGGCCAACCCGCCGACCTTGATACACTCCCAATGTCGTGCAGCGAAGCTCACGTAGTCCCTAATCCGCAAGGCCCGGCGGGAAGATCGTTTGATGTAAAGATTATCTGTTTTTCTTCAACTCAGGCGACCTGAGATTGTCTCTCCTCAAAAGCAGTACCACGTCGATCAACGGCCAACAGATATTCAACCAGCTTGCGTGCAACAGCTAAAGTGGCTCGGTTGCGATTGCCTTTAGTCAACTCTTTTTCATGCAATTCTGCCAGTTGTGCATTCCATCGTGGAGCCAGTTTGGCGGCTTCGATCAGCATGGTCTGGAGGTGCTTGTTGCGCTTTTTGGAAAGTGGTCCTCGTTGCTCTTTTCCGGCCGATTCCCGTTGTGCGCTGCAAAGTCCGCAATAGCTGATGGCTTCCCGGTTTGTGTGAAAGCGGGTTGGATCACCGATCTCCAACACCCAGGTCAAAGCCATGATCTCTCCAACCCCGGCAATACTCATCAAAAGCTCAACCCTCCGTCGAATCAGCTCATTCTCTCGAAGAGTCCGAACCAGTGTCTTCTGGATGGCGGTAAACAGCTCAAGATTGCTGCGGCTCAGTTGTAACAGCTCTTTGACCGAATCGGGCACATCATCTACCCGCGCCATCAGTTGATTGAAGTATTTGCTCCCATACAGCCGTTTTTTGTCGTAGGTCGCGCCGACCTCCATCATCAATCCGGCCATTTTGTTCTTCATCTGCACTGCCGTGCGAACCACCATGTTCCGATAGCGAAGAATGCGCCGTCCCGTAGCTCTTCGGACATCATGTGACATTCTGGCAAAAGATTGACGCGCAGAAGGTCCGCCAACTTCTCTGCGTCAGCCCGGTCATTCTTCTTTTTGGCTGCGGTGATTGCTTTGAGCATTTCCGGGTGCGCGACTTTTAACTCAACGGCGTGAGGCTTTAGAAAGTCGTAAATCCAACCGGTAAAGAGTGTCGCTTCCATGGCCCCCATCCAGGGACAAGACAATTCCGCCAGCCAATGTCGTAGCGCGTTTCGTTCTGCGTTCACAACCCCTTGTCGAACGCTCTTTCCGCTCAGGGTTTTAATACAGAAAGCGATGGTTTTCTTGTGGACGTCCAAACCGATGTAATGAATACTTTCCATGGAAGCCTCCTCTCTGGGTCTGACTCAGGGCGATTGATTCGACCCTGCCGCTCATTATGAGCCGTCCGCCAGTTGGAGGCTTCCGCTTTCTTACTTATGCATTCAAACACTTCCCATATTTTTTCTTGGCATAAGCCTCCACGTCAAAGAACGCTGGAAACTCTATTTTTCAACTCTCTACTTAATAGGTATGCATACGTAGCCAATTGATCCTTGTCTTGAGAGCAACGGACTTCTAATCCGTAGGCCAAGAAACCGATGCTTCTTAATGGACCAATAAACAAAACCTTAATCACAACGGCAGGTCGGGCTCCTCGTCCCATCATTACAGATCCAATAACCACTGGAACCGCAGTAAGCAACACCACCATGATGCGAGCAGCAACCGCGTTTTTCATCGACCTGATAAATCGGGTTAATCGCCGTGAGTGTTATCTCGATCGGTTTATTCATCTCTTTGTCAACAAAGAGAACAGCATTTGCAGTGTCATCTTCATTGACACACTGCTGTGTTGTAGCAAAAACGGAAGAAGGGACTAAACAGACAAGAAAGAACAGGACGAGAAAAGCTTCAGCAACGAGCTTCATGAACACCCCCCATTTAGAAGGCACCAACGTGCCGAATTCATGAAAGACAAAATCCTACGATCAGCTCCCCCTCGCTATTTAGGACACCCCTCCCTGCAGACTGTTTTTTTCAATAAAAAAAGCCGCAGTTCCTTATCAACAGGCGCTACGACTTTACATTTACAGGATGCCGTTCAAACGAGCACCCTTTCAAAAATAACAATGTTTGGCAATACTAAACCATCGTCCACTCGACATCAAGAAAAACTTTAAAAACAATCACATAGGAAAAACAGTCCCCCTCCGCAATAATAATTTCCCACCTTTTTGATAAGCAGAACAAAATAAAATATGCTATATGCGGAGCATATCTGAAATTGCAATGAAGAAGCGGAGCATAAACCGTTCAATGATGATACACCGGTCTCCCCTTCGATTCAGATACGAGTCAAAAAGACAATTGAACTGCAAAAAGAGGATGGCATGAATACTGTCGAAAGAGAACTTCGCTCCCAGATCATCAGCAAGGCCTTGTGGATGAACAACTCCGGTCTCAACCAGGGCACATCGGGCAATATCTCTGCGCGTTACGAAGATCGCATGCTCATTACTCCCAGCGGCATCCCCTATGAAACCCTGGAGCCGGAATCTATCAGCTCGATGCCAATCGATGGTGAATACGGAACCTGGGAGGGTCTCTTCAAGCCGTCCAGCGAGTGGCGCTTTCATCTGGACATCATGAGAGCCCGGCCCGAGGTCAATGCGGTTGTCCACACCCATTCCATTTACGCAACAACCCTGGCGATGGCCCGCCGCGACGTGCCAGCTGCCCATTATATGGTGGCCATTTTCGGCGGTGACAGCGTCCGCTGCTCTGAATATGCGACCTACGGCACCAAGGAACTCTCTGACTATGCCCTGCAGGCATTGGCAGGCCGGAATGCCTGTCTGCTCGCCAATCATGGCATGCTGGTCACCGGTCCCAGCCTGGAAAAAGCGATGTGGCTGGCCCAGGAATTGGAGACACTCTGTCGCCAGTACTATCAGGCTCTGCTCATTGGCGGCCCGGTCATCCTGTCTGACGAAAACATTGCCGACACCATGAAAACAATCTCGTCTTACGGGTTGCAGGATAAAAAGGAATGAGGTTGAGGAGGGAGTTCGCCGCGGAGACGCTGCGCGTATAACCGGACGCCCGGAACGGACAGCGTGCCGTATTTTCAAAAACCAACTGAGCAACAACTGCTCTACGCCGACACCCAAAAGGGACCGGTCCGACTCTCTTTTCCGGCAAGCATAGCGGGATACTATTTCTCCAGATCTTACCCAGAAGGCATCGAAATATCAGCAGAATGAATGGATCTTATTGAGATCAAACTATTTTTCTGCCCCTCTGTCAGTCGATGAGGATTGTTTTATGGACAAACAAAAACTGCTGTACGCAACAAACATCCTTGGCTGTCTCATCACTTCATCGTTATTGATCTATGACTTGATCAACTATAAAAGACCTGTTCTTTTAGATAAGTTCTTCCCTCTCATAATTGCGATATTTATCGGATTATCTTCTTTAATATTTGGAAAAGAGTGGATGAACATGTCAATAATCCCTCCAAAAAGAAAATACTCAAGAAAAATAAATATAATTTTTAGTGTATTCGTAATCGTAATTTCTCTAGCATTATTTTTTATACAGATCAAAAGATGAGAAGGTGCTTCCTACAAAATAATTTCCCGTAAATTCGGGGCCGACCAAGCAACTCGCATAACCACTTGCCACAGAAACGACTTGGGAGATGGAACGATAAATTGGGGAAAAAGAGCATCCACGCGCCTCCCCTTTCATATACGGCCAGCCGTGAGAGGCTCATCACTCGCTAAAAAGAATATCTTCCACTTCCACATCAAATCCGCACTTTCAATTCGCATCGGCATAGAAGAGCACACCACCTTTATAGACTTTGTGAGCTATTTTTGAAACATATAGCCTCCAGAGGAAATGATTTGCTTTAATAGTCTATACTTTGGCGAGATCAAAGAAGGGAATCGGGCAGAAGTGGAGTATATCCTCATCGGATCACTTCTCAGCTTCACATCGGCACTGGTTATCGGGCAGTTGGTTAAAATATTCATTGCCCCTCCCCTTTGACGATCAGTGCCCCACAGCCTTAGCCGGAAGAGGCGACCGCCTCCTCCCTTCCGAAGCGGTCAAATCCTTCTGAAAGAATCGTTGGAGGTCGGACCAAGATAACATACTAATATCACTAAGTTTCAATCAATATAAAGGAGTGTTTTCGGCCTTAAACACCTCTTTTCAACCATAAAATCATACTCGTAACCATGAAGGGGGAAACCATGCCCCGTTCATCACCATTTCCTGCCAGGCAATGCCTAGCATGACCATGGCAATAAATTACGGCACAGCCAACATGTCTAGTGGCTTTAAATTCATAGTCCATCTTCAATTTGCCAATCGAGTGCGATGAATTGAAAAATTCATTAGCTCTTCATCCAGGCATTCAAAACCTAAATGATTCCACAATCCGGAACAATTGATCTTATTATGCAACAATTTTATAAAACCCTGTTACCAATGATTGACATTGCCCACCGTTTGCTATAATAAAATCGATACAAGTCATTGTAATATCTTAAAATATTTGAATTTTGATTTTATTAACAAAACACACGAATCCTCACCCGGAGGACTAAAGGAGCAGGATAAGAACAACACTTAAAACCAGAAGAGGAGAGGTAAGATGAAAAGACGTTTCGCACTACTGTTAGCTCTGATCATTGCCGTCTCGACCTTAACCCCAACCCATGCTTTTGCCGTTGAAAAACTGAAATGGGCGCATGTCTATGAGACCAGCCAGCCCTACCACAAGTGGGCACTCTGGGCTGCCGATGAGATCAAAAAGCGCTCCAACGGCAAATATGAGATCGAAGTCTTCCCCGCCTCTTCCCTGGGCAAAGAAGTCGACATCAACGAGGGCCTCTCCCTGGGCACTGTCGACATCATCTACACCGGCAATCAGTTTGCCGGCCGCACCTACGGACCGATATCCATCGCCGGCTATCCTTATGTTTTCCGCAATCTCGACCACTGGAAAAAATTCATGGCCAGTGATCTGTTCAGGGATCTTGCCGCCGGCTATGAAAAAGCCGCGGGTCACAAAGTCATCACCGCGACCTATTATGGCCAGCGTCACGTTACCGCGAAAAAAGAGGTCAGCACCCCGGCAGATATGAAGGGGCTGAAAATCCGCGTTCCTAATGCCCCGGCCTATACCATCTTCCCTAAAGCGACCGGCGCCAACCCGACCCCGATCGCTTTTGCCGAAGTTTACCTGGCTCTGCAACAGGGGACGGTCGATGCACAGGAAAACCCGCTGCCAACGATCCAGGCCAAGAAATTCTATGAAGTACAAAAGTACATCAACCTGACCGGTCATATTACCGACAGTCTGCTGCTGATCGTTGGCGGTCCGTTGTGGGACCGACTTGACGATGCCGACCGCAAACTGTTCCATGATGTGCTCATGGAAGCGGCCAACAACTGTACCGCCGATGTGGAAAACAAAGAGAAGGAACTGGTCGGCTGGTTTGAGCAGCAAGGCAATATCGTTAATCAGAAAGTCGATGTCGCGGCCATGCAAAAAGCCACCGAAGAGTACTACAACAGCCACCCCAAAGAGGTGCCCTGGCCCAAGGACATCTGGGATCGTCTGCAAGCCCTGTAACCGATCGTTGACCAGCTGAACCATGAAAGGGACGAAGATGACAGAGCCCAACAAAACATCGATCGACGCGAGTTCCCTGGATGATGAACTGGATGCCCCGATCGACTGGAAATCCTTTGGAATCGAAGACTATGTTGTGTTTTTCGTGTTTTGGATCCTGGCTCTGGACATCTTCGTCCAGTTCTTTTCCAGATATGTACTGGACGATTCCATCGGCTGGACCGAAGAAATCGCCCGCTATCTGCTGATTTCGGTCGGCTTTATCGGTTCGATCATGGCGGTACGCAAGAATACCCATATCATGGTCGAATTCCTGTTTCGCTATGTACCACCCAAATTCGGCACTATCCTGACCTATTGCGCCGATGTCGGCCGCATTGCCTTCTTCGCGCTGCTGGCCCTGACCTGTTTCAAACTGGCCGGGAAAACCCGGCAGATGATGGTCTCCATCGAGTTTCCGAAAAGCGCCATGTACTACATGGTCAGCATCTGTCTGGCAGCGATGGCCATCCGCTCGATCCAGGTTCTGATCAAGCATATCAAGCAGGGCGGCAGCCGAATCAGCCTTGAACATGCTCAACACGCCCTTCGCCCCCCGACAGACTGACAAGGAGGCATCTGTGTCCAAACGTTTTGGTCTTAAATTCAATGCATTTTTAATCGTTCTGGCTGCCCTCTGCACCATCGGTCTGGCGGTTGCCGGTGAATCGATCGCATTCCTGTTTGCGTCTGTGTTCCTGTTCCTCATCACCGGGGTTCCGGTCGCTTTGGCCCTGGCCGGATCGTCACTGCTTTTTGTCCTGATCACCGGCAAGGTCCCGGACGTTGTGGTCGCTCACCGCATGGTCAACGGAATCGACAGCTTTCCGCTGTTGGCCGTTCCCTTCTTCATCCTCGCCGGGTCTCTGATGAACGCCGTGGGCATTACCAACCGGATCTTTGCCTTTGCCACGGCCTGCGTCGGCTGGATGTCCGGCGGGCTGGGGCATGTCAATATCGGTGCTTCGGTGATTTTTGCGGGGATGTCCGGTGCGGCAGTGGCCGATGCCGGCGGGCTCGGCACCATTGAAATCAAGGCCATGCGCGATGCCGGCTATGACACGGATTTTTCTGTCGGCGTGACCGCGGCATCCTCAACCATCGGCCCGATTATCCCGCCTTCACTCCCCATGGTGATCTACGGCGTCATGGCTTCGGCCTCCATCGGTCAACTGTTTGCTGCCGGTTTTTTGCCCGGTCTGCTCATGGCCGGGGCGCTGATGGTCATGGTCTGGTGGTATGCCCGCAAACGCAAATATCCCCGTGACGCGGCCTTTTCCATCAAGGTCCTCTGGTTCACCTTCAAGCGCGCCTTCATGTCGCTGATGACGCCGGTGATCATTGTCGGCGGGATTTTGAGCGGTGCGGTCACCCCCACCGAAGCCGCGGCAGCCGCTGTGGCCTGGGCCCTGTTCCTGGGCCTGATTTGGTACCGGACCCTGAATTTCCGTCGCTTTATCCGGGTGTCCATGGAAACCATCGAGACCACCGCCATCATCCTGCTGATCGTGGCCGGGGCGTCGATCTTTGCCTGGATTCTGACCAGTAACAAGGTGACCGAACATTTTGTCAACATGGTGACCGGCCTGACCGACAACCCGATCCTGGTCCTGCTGATTCTGAATGTCATCCTGTTCGTGGTCGGCTTTTTCATGGAGACCATCGCGGCCATCACCATTCTGGTGCCGGTCATGCTGCCGGTGGCAACCCAGGTCGGCATCGACCCGGTTCATTTCGGTGTGATCATGGTCCTCAACCTGATGATCGGCCTGCTCACCCCACCCGTCGGCATGGTGCTGTATGTGCTGTCCAGGGTGTCAGGGGTGTCGTTTGAGCAATGTACCAAGGCGACCATGCCATTTTTGATTCCGCTGATCCTGGTCCTGCTGCTGGTCACCTTTATCCCGCAGTTCTCCATGTGGCTGCCGAATCTCATCTACCACTGAACTTCAGGAGCCAAAGAGTGCTATAAATAAGGAGAGTCCGTTACAAATGACGCATAACGAATGACCAGTGACCAGTGACCAGTGACCAGTGACAAAGGATGACCATGACAAAACCCCAAGTGATTCGCCTGCATGCTGACGACAATGTAGTTGTTGCGACAGATACTCTGCCGGCCGGAACCGCCATTACGGCGGAAAAGATCACCTGCAGCGAGGACATCCCGGCCGGGCACAAAGTGGCGACCAGAACCATTGCCGCCGCCGCTCCCATTTACAAGTACAGCCAGATTATCGGCTTCGCCAAGGGTGAGATCGCCGCCGGGTCTCATGTCCATGTCCACAATTGCGAAGTTCACGACTTTCAGCGCGATTACGCCATCGGTTCCGACCGCCGCCATCTGCCTCTCCTCCCGGAACAGGAGCGGGCCACCTTTCAAGGTATTGTGCGGGCCGACGGCCGGGTCGCCACCCGCAACTATATCGGCATTTTATCCACGGTGAATTGCTCGGCCACGGTCTGCCGCCGGATCGCCGCCCATTTCAATGGCGCGGCCCTGGCAGACTATCCCAACGTCGACGGCATCGTGCCGCTGGTGCACACCACCGGCTGCGCCATAGCCAACAGCGGCGAAGGCTATGACACACTGATGCGTACATTGCGGGGCTATCTGCACCATCCGAACTTTGCCGGAATTCTCCTGGTCGGCCTTGGCTGCGAGGTGTTTCAGATCAAGGATATTCTCGGCCAGCAGTCCACCAGTGCGATGATCCGACAACTGACCATTCAGGCCCAGGGCGGCACCAGCAAGGCCATTGCCTCAGGGATAGAATGCATCAAGGCGATGCTGCCCCAGGCCAACGCCATCAGTCGCCAGGAGGTTCCGGCCAGTCACCTCAAGGTGGCCCTGCAATGCGGCGGCTCCGATGCTTATTCCGGGATCACCGCCAACCCGGCCCTTGGCGCCGCCTCCGATCTGATCGTCAGGCACGGCGGCACCGCGATCCTCGCCGAGACCTCGGAAATCTATGGCGCCGAGCATCTGTTAACCCGCCGCGCGGTCACTCCACGGGTCGCAGAAAAGCTGATTGAGCGGATCCACTGGTGGGAAGATTACGTCCGCCGCAGCGGCGGGGAAATGAACAACAACCCGTCACCCGGCAACAAAGCCGGCGGGCTCACCACGATTTTGGAAAAATCCCTGGGGGCGGTTTCCAAAGGTGGCACTTCGGATCTGGTCGATGTCTACCACTATGCCGAGCCGATCACCGCCAGCGGCCTGGTGCTGATGGACAGCCCGGGCTATGACCCCTGCTCTATCACCGGCGAGGTGGCCAGCGGCGCCAACATCATCTGCTTTACCACCGGGGCCGGTTCAGCCTACGGCTGCAAGCCCTCCCCGTCCATCAAGCTCTGCTCGAACAGCCGGACCTACAAGCTGATGGAAGAAGACATGGACATCAACTGCGGCGTGATGATCGATTCCGGAGTGACCCTGAGCGAAATTGGCGAACAGATCTTCCACCAGATCCTGAGCGTCGCCTCCGGCACCAAAACCAAAAGCGAACTGCTCGATTATGGCGATTCCGAATTCATCCCCTGGCGGCTTGGCGCGGTCATGTAGGAATCGGGGCACGCATTTGAGTTGTGACAACGATGATCCCGGCAAAGACAAAAAATCACTGCAAATTCGAGAAACAAAAGAAAAAAAACAGAAAAATGTCAGAATACGGGGCTATAAAGAAATGAAATCCGAAAGCTGAAAACCATCATTTCAGGAGGGGATATGAAAAATTGTATTTTCTTGGCAATAATTTGCCTGGCCCTGGCTGGTTGCGTCAACAAACATCCCTACCCATACACAATATCTGCAGACCTTCTCAAAACAGATCCGTCAACGGCGAATTGGATCCTTGAAGACATTCAAAACGATTCAAGTATTCCCATGACGGTGCAAAAGCAGACCGACCTGACAGAGAAGATCGCTCACTACCTGCAAGAGAGCGGTTTTAATATCATCAATCACCAACAGTTTTCTGAAACCTGTCACCGTTCTTGCTTTGTCATTAAACCCAGAATCATTGAGACCAAAGCGGAGATTTCCCAGAATGAAGCGGGCTGGCATGGGACGTCTGAAGATCCTTTGAATTTCTGGAGTCACTTTTCGCCTGGTCGCGCTGGAATGCAATTCATTGAAGGAACAGCCCAGGCCCTCTCTCTATACGTAGAAATTTACGTGGACAACCAGAAGTGTTATGAAAATGCCGGTGGAATTGAACTGGTTGGAAAATACAATAAGTATTCTTTCAGAACCACGAGCAAAAAAGAATTGGTCGAAGATCCAAAAAAATTTCAAAAAGCCATGGAAATCGCTTTTAAGCCTTTAATTGAAGTTCTCGAATAGCCTAACTGAGAACCAGGAAGACGGATATGAAGCACTTTCTTCTTTTCCGGTTATTTCGAGCAAATACCCTTGGTCAACTGGCGGCAGAGCACTCCCTCATCTGCGCCGGATTCATCAATGCGGTAACGGGCTCCCTTTTGCTGGTGACCATTTTGTCCCCGCTCTTGTCTCTATTCACCCCGGCCCTGACGTTTCTGCTGGTCATTTTATTCGGTCCCCTGCTCGGTTTTTTGATCTCATCTTTTTATTCCAGGGTAGAATATGTTCTCGGCAAGTTATTTAGTGGCAAAGCAGCACTCGAACAGCTTTATCGGCTTTATGCCTGGTCGCTTCTCCCATTTGCCCTGGTCTGCTTCATTACGATATTCGCCCTGCAGCGGTTTTCTTCCCCCGACAACTTTCGCTTTGCCATGACTGGTGGAGGAATCTTCCTTTTCCTGGCCGGTCTGGTTAGCTTGCGAAATTATGGCATCAACCTCAGAGCCGTTCAGAATTTCTCTGTCATTCGCGGAATCGGTTGCCAGTTCTCGTCACTGCTGACCGCCCTGCTGCTAATGGGCGGCCTTGCCTGGCTGCTCTATTTTATGCTCGGAACCGTCCCGGATAATAGTTATTTGGGATTGTGCTTAAATGGATACTTCCATCGGTGACCACAATGTCCTCGTTTCAAAAAATCCGTCTCCTGCTTATCCTCTTATATGCCGTTTTCTTCCTCGGGCTCTGGACATACGATGAAACACCCATTCCTTCAAGAGTCACCCTGATGACAGAGGAAACTCCTGCGCTGCTATCCGCCAATAATCTCTGGTTAGCGATGCTGGGCTGTTACGCTCCGGAAGGGACCCGGCAGGTCGAAGTTGGCAAACAACAGCTTGAGGCCACCCAAAAAGCCATTGAGAAAAAGGATCTGGATGCTTTTCGGAAAGCTGCTCTAATAAGGCGACCGACATTTGAATATGAGAGAGAACTTCCCATCACGCTTTTTGAAAAGGAAACTTTGATCTCATATGTTACGGCTCATGCGGACCAGGCCAAAGCTTTCCTCCAAAAGAATGAAAAACTTCTCCAGGGATACAAAGCACTCAGGGCCTTTGACCGCTATGAGGAACCGTTGAAGATAAGCTATTTTAGCCCGACACCGGATTTCTCCCTGCTCAGAAGCGGGCAGAAAAGTTTTTTCATGGAATTGGCCATGATCGCCGCCGCTGGCAATATGACTGACGCACTGGCGGGGCTCAAAGAGGACACCGGGTTCTGGCGGTTTGTTTTGCGCAATGCTGAAACTCTTTTCCCGCGGATGACTGCAATCGGCTGCCTTCGCATGGATTTTAAATTTGCAGCTGAATTGGCCGACCATCCCCCCATCAGTCCGACAGGTCAGCAGTACCTCGACGATATTTTAATGCCTTTGGAAGGGAATGAATTACTATCGCCCAAAGTTGTCCGGGGACAAATCGGCCGAATATTGGCAGGGTTGGCTCTTGAAAGCAATTTCTGGCCAAAGCCCCTTTTGGTGGATGGCTTTTTTTTCAAACCGGAGGCCACCCTCAACCGGGAATTTCTGAAACAGCAAAAATATATTGACCTTGCCGAACTCTCTTCTCGGGATTTTGCCCAAGCCGTAACCGACGATATCAATATTTCTAAAATCAATCCGCCATTGGACGCATCTTTTCTTTATAACCCGGTCGGCGAAATATTAACGAGACTATCGCCCGGGAATTACTTCCCCGTATACATCCAGCATGGACTCAATCTTGAGGGGGTACGCAGGATGGCAAAATTAAAAATCATGGCAACGACAGAAAAAATCTCACCGAAAGAGATGTCGCAATTTCTCAAAACTCACGCCACCGATCTGGGCAATCCCTACACCGAAGAAGCGATGAGTTGGGATCAAGACAAAGGCAAGATTTTTTTTCAGGCTCCGCTGAATACAAAATTCAAGAGCCAATATTTTTAATTTGGTCAAGCTGGAAAAATCACCGCCGCAGCAGCACCGGTTCCGGAACCGGCAACGGTGCTACTGCTTGGGACCGGGCTGGCAGGGTTGATTCTCTATCGTAGGAAAAAGTTGAGCACAGTGGCAGGCGGTTATTCTCCCACAAGGAGTCGTCAGCTAAGCTGGTGGCTCCTCAGCCGTCTCTTCCTCCTCCCACAATGACTGCTCGATCTCGTCGGCCAAAAGGGCCATCGGTGACATGGGGAGAAAACGCAGCCCCCCGTCCCTGGTATTCTCGATGATAGAGACTGGTCCGCTGCGGGCGATCTTGATCTCTTCGCAGCAGTTGCCGAGAGTGAGGAGCACTCCCTCGAGCAGTTGCCCCTGGACATTGATCTTGGGATTGCGGCTGTTGAATTCCTGCGGTCGGGAGGCGGCGATTTCGGAACTTAGACGGGCTTTCTCCTCTTCCAGTTTGGCCAGATGGTCATTGAGGATATGCAGCCGTTTGCGGGCGGTTTCCGCATAGGTGGTATTTTTGGTCAGGGTTACATGCAACTGGGAGATCCCCTCGGTCAATTTTCGCAGCTGCTGATTGATATTCATCTGTCGCTCCCGCAGATACTCGAAACGATCTGCGTCCGGGAAATAAACCCCGGCGGTCAGATCGGTGCGCAGGGCGGAATTGCTGCCCAGGGTCTTAGCCTGAATCCCTTCCAGGGCGATGCAGCGACCACCGATAATGGCCCCTTTTTCGACCATGATCCGGCCGGTCGATTTGACCAGGCAGTTGCGAATTTCATTGGCGACCTGGATATGGCCGAAACTGACAATCTCGACATGATTAAGAAATTTGGCCTTGAGGTCGCCGCGGCAGACGATCTTGCCGCTGCCCTTGCCGGCCATACTGACCAGTTCGATGGAGGAGTCGGATTCAAGCAGGCAGGCGCCGACATGGCCGTGCACCTTGATCCCTTTTTTGGCAACGATATTGAAGTCGTCGAGGACATCGCCCTTGACTTCGACATAGCCGTGAAAATCGATATTACCGACACTCAGGTCAACATCACCGCTGATCACCCATTGATCCACCACGGCCAAGGTCTTTTTTTCCAGCAGGGCGCGACCGGACTTATCGGCAAATGCCACCCGGCCATTATATTTAAGGACAACGCCTTCACCGGCCTGTAATTCAAACGGCTGTCCGCTTTCGGCAGGGATCGGCAGGCCGTGGGCGGTCATTCCCGGGATTCCGGCGGTGGGGGGATGAACGATGCCGAGCTTTTGACCGGGTTCAATTTCGCTAAAGGTATTCAGCTGTTTGAAATTGACACTGCCTTTTTCGTCCTCAACGAAAGAGGCCCCCTCTTTGCCGGTCTTGACCTGCAGTTCAAACCAGCCATCGGTCCCCTTGTAGGCGGGAATGCCGCGGGCAATGACCACAGGCGCCAGTTTCTGGCCGAGTTCAATGGCCGCGCAGAGTTCGTAGACCGCTTCATAATCGATGGTCTGGACAACTCCGGCCTGATTCAGCAAGCGGATCAGCTCGACCGGGCAAAGGCCCCAGCGAGAATCAGGTTCGCCGGCACCGGTCTCTTCAGCACCGCAGCCCCCGGCGTCAGAGTCCGCCGGGGCGGCTTTGGCCGCAGGCTCCTTGAAGCTGAAATCCGCAACACACTCCATCCCGTCGTGCTGCAGCCGCAGGCAGACTTTGAACGCAGCGTTTTCTTCACATAACAGAATGTCGGTATCAGCTGCTAACGATTGCTTTTCTTCATTGCGTGTCGCCATGACCAGATCCTGATTGAATGCAATGGTTCTGAAAATCTATCCTCCGCGCCAAACCCTCTGCTTTTTCATCCGACCCTCTATTCATTTGCGGGCTTTTTGCCCGGTTGTTATGTCAGTGCTCTGCTTTTCCACAGCCGCCTAGAAACGGCCGAACTCTTCATCATCCAGACGGATTATTTTTTTAGCACTGTCCCGCTGCACAGCAGCCCAGTCCCCGCTCGGTTCCGGTTGTTTCTGCGGCTTCGGCAACACCGGCTGGGGGGCCGACGGAGCAGGGCTTGCAGCCACCCCCCGGGCCAGGACAAAACGGCTCAGCAGGTCCTTAAGCTGGGCCGACAGATCAGCCAGTTCCTGGGCTGCGGCAGCGGACTCCTCAGCCGTTGCAGTACTGTGCTGGACCGCCTGATCGATCTGACCCAAACCTTGATTGATCTGGCTGATCCCTTCGGCCTGTTCGTTGCTGGCGGCGGCTATCTCCGTCACCAGATCGGTGACCCTGGTGATCGAAGCAACGATCTCATCCAGAGCTGCGGAGGTCTGTTCGGCAATCCGGGTGCCGTTGGCAGCCTTTTCCACCGAACCTTCGATCAGCTGAGCGGTCTCCTCGGCAGCCTTGGCGCTGCGTGCCGCGAGGTTACGTACCTCTTCGGCAACAACGGCAAAACCTTTACCATGTTGTCCTGCACGAGCGGCTTCAACAGCCGCATTCAAGGCCAGCAAGTTAGTCTGGAAGGCAATTTCATCAATCACCTTGATGATCTTATTAATATTCTGCCCTGCTGCATTAATTTCGCCCATGGCGGAAATCATCTCCGCCATCCGCTCACTGCCGGTGGTTGCAGCACTCTGCGCACCATTCGCCAGTTCTTTAGCCAGACCGGCATTCTCTGCGCTCTGCTGAGTCTGCCCGCCGATTTGGTTCATGGAGCTGCCGATTTCCTCCAGGGACGCAGCCGACTGTGAGGCCCCCTGCGACATCTGCTGGGAGGTATCCGAAACCTGGCGGCTGCCAACATCAATCCGCTGGGAGACCTGGGCGACATCATGCAGGACTTCATTCAAATTGGAGACCATGGTCCTGAAGGCCTGCCCCATGCGGTCACGCTCGGAGCCGACCAGCACATCGACCTGCAAGTTCCCCTGAGCGATCTGTCCGGCCTCCTCGGCCTTGGCGGCCAGGCTGTCGATCATCCCATTGATAGCGGTGGCCAGTTCGCCGACTTCGTCCGTGCTCCGATAGGCCACGGTCTGACTGAGATCGCCGACGGCAACGCCATGGGCAGCGCCCACAAGCCCTTGCAACGGGCCAATGACACGCCGCGTGATCAGGAAAACGGTCGCAAAGATGATTATCACCAGGACTGCAGCGCCACTGCCGAACCGCCAGTTCAGCTTGCCGATGGTCGCAGCCCCGGCCGCTTTGATGTCGGCCGACAATTGTTCAATATTGTTCATATTGTAGACCAAAGCCATCATGCCCACAATTTTTCCGGAGTAATCGTTGACGGGGAAAACATTCACATAATGGTGGTCAATAACCTGGTGCTGTTCGCTCTGCCCGCCCTGGTCAAGCACCGCTGCCGTCAGCAATGGTGTGGTCTCTTCCGGCCGGGTCGACGACAGAAAGACATATTTTCCTCCCAGGACCGGATTTTTCGCCGGATCCTGTAATTTTTTGGCAATTGGCAGAAAATCCGCCAGCATATAGACGGCGATCTGATAGCTGTCATCGGTATGGTTGGCGCTAACGACATCGGCAAAGGGGATCAACACCTCGCATGAACCCAGATGTTTGCCTTCCCGGGAAGTAATCGGGGAAAGTCCGCGCAGGGCAAAACCGCCTCGACCGATTTCGATCCCCTTGATCGGCTTGTGATCCCCCTGGTTGATTTCGACCACGGTCTTCCGGAACGAGGACAGATCATCTGATACATCGAGCTTTTTACCGTCCCGCTGGACCTGCCAGCCATCCCGCCACAATCGGACCAGGCTGCGAGCGCTGGGGGTATGAAAATGGAGCTGCAGGGACGGCTGGCCGGTTTGCCGTTTATAACCGGCAATGTAGGGAGCCATGACTTTACGCAGATGCTCACGCGCCATTTGCAGTTCATGATCATTTTCATCATTCTGGTCGCCAAGCAGCGCCAACCGGTAAGCAGTCTGTACGTCAGGGATTTCGGTAAAGATCGAAGAGAGCTCCAGAGCTTTGGTGCCGAGTTGATCAATACTGGTGTAAATATTGAATTTACGTTGTTCCGCTTTGCTTTCCAGGTTTTCCCGGGCAAAATTCAGGGAAGCGTCCTCCTGGCTCGCCACCAGCCCCTCCACTGTCCGGTTGATGGCAAACACTGTCACCAAAGCAAAAACCAAAACCAGAATCGTCATCGGCAGAACAAATTTCGTTCTTATCTTCATGCAGAACTCTCCGTCGAAAACAGCGCCCTCTTTCCGGATTCGATGATTGGACACTTGGATGAAAAAAATACAACTCAACCCTTGACCACCAAGGGTGCTTCAATAGGACTCTCGCTTCGTTGAACGGCCGCAGCTGCCCCTTCCGACCTTCAGAGGCATATATTTTAGACAGCAAATTAAAGCCTGCCGTTCCTCCTTGTTTAATGCAGCACAAACCGCTTCAGCATGTCCTGCATCTGCAGCGCCTGACCGGACAGTTCTTCTGCGGCGGCGGCACTTTCTTCAGCGCTGGAGGTATTCTGCTGCGTGACCTGATCGATCTGGGCCAAGCCGCTGGATACCTGGCTGATCCCCTGGGCCTGCTCATTGGAAGCCGCGGCGATTTCTTCCAGCAGTTCCGCCACCTGATTGGTCCCGCTCATGATCTCTTTCAGTGCGCCGGCGGTCTGCTGCGCCATCTGGTTACCACGATCAGTTAAGGCCACCGAACCTTCGATCAATGCGGCTGTTTCCTTGGCCGCTTTGGCGCTGCGGGCGGCCAAATTGCGAACCTCTTCAGCCACCACGGCAAACCCTTTGCCGTGCTGGCCGGCCCGGGCGGCTTCCACGGCCGCATTCAAGGCCAGCAGGTTGGTCTGAAAAGCGATCTCGTCGATGACTTTGATGATCTTACTGATGTTTTGCCCGGCCTGGTTGATTTCCGCCATGGCCTCAACCATCTCCGCCATCTGCCGATCGCCTTTTTCCGCAGCCTGCTTCGACTCTCCGGACAGGCGGTTGGCGGTGCCGGCATTTTCGGCATTGATTCTGACCTGGCTGGCCATTTCATCCATAGATGCGGTGACCTCTTCCAGAGAACTGGCCGATTCGGTGGCCCCCTGCGACAGGGCCTGACTGGCGTCCGCAACCTGCCCGGCCCCGGTGGCGATCTGCTCACCGGCCAGTTGAATACTACCAACCATGTCCCGCAGGCCTTCAAGCATTGCTTTCAAAGCATGACCAAGCTGATCATGCGCAGAGGCAACTGTCACATCCCGAGTCAGGTCGCCTCTGGCAATGGCTTCGGCCAACTCGCTGCGCCCCTGCAGGCTCTTCGCCATCCCGACCAGCACCGAGCCAAGCTCGGTGATCTCATCCCGGGCATTATAAACCTTGCATTCACGGCAATCCCGGTAGGTGCCGTCCGTCAACTTGACACAGACCGGGTTGGGTCCGAAGGTGCCGCTATCGATCCAGCAATAAACCTCTTTGCCAAAACTCGGACAGCTGTTCTGGCCGCAATGATTGACGACCGAGCAATTGACAGGACCCCCCATGGGTAGATCCTGGTCCCTGGTGTCCCCTTGACCGTATTGACTGATCACCGCAAAAGCCCGCTGCAGCGGCCTGGTAATGCTGCGCGAAATGATGAAGGCAAGCCCCATCCCGACTAGCAACGCCACAATCCCGATCACACTGATCCCGGTCCGGGTTCCGACCGCGGCTGCAATCATCTTGTCATCGGTCATGATATGCTCGGTTGAGACCCTGATCATATCGTGCAGAATTCCCTGTACCTCCTGCAGATAGCGCTGGGTTTCACCGGCAAAAATCAGGTTGGCCTTCCGTTGCCCATCCAATGCCGCGGTTGCGGTCCGGGTTGCATCGGCCAGTGCCTGTCTGGTTTCTCCCAAGGTTGGGATCACCACCTCGGAAAAATAACCGGAAGCTTCGGCAAAACGCCCTGCAGCCAGCAAGTCATTAATCTTCTTGCCGTATTCATGCAGTCGCTTATGGGGTTCTTCAGCAGCACTCAGGATGGCCCCAAGCTCCGGGTTCCGGCGCGCTTTTTCGCCCTCCTCTCCATACAGAAACTTGCCATAGCTGCATTTGGTCGGATCAAACTGAACCGCAACCGAATCAGCTTTCGCCAAAATGGCGCTTTGAATCTGATAAATCCAGTTCATATGCTCCAGTTCTTTCTCGGTCAGAAACTGGGGCAAATAAGGATCCGCCGGCTGAAAAGCCTCCTTTATCTTGCGCGCGGATTCATGCAGCAGCTGATGCGGCTTTTCCAATGCTTTAAAAGCGTCGGCCAGTTCAGGAACCAGCGCTTCGGCCTGCTGCCGACCTTCACCGTACAACCACTTGCCAAGGGCGCACTGGGTATGGTCCATCTGCACACTCAAATCGGTCACATCGGCATTGGTCAGAAAGGTTGACACTTGTTTAACCCAATTCAGATGATCAACTTCCCGGGCCAGAAGTTCGCCCCGCAGCTTGTTTCCGGCTGCCATCTCTTTGCCGTTAGCCACAGTTCTGGACAGACCGGAAATCCCCCAGAGCAGCGTGACAAGCAACAAAGTCAGAATAGAACCGGTCAGCAGCAACATCTTGTAGTTAATCTTCAATCTCTTCAGCATGTCAGTTCCTCTCTTCAACATTTATGATTGGCCTGGTTGCATGGGCTAAACATCGCTAATTTACTGCAAAATTAGTACCAGCCAATTATTCAAATATCTTGCTGTTTTTGTTGAAGATTTTTGACACGTCTCAAGAGCCGGGTTTCAATCTAAGTTGATCTCCTTTCTGCAATCCCTACATAAGCTACTGATATTAATAGATTTTCAGTGTTTTTAAAAAACTTGCGGCTGCAACAAAAATTGCACCGTTCCTGTAACTTCAAAAAATTGTAATAGAAACCTAACATAAACATAATGAAATTAAAATAATCATAATAAAAAAGTCCGGCAAAAAAGCCGGACTTTGATCATTTACTGGTCATGACGCTATGTTTTTCGGGTTTTGGACCGGTGCAGCCCTTAGTCTGTTCAACAGGTCTTCGCTCCGGCAAAGATCTTTCAGGCTGGAGCCTGCTGCAATTTGTTGCCGCTTTTGTCTTTATGTTTACTCAGGATGAACAGGCCGATGAGAACGACTAACCCAGTCAGATGGACCAACCAGGAAGCCGGCCACAGCAATGCGGCGGCAGCGGCCAGCGAGAGCAGCCGGAACGGCAGATTCAGCTTGGCTTCCATGAAGCCCTCAATTCCAGCGGCAAAAGCGTACAGGCCGAAAAAGGCGAAGAAAAATATGGTCAGATCCCCGGACCAGGTGCCGCCGATAAAGGGCGTATAGGCAAACAGCAGCGGTACCACATAAAGCCCCTTGGCCAGTTTCCAAGCCTGCAGTCCGGTCGCCATCGGTTTGGTGCCAGCAATAGCCGCGCCGGTAAAGGCTGCCAATGCCACTGGCGGGGTCACATTGGAGTCCTGGCTCAGCCAGAACACGATCAGATGCGCCGAGAGCAGGGCAAAGGTCAGACTGTGCTGGCTGAGAACCGCTTCGCGCACCATGCCGGCCATGTCCATGGGGATGGCGTCGACAATAGCTCTGGCCGTGGCCGTATTCATGGGGTTGCCGATCTCTGCCAGATGCTGCGGTGCCGCGAGCATGAAAATCGCCTTGGCGGCCTCCGGGATCTGCCCGCTGACCAGCGCCTTGACCATCAGACCATCGGCGATCAGTCCGTGCAAGGCAGGCGCTGACAGGGTGCCCAGAACAATGTAGGCCGCCGTCACCGGCAGCCCCATGCCGAGCACCAGGGACGCCAGCGCGATGAGCAGGATGGCGATCACCAGGCTGTGACCGGCCCATTGGTTGATCATCAGCGAAAAGGTATTGCCGATACCAGCCGTTGAAATAACATTGACGATCAGGCCGACGGTGCAGAGCAGGATGGCGGTCATTACCATATTCCGGGCGCCCAGCGCCATGGCTTCAATGATTTCCTTCGGCCCCATCCGGTTGCCGGTCAGCCAGGACGAAGCAACCACGGCGATAATACTGATCCCGGCCGCATAGGTGGGGGTAAAACCGTAAATCAACAGTCCGATCAGCACACCGATGGGCAGCAGAAAAACAATCCCGCCTTTTTTCAAAACCTCCAGGGCGGCAACCTTCTCATCGTCAAGGGCGGTCACATAACTTCTTTTCGCTTCGATCCGAACGAAGAACGCGACCGTCGCAAAATAGAGAATGGCCGGCAGGATACTGACCAGCACAATAGTGTTGTAGGAAATCTGTGTATAAGTGGCCATGACAAAGGCCCCTGCGCCCATGATCGGCGGCATCAGCTGCCCCCCGGTCGAGGCAGCAGCTTCGGTCCCGGCGGCGAACTTGGCCGGGAAACCGGCCCGTTTCATCAGCGGAATGGTGATGACTCCGGTCGAAGCGGTGTTGGCAACCGCAGAGCCGGAGATCGTACCCATCAGACCGGAGGCCAGCACCGCGACCAACCCGGGTCCGCCGACCATCCGGCCTGCCACGGCGCGGGCCAGATCGATGACAAACTCCCCGGCCCCGGAGCGCAGCAGAAAAGCACCGAACAGGATGAACATGAAGACGTAGGATGAGGAAATCAGCGCAATGGTGCCGAACAGGGCATCATCGCCATAAACACTGCGGAACAGAATGGTTTCGGTGCTGAGCCCGGCAAATTTGAACACCCCGGAGATATCCGCCCCCCACCAGCCGACATAGGTCAGGGCGATGATGATGAGAACGGGAATAAACCAGCCAGCCACCCGGCGGGTAAATTCAAGGGCACAGAGGATCAGTACGATTCCGGCGATCCATTCGGGCGTAGCCAGGCGTACCCCTCGGGCATAAATGGCATCTTCCATGGCGATCATGTAGATGGCCGAACTCGCCGCAGCCAGCCCGAGAAGGACATCGGGAATCCGCCACGCCCAGGACGGATCTTTCCGCAACGGATAGACATAGGCCGCCATCAGGGCAAAACCGGCAAAATGCAGGGCATTCTGCCACAGGGACGAAAGCACGGTGAATACATTGAACCAGATATGCAGCAGAGCGATAGCGACCCCGAGGACAAGCAGGATTTTTGATTCAGTCTTAAACGGCTCGGATTCTGTGGCTGTCATAAGAAAGTAAGCTCCAGATATAAAAACCCGGCCACCCCTTGAGCAGGCGGCCGGGTAAACCGGCAATCAGGTGACGATCACTTGGCAATCAGACGGGCGGGAACTTTGATGCCGACTTCCTGGTAATACTTCAAGGCACCCGGATGCAACGGCATCGGCAGCCCTGAAATCGCTTTTTCAATGGCCATGGCTTTGGTAGCGCCATGGATCGCATTCAAGAACGGCAGGTTTTCATAAATCGTTTTGGTGATTTTATAAACGGCATCTTCATCAACATCGGCGCGGACTCCGAGGAAGTTCGGCTGGGCGATGGTGTTGATGTCTTTCTTCTGGCCGGGATAGGTGTCGGCTGGGATGACATACCGGGTCCAGAGTTCCAGGCCGCCATCGGCCTGTTTAAGCTGCTCATCGGTGAAGTCGAGGATGACCATGTCGTCACCGAGGTTCGCCATCGCCTTGGTGATGGCGCTGGCCGGCACTCCGGCCGGGATGCCGAAGCCGGCGATCTGGCCGTTTTGCAGGGCATCGGCCGTCGGGCCATAGCCGACATAGATCAGGTTATAATCCTTGTCAATATCAATGCCGAGGTTACCCAGAATAACCTTGTTGGAGCCGATGGTGCCGGAGTTCTTTTTCCCCATCGACATGGTCTCGCCTTTCATACCAGCGAGATCCGATGCTGTCCCGGTTTTGGCAAATTTTTTGAGAACCCCGTAATGTTCAACATTCTGCCAGAGCATGGTCACCGAGCGCAGGTTTTTTTGCGGACCTTCGCTGGCAATCGGCCCGGTGCCGTTCCAGGCATAGGAACCGAAGAGCCCCTGCAAGATGGCGAACTGGACTTCGTTTTCGCGCAGCAGCTTGATGTTTTCACCGGAACCAGCCGAATTGATCGCTGACATGCCAATCTTTTCCGTCGGCTGGAGTTTGACTTTCACCAGAGTCGACAGAGCAACCCCGACCGGGTAATAAGTTCCACCGGTTGAAGCGGTGGCCATCAGATAATTCCGTTCTGCCGGAGCGGCCTGTACACCGCTGCCGAAACCCAACACAAAAGTCGTCGCAACAACAACAAACACCAGCTTCCTGAAACATCTTGCAAGTGACATTTTCATCCTCCTCGACAGTAGGGGGGTAGGTGGTGGTCAGGGAAAAGTCCCTGACGATGTTTGTCCGTTCAACAGGCTTATAATCCTTTCCAACAGCTGCAAGCATACCAAAAATAACATAGTTTTATAGTTGTTTTATAGGTTTGTAACAGAAAAAGCCGTATGAGCGAAGATCATACGGCTGACAGAGGTGTGCAAAGGGGGAGTCTGGGCTGATTAAAATCGCAGCGAGAGGCAGGTCAGACCGCCGTCGATTTTCGCAAACTCGGAGATATCCACTTCGATCACCTCCCGACCACAACCGCTCAGCATCTCCTTAAGCGCCGGAAAGCCGGCCGGCATTAACAATTTTCCATTGATCGCAATACAATTGGCCGCGGCAGCGGAATCCGCTCCGACATTGATTTTTTCAAAGTCGGCAAACCCCGGAAATCCGAGCAGGCTTTCCGTGCCGAGCAGGGTCCGCTCGGCGATCCTGGTCACGCCGGTTTTCAAATGCAGGCACCCGCGAACCGGAACCGCACTCACCCGCAGACCGTACGCGCTAACGATCTCGCTCAATTGCTCGATCCCCTGCTGGTTGGTCCGCCCAGAGAGTCCAACATAAAGACAGGAATCGACCGCCATGACATCACCGCCGTCCAACTGACCGGGAGGCTCTATCCTTCTGACCTCCGGGAAAAAATCGTCCAGCACCGGGGCTATAGCAGCGACCTCCCGGCGCCGCGAGTTGGCTCCCGGTGCGGTCAAGATCGCACAGTTTTTGATGAGCACCGCCGTGTCTTCCACAAAGGTCGAATCGGGGAACTCCTCCAGCGGGTCCAGGCAAATCACCTCCAGCCCACACCGCTGTAGAGCCTCAATATAGGCATCATGCTGGGTCAGCACCCGCGGATAAGACGGCTGGCCAAGGTTCGAGGTGGAGAGGCCATTGCAGATACTGCGGCCAGGGCGGCGAACCAGGGCGTATTTAAAGATCATGACAGTTCCTTTCTACCAGGAGAGGTTGGAGATGTCGCAGAATATACGATCAGAGACCGATTATTCAAGCCCCGAGGCCACCATTCCTTGTAGGCTTGGCCACTTAGCGAGGAAAAAAAATCCGCAGAAGCGGGCAGTCTTCTGCGGATCATTAGCAATGAATGGTTCTGCCTCAGACACAGGCAGGAAAATAAACTCAGACCGGCAACGGTACCGAAGAGGGGCTCAGTTCTGCACCGGCAGGGTCTTTTTAAAGGCCGCCTCTTTAAATTGCAGAAGGACCAGCACACCAATCCCGATCGCCAGGCCAACCAGCCGGTAAGGCCAGTGCGGGAAGAAACAGAGCACTCCGGTGGCGATGATCAGCGCACGACTCCAGGTGGCCAGTTTGGATTGGAAGAAACCGGCAAAGCCGACCGATAACAGGTAGCCGGCCACCGTGGCAGAAACAATGACCCCCACGGTCTCCAGCCAGGTTCCCTGCAGCAGCAACGCCGAATCATAAGCAAACGCAAAGGGGACGATAAACGCAACCACACCGATACGCATCGCGGTCACAGCAATCTTCATGGGACTGTCTCCGGCAATCGTTCCCGCCGCAAAGGACGCCAACGCCACCGGCGGAGTCATGTTGGACAGCACCGCGAAATAGAACACAAACAGGTGCGCGTTCAAAGGGGCAAAACCGAGCTTGGTCAAGCTGCTGACCCCCAGAGCCGCGGCGATGATATAGGCCGAAGTCGTTGGCAGCCCCATGCCGAAGATAACCGCCAGCAAGGCGATCAGGAACAATGCCATGAAGGTCGAATCCCCGGACAGGGTCGAAATCAGCGCCCCGATCTTGAAGCCGATCCCGGTCAGGGCGATGGAACCGATAACGATCCCGGCTGAGGCGCAGGCAATGGCGATGACGGGTACGGATTTCCCGGCCATGATCAAGGCTTCAACCAGACGTTTGGGTCCCATCCGGTAACCACGATTGAACAGAGACACGCCCCAGGCCAGGATAATGCCGACCAGGCCGGCCAGCATCGGGGTTTTCCCCATCAGCAAGGCGACCACCAGCACCAGAATCGGCAGCAGCAGAAAACTGCGCTGCAGCACATGGGACCAGCGCGGCAAATCCGCCTCTTTCAGGCCGACAAAACCATCCCGCTTGGCCACATAGTGGATCATCAGCAGCGCGGTCCCGTAATAGAGCAGCGCCGGCAGCAGCGCGGCAACCATGATCACCTTGAACTCTACCCCGAGATAGGCGGACATGACAAAGGCCCCGGCCCCCATCAGCGGCGGCATCAACTGCCCGCCGGTGGACGCCATGGTCTCGATCCCGCCAGCCAGCACCGGCGCGAAACCGGTCCGCTTCATCATCGGAATGGTGAAGTTCCCGGTCGAATAAACATTGGCCACGGCCGAGCCGGAAATGGACCCGAACAGACAAGAGCTGACCACGGCGATTTTGGCCGGACCGCCGATGGATTTACCGGCCACCCGCGATGAGAACTCCATAAACCAGGGACCGACCCCGCTGACTTCGAGAAAGGCTCCGAAGATCAGGAAAATCACCACGTAGGTCGCGGAAACCCCCAAGGGCATGGAAAAAATGCCGTCCTGGGTCAAAAACAGGGATTCAATAACCTCCCGCAACGAGAAATCCTCACCGCGCATGATCCCCGGGAAATAGGCGCCGAACACCATGTAAAAGGCAAAAAAGGAACTGATGATGGTCAGCGGCCAGCCGAGCAGGCGGCGGGTCGCCTCGATCAGGCAGAGCACCAGGACAATCCCCAGAATCAACTGGGCATTGGTCACCGGGTCGACCTGGTCGATGCGAAACAGGATCAGATCGGAATTCCAGATGCCGTAGGCACCGGGCAGGATGGAGATAAATGCGAGAATATAGTCGTAAAAAGGAACCCTATCCTTGGGCGATTTGTTGCTGAACGGCCAATAGATAAAAGCAATCGGGAAAACCCAGGACAAGTGGACCATACGTTGCATCCAGGCTTCGAGAACCCCGAACGCTGCCGTATACAGGTGAAAACAAACGCCGAGAACCAACCACAGGCCAAGCAGGATGTTCAGTGTTTTATTATTAAATTCCCTCATGCAGGAGCTCCTTACTCAGGGGAAAACCGGGATCACGCCCAACTCTGTGCGTGATCCCGAGATATTGCGCAGTCTTGATTACTGTTGAGCTTCGAAAAATGCTTTTGCAGCGGGGTGCATCGGCAGTTTTTTGGCAACTGCGCTGGTCGCATTGAAGGCTTCGAAATCTTTGATGGTGGTTGCCAGGTTGTCTTTGTTTTCCAACAGGGTGGCAGCCATTTTCTTGACGACATCGTCAGGCATGTCTTTGCGGACGATACAAACTGTGTAATCGCCGACAGTCGGGATGTTGGAGGTCACACTTTTGTAGATACCGGGTTCAATGTAGTGGGTTCCGGTCCCATAGGCATCACTGAGGGCCTGCAAAGCGTTATCGTCAACCGGCAGGATCACGATATCAGTCTGGCTTTCGATATTCATGATAATGGAAGCGATCTTGCCGACCGAAAAGGCAAACATATCGATATGATTATCAGAGATCAGACCGGCACCGTCAGAGTAAGAGGCAAACTGAACCTGGCCGCCGCCTTCTTTGATCGATTTCCAATCCATTCCGTAACCGAGATCCAGCAGGGAGCTGACCACGAATTCGGAAGAGGTGCCGGGCTTCAGGCTGGCGATCCGCAGCGATTTGACAGCCAAGGCATCCTTCAGGGTTTTGATATTATTCTCTTTCACAAAATCTTTACGGGCGATGAAATAGGTGATCTGGGGATAGAGGTTCGACAGCACAACGGCATTGCTGATCGGCTTTTTGAAAACGCCTTTCCCTTTGGTTGCTGCGCCCAACAGCGAACCGACCGTAAAGCCGAGATCAGCTTTACCGCGATCGACGTTCATGACGTTGGAGACTCCGCCGCCCGTTGAGCTGGAGGTGTTCATGCCGGCTTTACTGAAATACGAACTGATCGCCCCACCCAGCACGAACCAGTTGCCGCCCTGCGGACCCGAAACGAAACGATAATTCGCGGCAAAAGACAGCGATGGGACCAGCAGCAGGGTGATAAAGATTGCAGACAGGAAACGCTTCATACTTTTTCTCCTTAAGTGAGCGTACCGGAAGAATACGATTCAACCCGGCAATACCGGAATGGCAACCGCAGAGCTCCCAGAGAGGTTATGCACGCGTCAAACGTGCGGCCAAAAGCATCCTAAAGATCCCGGCAGGAGCAACGACGGTTATCCGATGACAGCCGCCCGGCCGGAGCATTCATCTAACTAAGATTTTGGAAAACGGATCGAGGCGGGGTTAGACGATAGAGCCGGAGCGGATCGGCTCAGGCTCATGGCAGTGACGTCAATCAAGAACTCCCCGTTGAGAATGATCCCGTTGGAATGCATCTTCAAAGGACGTGCCATCTTTGAAAGGCTGAAAAAACGGAGTTTTAAAAAGAAAAGCAGGATATTTCGGCAAGATCTTGCCGACAAATTTGCGCCAATCGGCAAGATCTTGCCGATTGGTTTTAGCGATAACTCCTTCGGTCCAGGCCGTGCCGCGACATTTTTTCATTCAAAGTCCGGCGGGGAATATCCAATTCATCCATGACCGCCTGGACATCACCCCGAAACCGGATCAAAGCCTGTTCAAGCAACATCCGTTCATGGCAACGCAAGCGATCCTGCAACGATCCGCCCGCACATTCGTCCGCATTGCGCTGGGGATGATGCATGATGCTGCTGAGCCGTTGTTCCAGGGGCAAGGATGAGAGCACAAAGCGCTCGGCGATATTCTTTAGCTCGCGGACATTGCCCGGCCACTCATGACTCATCACCGGTCCGATATCGGCCAGCTGCAGGGACACCTGCGGCCGGTGATAATCTTCGGCGGCTCGAGCGGCGAAATAGTCGAACAGCAGCGGGATATCCTCACTGCGCTCGCGCAGGGGCGGAACGCGCAGTTCGACCACGTTGATCCGATAGTAGAGATCCTCCCGAAACCGACCGGCGGCACAGTCTTCCAGCAAATCCGTGTTGGCCGCGCTGATCAGCCGCAGGTCAAGGGTGTGTGCCTCGTTACTGCCGATCCGCACAATTTCCTTCTCCTGCAGCGCCCGCAGGACCTTGACCTGGAGGGGCAGCGGCATGCTGCCGATCTCATCCAGGAACAGTGTCCCGCCCTGGGCATACTCGAAGCGCCCGATGCGGCGCTGGTCAGCGCCGGTAAAAGCCCCTTTTTCGTGACCGAACAACTCGGATTCAAAAACCGTCTCCGGAACCGCACCGCAGTTGACCGCGACAAAACGGCCGTCCTTGCGAGCCCCGAAATCGTGCAGACAGCGCGCCACGATCTCTTTACCGGTGCCGGTCTCCCCCAGAATAAGGACTGGTGCGTCGGTCTCCGCGATATCGAGAATCTCTTCGCGAAGCCGCCGCATCGGGGCGCTGTTACCGATCAATTTTCGCTCAATGCCGCCATCGTTCGACAACTTGCGGCGTAATTCACGGTTTTCCATAACCAGCCGACGCTTTTCACAAGCCCGCTCCACGACATCAAGCAATTGTTCCGGCTCAAAAGGCTTCTCTATGAAATCATAGGCACCCTGGCGCATGGCATCCACCGCCATTTGCACATCGCCATGGGCAGTCACCAGAACCACCGGGATGTCCGGATCAAGGGCCGTGATCCGGCCCAATAAAGCCATCCCGTCCATCCGCGGCATCCGAACATCGCTCACCACCACCCCGGGAAAAGCTTCCGTCAGCTGCTGAAGGGCAGCCTGGGCCTCAGGAAAACTTTTAATCGTATAGCCGGAAAGTTCCAGCCACTGGCCGGTGGCCGCCCGCATATCGGCGTCGTCATCGACGAGAAAAATAATTTTTTTATCTTCTGTACTCATCTTTTAAAGATTCCTTCTCGGCAGCCGGACCACAAACCGTGCGCCGCCTTCAACCAGATTCTGAGCCCGGATTGTCCCGCCAAGATCAGAAACGATGCGGTAGGAAATCGACAAACCGAGCCCCAGCCCTTCTCCGACATCCTTGGTGGTAAAAAACGGCGTAAAAATTTCTTCAATATGCTCCTTTGCAATTCCGGGGCCGCTGTCGCGGATGGTAAGTTCCACATCGATATTGTCCGCAGTCACTTTGATCCAGAGATTTTTTTCCGGACATTCCAGCATCGCATCAACGGCATTGCCGATCAGGTTGACCAGCACCTGCTTGATCTTGGCGCGTTCCCCGGCCAGCACCAGCGGACTTTCAGGAAGCTCGCAATGGAGCTTGATGCCGTTGGCCGTCAGCAACGGCCCGGTGATGCCCAGCACCTCATCAAGGCAATCCTGCAACACCACCTGTTCCTTCCGCTTGGGTGCCTTATGGGCGAAAATTTTCAGCTGGGCGGTTATCGACGCCATATGATCGGTGATTCTGGACATCGAAACCAGGGTATCCCGGACCTGTTCGGTATTGTGCCGCTCCAGCAGCAACCGACAACTGGCCGCGTGGGTCCGAATGGCGGCAATCGGTTGGTTCAACTCGTGGACAATCCCTGCCGCCATATGGCCAAGAGCCGCCAGCTTTCCGGTTTGCACCAGTTCATCCTGGGCCGCACGCAAAGCTTTTTCGGTCCGGATCCGCTCGGCCACTTCATCCTGCAGCCGCAGGTTCATTTCGCGGACCGCTTCGGCTTCCTGGGCCTTGCGCCGGGAAATCTGCTTTTGCCGGCGCTCGCGGACATACATGCCGAAAGCCAAAAACAGCAGCGCCAAAACCGAACCGATGACGGCCACCGATTTTTCCCGTTCGTCGACAGCCGCCAGGGGCAACAGGTGGTGAATCTGCCAGCCCTGATCCGGCAATGGCCGTGACAGCATCAGATACTTTTCGCCCTGATAGCGAACGATCTTCTTCCCTTGCGCCAGAGTCTGAAGCGGTTTCAGATCGAGCAGATCCAACGCCTGGTTGCCGTATTGCTTGCCGGCCTGGATGGCCGCGATCTGTTCCTGCCCAAGGGGCGTCAGGGTACGGTAGCGCCAGTCCGCCCGGCTGGACAAAAAGAGGACGCCGTTGGAATCGCTGACCAGCACGGTCTCCCCTCCCTGGTGCCAGTCATCCTGCAACGGGGCCAGGTCAACCTTGACGATCACCGCGCCGAGGAATTCGGAGTCCTCAAAGACGGGATGGGACATGAAATACCCGGGCTGCCCGGTGGTTGCCCCGATGCCGAAATACCACCCCCTGCGGCCGGCTTTGGCGTCCAGAAAATAGGGGCGGAAACCGTAATTCTGCCCAGCGTAGGTGTGCTCGTCCCGCCAATTGCTGGCCGCCAGAGTATCTCCGTCGATATCCATGACGTAAAGAGCTTCCGAACCCGCTTCCCTGTTCAGCGATTCCAGATAGTAATCCACCCCGTCCACGGCCCCGGAACCGGCCAGCAGCGAGCGCACCGCCCGGTTATGGGAGAGGACATAGGGGAGATAGGCATAGCGGCTCAGTGCGGCCCGCAAGGTACTGGAATAAAGGGTCAGCCGTTCCTCACCGGTTTTGACAAAGGAATCCAGCGCTTCACCATAGGCCCAGGTTGAAACCCGCCAGACAATAACGGCAGCCACCAGCAGGCCCGCCAGCACCAGCCAGACCGGTCTGATCCGGTTATGCAACTGAACTTTCCGCTTTTTTACCATGCTCACCCTGTCGCCAAGATCACCACCGGTCAGTTGTTCAGCGGCATCCGTTTTCTCCTCAAAGCCCTTTGACATTGATCACGAATTTGAGATAACGCCCTTCCGGGAACGTCACCGGACAGGGAAAATCCTCCGGCTGTCCGCCGACAAAAATCGTCCGCAGCTCGTCATGGCTTTGTAAAGCACCCCGGCGCAGTTCCTTCAGATAATCTTCGATAGACACCTTCTGATGGTTTGACGAACTCACCAGCAGACCGCCGGGTTCCAAAAGGGGCAAGGTTGCCGCCACCAATTTCGCCGTCCCGCCCTGGGTGGAAAAGCGGCTCTTTCGGGTGGTAGAGAATGAAGGCGGATCAAATAGAATAACATCGAACCGGGTTCCGCTTGCCTGCATTTTCGCCAACTCGGCGAAAACATCGGCGACAATAAAGCGATGTCGACCGCTGGCCAGCTTGTTGAGTTTGAAATTATCCTCGGCAATGCCGAGATATTTCGCAGAGACGTCGACACTGGTGACCGCAGCGGCGCCGGCCGCCGCAGCCGCGACCGAAAAAGCCCCGGTAAACGCGAACAGGTTCAGCACCCGCTTGCCGACAACCCGCGGCATGAGCTCAAGACGATTTCTGCGCTGGTCCGGGAAGATGCCGGTGTTCAGCCCTTCGCTCAGATCAACCAGATAGGAAATGCCGTGCTCCTGCACGATCAACGGCACCGGGGCCGCTGCTCCCCAGCACAGGCTGCTGTATTTCTTACTGTTTGCCTTGGCCTCCAGGGCACGGGTTTCCTGCGGCCGCAGCTTACGGTAGATCCCGCGCGGGGTAAAAACCTTAACCAACGCCGACGTTATCAGCTCCCGATAACGATCCCAGGCGCCGGTATAGAGCTGCAGCATCAGATAGTCGCCGTAGCGGTCGACGGTCAATCCGGGCAGACCGTCGCCTTCGCCGTTGACCAGCCGGTAAACATCGGTTTCCGTCAGTTGGGCGTGTTCCCGCAGAGCCTTTGCCGCGAGAAATTTCTCCTCAAACCAATGGGCTGACAGCTTGACCTGGCCACGCGCCAGCACCCGGGCAATGATCCGGTCGCCGGGGTCGAGCAGAGCCGTTGCCAAAGGCTTGCCGGCCTGGTTCTGCAACAGCACTAGGTCTCCGCTTGCGCCTTTTGTCCAGCCCTTGGTGTAACGATCCGCAATAATCCACGGATGGCCCAATTCCAGCATTCGTTCCGTCTCCGGGCCAACCCGGTATCCGTCCATACATTCTCCTTGAATTTGAGGATCGCCAATTTTGCAATCGCAACCCTCAGAGTAACAGAAATGCTATAGTAGCATCTTTGGCCAGGCGCACCGCATCCTTCTCACTACGGAATGAGGCTGGTCCCTGACCAGGATCCTGATCCGCTCCAAGCTGGGCATCGGCAGCTTTTTTTCGATCGCCTCTTGACTTTCGCGGTAACAGACAAAAATACTGTAAAGGTAAAAAATTGCCAAAACTTTTATTTTTAAATGTATACTACCCGCAAAATCTCTTGAGGAGTTTGCATGGATAGCAAGTTTAAAAACCAGGTCCGCGAACAGTTCGGTAAGACTGCCGCCGCCTATGTCGAAGCAACACATTTTTCAGGTGGCAAAGACCTGGAAGAGGCGGCCAGGCTGCTCAAGCCGACCCACGACGACAACTTGCTGGACGTTGCCTGTGCCGGTGGTCACATGGCGCTATTTTTCGCCCCCTTGGTCAGGCAGGTGGTCGCATCGGACCTGACCATGCAGATGCTGAAGAAGGCGCAGGAACACATTGCGGAAGAAGGTCGCGTCGACAACGTTATCTTTCGCGAGGCCGACGCCGAAGACCTGCCCTTCCCGGCCGGTTCTTTTACCCTGCTCACCTGTCGCATCGCCCCCCATCACTTTCCGGATGTCCCCAGGGCCTTGCGTGAGTTCCATCGGGTGCTCCGGCGTGGCGGTCGAATGGCGATCATCGATACCCTGATGCCTGCCGATCCCGAAATTGCCGATTTTTTCCAGACCATGGAAAAAATGCGCAACCCGACCCATATCAGGGCCTACAGCGAGCAGGAATGGCGGCAAATGGTCGAAGATGCAGAATTGATCCTGCAGGAAACCATCATCATCTCGAAAACCCATGATTTTCAGGAATGGGTCAAAACCGCCGGACTCAACCGTGCCCGGGTTCAGGAACTGAACAAATATTTCATGGATGCCCCACCTAAAGTCCACGATTTTTTCCAGATCGAATCTTTTGCCGGCGAAGTGGAAAGCTACACCGACCAGAAACTGCTGATTTATGCCACCCGCAAAGAGAAAGAGAAAAAATAACCCGGCAGCCGCGCCCGTTTCGATGTGCAATAGGCTCGGCATCAGACCTTCTCCGTTAACTGCATGTGCCTGATTCTATTTGCCTACAAAGCCCACCCGCGCTATCCGCTGGTGGTGGCGGCCAATCGTGACGAAGCCTACAGCCGTCCGACGCAACCGGTCCACTGGTGGCCTGACCGCCCAGCGCTGCTCGCCGGCAAAGATCTTGAAGGTGGCGGCACCTGGCTCGGCATCACCCGCAGTGGCGACTTCGCCGCCCTGACCAATGTCCGCTCAGGCACTCCACCGACCGGAAATTTCCGCAGCCGTGGCGAGCTCCCCCTGCTGTTTCTGGATCAACAACTCTCCACTCTCCGTTTCGTCACCCGGTTGCAGGAATCCCGAACCGCCTATCGTGGTTACAATCTCCTCTTCGGCCATTACACTCAGCTGCAGCATTATTCCAATGCTACCGGCACCGTCACTCCCCTGCAGGCCGGAATTCACGGGCTTAGCAACGCGACCCTGGATACGCCCTGGCCAAAGGTCGCCAAAGGCAAAAAACGCCTTGCCGAAACGCTCCGCAACCCGGAGCCAGACCCTGCAAAGCTGCTGGCCATCCTTGAGGACCGGGACATCGCGCCGGACCACCAGCTCCCCGCCACCGGCATCAGCCTGGAATTGGAGCGTCAGCTATCCCCAGCGTTTATCCACACGCCCAATTACGGAACCCGCAGCTCCTGCCTGCTCCTTATCGACCGGGACGGCCAGGTCAGCCTGCTGGAAAAAGAAAGAGCCCCGCGCGAGGGCTCTCTCTTGAAGCATCAGTTTCGGATAACCAGCAAGTCTGCCGATTAATTGGCTCCGGCATTTTTATTCGGGACCACGAAGATTTCCACTCGGCGGTTCCGGGCTCGTCCATCCGCGGTATCATTACTGGCGATCGGCTCCATTTCACCGTGACCTTCGGTCCCCATCCGCTGTTGTGCCACACCATGGCTGATCAGATAGTTAGCGACCGCATTGGCCCGACGCAGCGACAGGTCGAGATTATACTGTTCGGAACCGACACTGTCGGTATGGCCGACCACCAGGATCTGGGTCTGCGGATAACGGGCCATGATATCGGCAATTTTATTCAGGGATGAGTAAAATGTCGGCTTCAGGCTGGCCGAGTTGAAGTCGAATGAGACCTCACTGCTCATGGTCAGCTTGAGGATTTCATTCTGCTGGCGCTCGATTTCAATCTGATGCTGGGCCTGTTCGGTGGACAGTTGCTGTTCAAACTCGGTCTGTTGCTTGTCCATATAAGCGCCAGCCCCGGCACCAAGAGCGCCACCGGCGGCACCGCCGATCAGAGCCCCGCGCAACGCGCCGCCGGAATGATCGTTCTGGTAGCCGATAATGGCCCCGGAGAGAGCCCCGACCAGAGCGCCGATGCCGGCACCTTTCTTAGTATTTTCATGAGTCGTATTGGTAGCACAGCCGCTCAGACCGACGACAAGAAACAGCACGACAACTAACAGCAATGGATCACGTTTCATTTTTTTACTCCTGAAAACAGATTAAGATGAAAATTCTTTCAAGATTATATCCGGGTTAAGGGAAAATCAACAGCCAAGGAATAAAAAAAGGGAGGCCCAAAGGACCTCCCCATTAGCAACAACAGAAAACAGTAACTTCAAAAGATTGCCATCATTTGATCCCGACAGCGTCTTCCAGCATGGCTGTCGTCACCGACTTCGGCCGCTCGATACCATAACCGAGTGCGCGGTCCCAGGTAATATTGGCCAAGCAGCCAAGGGCGCGGCCGATACCGAACAGGACGGTGTAAAATTCATATTGGGTCACCCCGTAATACCACTGGATAACACCGGACTGAGCATCGACGTTCGGCCAGGGGTTCTTGGCTTTACCATGTTCCTGCAGGACACCCGGAGCAACATCGAAAATCATGCTGATCAACTTGAACAGCGGGTAATCTTTCAACCCCGGAGTCTTGAGGCAGAATTCGCGTTGCGAAGTATACCGCGGGTCGGTTTTGCGCAGCACGGCATGCCCGTAACCCGGAATAACCTGCCCGCTGTTCAGGGTCGCCCAGAGCGCTTCTTTCAACTTCTCCTCGGTCGGAACCTCTCCACCCAGATGGAACATGAAATTCTGGGTCCAGCGCAACACTTCTTCGTTGGCCAGACCGTGTAACGGACCAGCCAGACCGTTGATCCCGGCGCTGTAGGCATAGTAGGCATCCGACAGGGCGGAAGCGACAAGGTGCGTGGCATGGGCCGACACATTGCCGGACTCATGGTCGGAGTGGATGATGAAATACATCCGCGCGACATCGTCATACGGCTTGTCGATGCCCATCATCCGGGCGAAGTTGCCGCCCAAATCCAGATCCGGGTCAGCCGGAATATGGGTGTCGCCTTTGTACTTCATCCGGTAGATGTAAGCACCGATGGAAGGCAACTTTGCCATCAGGTTGCTGGCATCTTCAAACATATCTTCCCAGCAGGTCATTTTGTTGAATTTACCTGAGGAATAGGTGTGGGAGAACACCGAATCCCGCTGCATAGCCAGAATTGCGGAGGAGAACATGGCCATGGGGTGAGAGTCGCGCGGCATGGCACGCAGCACATCGATGACATAGGCCGGAACCTGAGAGCGTTTTTTCCAGTCCTCGACGACCTCAAGAGTCTGCTCCATGGTCGGCACATCGCCGGTCAACAGCATCCACCAGAAGCCCTCGACATAGGGATAATCGCTCCCCGGCACCTTGGGCAGGGCCGCAAAGGTTTCCGGAATCGTTTTGCCACGGAAACGAATCCCCTCAAAAGGATCCAGATAGGAGATATCGGTCACCAGGCACTTGATGCCGCGGGCGCCGCCGATGGCCTGACCAACCGTAACCTCGCCGAGACTGACATCGGAATATTCCTTGACCAGCTTCATCGTACGAGGGCGATGTTCAGCAATCTTTTGAGCCAGTACTTTTTTTAATGACGACATAATCTCTCTCCTTTAAAATGGGTGTTGACACAGTCATTGGCCCTGTCGAGCCGAAATGAAAAACCTGCAACACCGGTAAATGTTGCAGCAATACAGGAAATGATAAAAACAAAAAGCGCCCGCCCGAACGTCATTTTATTTTCATCCCTGCAAACAGTGCCGGGATAGTAAGAAATAGGGGAAAAACGATCCTTAAAAACCTTCCTTCTCTTAAATTTCCAAATATCGTTCTAGCAACTCGAGCCCCTGTTTGTCAAGCTGTAAATTGTATACAATATCCCAGAAGAAAAACTCAGCCAGGGGAATAAAACAGGCCCGATAACGCCATTTTTTCCTTGCTCTTCAGCAAGATACTGATAAGATGCCTAAATATTATGCAAAAAAAGTCTCTCCAGATAAAATCATTAAAGTTAACCAGTCCGGTTATTTTAGCTCCTATGGCAGGAATCAGCAATCTCCCCTACCGTAGAATTATGAAATCTTTCGGAGCAGGATTGGTCTATACGGAGATGGTGAGCGCCAACGGCATGATCCGGGAAGGCAAGAAAACCAGGCAGTTACTAGAGTCTCATGCAAGTGAATTTCCGTTAGGAATTCAGCTGTTCGGGGACGATCCCGAGGTTCTTGGCGAAGCGGCGCAGCTGATTGCCGATGCCGGAGCCCTGCTCGATATCAACATGGGCTGCCCGGTCAAAAAAGTTATCCGCAGTGGCGCCGGAAGTGCCCTGTTAAGGTCTCCGGAGCGGGTTAAAAGGATCATCGGTACGGTTCGCCGGGCCTACTCCGGCCCCCTGACCATAAAAATTCGTTCCGGCTGGGACGAAGAATCCATCAATTTTTTGACGATCGGCCGCATCGCCGAAGCGGAAGGTGCGGATGCCTTGACCCTGCACCCCAGAACCCGCAGCCAGGCCTTTACCGGGCAGGCCCATTGGGAGTTAATTGGCGAGCTGAAAAAAACGGTCAGTATACCGGTGTTTGGAAGTGGCGACATCACCACCCCGGAAGAGGCCCGAAAGATGTTCTCCGAAACCGGTTGCGACGCGGTGATGATCGGCCGGGGCGGTTACGGAAACCCCTGGTTGATCGAGCAGATCAATCAGCTGCTGGCCAACCAGCCGGTGCTGCAGCCGGGCGTCACCGAGAAACTCCGGGTGGCCCTGTTGCACCTGCAGTATCATCAGGACCTGTTCGGCGACCGGAAAACCGTTCTCGACATGCGCAAGCATCTGTGTTGGTATGCCCGCGGACTGCAGGGCGCCAGCCAATTTCGCAAGGAACTGCAACAGTGTGACTGTCTGACCAATGTGATCAGACTCACCGAAGCGTTTTTCACCCAGACTGAAGAAGCGGCATGAACAAAGCAAAAAAACTGACCCAGAAAGAATACCTGATGATTCTGGAGAATATCGACGATGCCGTCATCGCCGTTGACCAGAACGGAGTCATCAACCTGTTTAATCCGGCGGCGCAGAGTTTCACGGGCCGCTCCGAAAAAACCAGCCTGGGCAAATCTTTTTTCGAATGTTTTGACTGGCAGGAAACCCTCTGTTATCTGACCCGCAAGGCGCTTGATGAAGGACGGTCCATTTCCGACCACGAAACAGTGACCCTGAAGCCGACCGGAACCCGGCGGGCGCGGCCGGTCAGTGTCACCGTGTCACCTATTTTTTCGACCCCGGGACCGCAGCAGGGGGCCGTGCTGATCATGCATGATCTGACCCAGGTCAAATCCCTGGAGGACGCCGTGCGCCACGCCGATCGCCTGACCATGGTCGGTACCATGGCCGCCGGTCTGGCCCACGAAATCAAAAATCCCCTCGGCGGTATCAAGGGGTCTGCCCAACTGCTGCAAATGGAACTGGGACAGACCAATGACCTCCATGAATATACCAGCCTGATCGTCCGCGAAACGGAGCGGATCAACCGGATCATCGAAGAGCTCCTCGACCTGGCGAAACCGCGCAAGGCCTGCTTCCAATCGGTCAATGTCAGCAGGCTGCTTGATGAAATCGTGACCCTGCAGAAGAATTCGGTCCGCGAGCGCGGGATTCAATTCAAATGGCAGCTTGACCCCAGCATCCCGGAAATTCCCGGAGACCCGGACCTGCTCACCCGACTGTTCCTGAACCTGCTGAAAAATGCTTGCGAGGCTACCCCCGACAATACGGAAATTTTACTTGAAAGCCGCATTGATGCTGAATATCATCTATCTCTCCCCGGCTCAAGGCCGACCCCGATGGTTCTCATCAGCATCAGCGATCAGGGACCCGGAATCGGCCAGGAGGAACTGGAACAAATTTTCACCCCGTTTTATACGACTAAAACCGGAGGAAACGGTCTCGGTTTGCCGATTTGCCAGAAGATTGTCACCAATCACGGCGGATTGATGCATTTCGAAAAACGCCCTGAAGGCGGCACGACCGTAAATATCTCCTTACCCCTGTTCAATAATCGTTCGTAAGAACTTGGTCAACAACCGGATGATCATGGGAATCCGGTCGCCACTGGTTGCCCGCCTGCGAAATGCGCAGCCGGTGCTTGCTTGCGACATCTGCTGAAAGAGGAAAACTACATGGCAATAGAACGCATCCTGGTTGCCGATGACGAAGAAAGCATTCGCTGGGTCCTGTCCAAAGCTCTTAAAAAACAGGGCTTTTCCGTCGATCTGGCGGAAGATGGGGCGCAGGCCCGCAACATGGCCCGGCGGCATCATTACGACCTCGCGGTCCTCGACATCAAAATGCCGGGCATTCAGGGGCTTGACCTGCTCAAACAGTTTCGTATCGAACATCCGGACACCCTGGTAATCATCATGACCGCTGAAGCCACCATGGAGCATGCGGTGACTGCCATGAAGAACGGGGCCTATGACTACCTGACCAAACCTTTCGACCTGGCTGCTCTCGATGCGATCATTCTCAAGGCGGAAAAAGCCGCGGAAGTCACTGAGCAGATTGATCAGCTCAAGGAAGAACTGCAGGGGCAATTCAGCTTCGGCCGCTCCATTATCGGCAACAGCCAACTGATGCAGGAAGTTTACAAGACCCTGGGGCGGGTTGCAGAATCGGATGTAACCGTGCTGGTCACCGGCGAAAGCGGCACCGGCAAGGAACTGATCGCCAGGGCCATCCACATCAACAGTAAGCGTATCGGCAAACCCTTTATCGCGATCAACTGCGCCGCCATCCCCCATGAGCTGCTGGAAAACGAACTGTTCGGTCACGAACGCGGGGCCTTTACCGGGGCAACGGATCGGAAGAGCGGGAAATTCGAGCAGGCCGACGGCGGTACCCTGTTCCTTGACGAGATCGGCGATATGCCGCTGGAACTGCAGGCCAAACTGTTGCGGGTGTTGCAGGAGAAAGAGATCACCAGAACCGGGGGTAGCCAGACGATCAGGGTGGATGTGCGGATTGTTGCAGCCACCAATCAGGACATCGCCGAGCTGGTCAAGCAGAAGCAATTTCGGGAAGATCTCTACTATCGCCTGAACGTGGTTCCCATCAGCCTGCCACCGCTACGAAAAAGACAGGACGACATTCCGATGCTGGCCGAGTTCTTTCTGCAGCGCGCCAAACAGGATCTCGGCATCGATGCCATGGAGTGCAGTCCGGAAGCGATCAAAATGCTCCAGGCCTACCACTGGCCGGGGAACGTCAGGGAGTTGGAAAATGTCATCAAACGCGCCGCCCTGCTCTCTCCCAACCACGTCCTGACGCCATCCGACTTTCCCGGGCTGATCAATACGGAAGAAAAAGTCCAGAGTCAGGACGAATCACTGGAAGCACTGGTTTCACGGAAGCTGGAAAATTCGCTGGTCCAGATGAACCTGCTGGAAATGAATAATCTCTACGAGATGGTTCTGCATCAGGTCGAGCGGCCGCTGATCAACATCGTCCTCAAAAAAGCCAAGGGCAACCAGGTCCGCACCGCAGAGATTCTCGGCATCAACCGCAACACCCTGCGCAAAAAGATCACCACTCTGAACATCCCGGTCAAACGCGGCAACGGTGAGTAACCCGCCCCCCCCCAGTGGGGAGCGGGATTTGAAATTTATGATCTGAAATCTGAGCTCCCTTGGGGGGCTCAGTATCCCTCTTCCCGTTTCGCCTGGTTCTCGAAGCGGGTGAATTCACCGCGGAAGGTCAGATGAACAGTGCCGATGGGGCCGTTCCGCTGTTTGCCGATGATGATTTCGGCATCTTTGTCATGCCCTTTATCACAGGTCTTCTCACGGCTTTTGCAGTCATCACAATAGACCGCGTCACGATAGACAAACATGATCACGTCGGCATCCTGCTCGATAGCACCGGATTCACGCAAGTCGGCCATCATCGGTCGCTTGTCGGTCCGGCTCTCCAAAGAGCGGTTCAACTGCGACAAGGCCACCACCGGCAGGTCCAGTTCCTTGGCCAGGGCCTTCAGAGACCGCGAGATTTCCGAGATTTCCTGCTGCCGACTTTCCGGATTACTGCCACGCATCAACTGCAGGTAGTCGACGATGATCAGCCCCAGTCCGTGTTCAGCCTTCAGGCGCCGGGCCTTGGAGCGCAGTTCAAGGACGGTGATGGCCGGGGTATCATCAATAAAGATCTGCGCCTCGGTCAACTGCCCCGCAGCCATGGTCAATTTTGGCCAGTCCGACTCGCCGAGGTGGCCGGTCCGCAAGCGACCGGCATCCACCCTTGCGATGGAACAGAGCAGCCGCTGAACCAGCTGTTCCTTGCTCATCTCCAGGGAGAAGATCGCCGCGGTCACCGGCTTTTCTGAGTGGGTGGTGGCATTTTCCAGCAGGTTCAGGGCAAAGGCGGTCTTCCCCATGGAGGGGCGCCCGGCCAGAATGATCAGGTCACTCGGCTGCAAACCGGCGGTCATTTTATCCATATCGTGATAGCCGGTCGGCACCCCGGTCACCAGCTCCTTCCGCTCATAGAGCTTCTCGATCGACTTGAAGGTATCCTTGAGAATGTCGCGAACGGGGTAATAGGATGGCCGAATACGGTTTTCGGAGATCTCAAAGATCGATTTCTCCGCATGGTCGAGAATTTCTTCCATATCGCCGCCCTCGTACCCCCGGGTGGCAATATCCGTGGAGACCTCGATTAACTTCCGTGCAACCGACTTTTCCTTGACCAGTTTGCAGTAGTAGGCGATGTTGGCCGCAGTAGGGACATAATCGACCAGGGTCGCCAGATAGGTACTGCCGCCGACATCGTCCAGTTCCCCCCGGTCCTTGAGGGCCGCGGTCAGGGTTACCAAGTCGGCGGGCTCATTTTTTTCCGAAAGAGCCAGTAGAGCCCCGAAAATTTTACGATGGCTTTCGCGATAAAAATCGCTGACAGTAAGAAACTCCAGCGCTCGACTCAGGGCTTCATTTTCAAGCAACACGCCGCCGAGCACGGACATTTCCGCTTCCAGGTTCTGCGGTGGCAAACGATGGGTATGATGTTCCGACATAGACCTCTTTCCAATCAATCGTGGTGAGGGGAAAAGATAGCAGAGTTGCGCCGGTACGGAAACAAAAAGCCGCTGAAAAATACTTCATTAACTCGCAAACGGATACGCGCCTCACAGGCTCTTGTGGCACTTGCCCCTGGCCACCGAAAAGAAGGGTCCCCGACATTCAGCGTGGCAGAGAAAACAGTTGCATTCAAAAAAAAACCGTTTATACCTGTATCCTTTTGTTAACATTTCACAACAGCATGACCAATTCCAGCAAGCGCTGTTTTTGACAAGAGGCAGAAAATCATGACTTTTTTGACCAATAACCCGTACTTCCCGCTGCTGATACTTCCGCTGCTGGTCTTTCTGGCGCGGATCATCGATGTCTCCATCGGCACCCTGAGGATTATATTCGTTTCCAAGGGGCTTAAAAACTTTGCTGCAATCCTGGGCTTTTTCGAGTCGTTGATCTGGTTGCTGGCCGTAACCCAGGTCATGCAGAACCTCAACTCCTGGCAGACCTATGTCGCCTTTGCGCTGGGTTTTGCAGCCGGAAACTACGTCGGAGTCGCGCTGGAAGAGAGAATTGCCATCGGCAATATGCTGATCCGGGTGATCACCCGCAAAGAGGCGGATGAGCTGGTCAATGTTCTCTGGCAGGCCGGATACGGGGTCACCAGCGTCGACGCACTGGGTGAGTCAGGCCCGGTCAAGCTGATTTTCACCATCGCCAAGCGGAAAAATCTGGCTAAGATTCTCGCGATTATTAAAAAATATAACCCGAACGCATTCTACACCATCGAAGATATGCGCTTTGTGAATGAAACCTATCTGCCAGCGCTGACCAAACGCACCCTGTTCCCGCGTCTGGCCCTGGGCAAACGCAAATGATCCTGACTCCGGCCGGGGGGCCGTGCCGGACTGAGCGGAGCTGAAGCTCCTGCCCCGAGAGGACTGATGACCAAAGAAATTACCATTATTCTGTATCGCAGAAACTTTACCAGCGCTTGGCGCTACGCCATCTGCAGTGAGGAGCTGGCGGCTCTGGCCACCGAACTGGACGCGGAATTCAGGCTGGCCGGGGTCGGCGTCAGCTTTGCCGGAGAAGCGGAAACCGGCGTCGATGTGCGTGGCTACGGTGACCTGTTGAATGCCGTGCGCCTGCGCTCATCCGAACCGGGCAGCGGCACCCCATGCCTGGGGCACATCATCGGCGCCAGCACAGACTGTGAGCTGCTTGCCGACATTCGCAAAGGCGTCAGCAGGTTGGCCTTTGCCCCGGAAACCATTCGGCCCGAAGACGCCCACCGCAAGGTTTGCCACAACTGTGGCTGCGGCTGCTGAACGGCAGGCCTGCGTCCACTTAGCAGGGTGTTGAAAAACGTTTTCGAGGCAGTAAGTACAAGGCAAAAATTGCCGAAGAAGCACAGTTTACATTCAGTAAATGAGCATTTTGAGGCTATTTTTAACGCAGTAATTGCAACGCAGATAGTTTTTCAACAGCCTGTTAGGCGTTCCCCTTTTCCGGCCGCTGGTCGAAGGAGGGAAGTGCCGTAATATCTTTGACCCAGGGCAGCATCGTTTCGCAGAAAACGTTGATGGTTGGTTGCACGGCTGTCGGGTCGCTCAAGGAGCCGAGCTGTAGCAGGCAACTGGCCGGGAATTTTTTATGCAGGACATAGACGGCCGAGCCGCAGTTGCGACAGAAATGTTTGCGGGCATTCTCGGTCATCTGATAGCTGCTGAGGATCTCTTTTCCGGCCGTGATCTCAAAAGCATCGCGGTCAACAATGACCACGGTCTGAAACGCCGCCCCGGATATTTTCTTGCAGGTATTGCAATGACAGTTGGCCACCGCCTTGACCGGCTGATTCAATTGATATTGCACCGCCCCGCACAGACATGCTCCTGTCATGGTCTCCGCCATAGGTCCTCCCCGTCAATGTCACTGGTAAGCGTTCACGATGGTTTATTTTAGCAGAGTGGAGCGTTTTTTTCTGTTCCCCCGAGCAGGGGCAAACCGTAGGGTCGTCGCCTTGCACAAGAGCACGACATGAGGAGAATAAAGAAGAGAGAAGAAGTGCCGGGTCCGGCGGGAAGTTTCCTCCCCGCCGAACCCGGCCGATGGTTATTGCCAGATGAAGGCTCAGCAGGCCGGTTGCCGGCAGCTAAGCTTTTTTCCGGGCCTTTTGCGCCCGTTTAATGGAGCGCTCGTAAATCTCCACCACCGGGTGGGTGGTCTGCAGCCGATTGCCTTCGGTCAGGTTGGCGTCGGTCAGGTTCATCGCACAGCCGGGGCAGGCGGTGAACAGGTTGGCGAAGCCGCGCTGCTTGATTTCCTCGGCCTTCAACTTGCCTATCTGCTTGGTGTGGGCATAATTCTTCATGGAGAAAGTCCCGCCGAACCCGCAGCAGCTCTGGTTTTTCAGCTCCTGAAAATCGGTGTCAAAGTTGGCCCGGATGAAGTCACGCAGGACCCCTTCTTTCCCAGTTTTGTAATGACAGGGGACATGCAGGGAAGAACCGCCGACCAATGGTATTTTTTCCGGCAATTTGACTTTCAACACCTCGGCCAGATAGAGCACGACATCCATGACCTTTTTACCGCCGGAACGGCCGGTTTCCTGCTCACCCATGGTGCCCAGTCCGTATTCACAGGTCGGGCAACACATCAACACGGTGTCGGCATCGCTGATCGAATCGAAGTAATCGAAATTGCTGTTGACCTGATCGCGATAGATGCCCATTTCGCCCATGGTTGCCGAAGGGATCCCGCAGCATTTGTTGGTCTCCGGAACATAAACCGACACCCCGTAATGGAGCAGGGTTTCAACGATGGCCACACCCCAGTGCACGTAAATCAGCGTGGTTGCACAGCCGGGGTAGAAGATGACCCGGTGTTTTTCATTTTCCGCCTGATTGAAGCCGCCGTAGAGGCTGGTCAGGGCCTTGCTCGGCATGTCCACCACATGCCGCTTGGTCATATCGCCGATAAACGGGCTGTAGAGGCCGTAGGGCTTGAAGACTCCGTTATCAACCTTGCGGGTTCCCAGACGCAGACCGATATGAAAAAGCGGACTCATGGCCGCCAGGAACTGGGGCTTGCCCATGGCTATCTTCAGGGCCAATTTCTGCCACGCCGGCATCTTCTTCACCTGCCGCAGAATTCCCTTGGCCTTCAGGAAGATCTGATCGGTGGCCACCCCGGAAGGGCAGTTCTTTTTACAGCGTCCGCAGAGCAGACAATAATCGATATATTTGAAGATTTCCTCGGCTTTATCGAGCTTCCCTTCGTAGAGAGCCTCAATGAGATACATCTTGCCGCGGGCAACCGCAGATTCCTGCCAGTCCTTCTTGTACAGCGGACAGACCGACTGACAGGTTCCGCAGCGACTGCACTGGATCAGCAGGTCCTCCAGTTCCTTCAGCTCTTCGACACATTTTGCTACCGCATCACGATTCATGGCTCGATCCCCTTAAATGGACTGCTTGTGCGGATTCAACAAATTCTTCGGGTCGACCCCACGCTTGATGGACTTCATGTAATTGATGGTCCCTTCACCGACTTCATCAACCATGAAACGCTGCTTGGCCAGACCGATGCCGTGCTCGCCGGAACAGGTGCCGTCCAGGCGAAGCGCCGCGGCAAACATATCGGCAACCGCGGCATGAACCCGCTGCATCTCTTCAGCATCGCGCTTGTCACACAGAATGGTCGGATGCAGATTGCCGTCCCCGGCGTGACCGAAGGTGCCGATATCGAGCTTGTACTTGTTCTTGATCTCATCCAAGGCCATGAGAAAGTCGGGGATCTTGGTCCGTGGCACCGTGGTGTCTTCCAGCACCAGGGTCGGGCGCAAGCGGGCCAATGACGACAAGGCTTTACGCCGCCCTTCCCAAAGCGCTTCCCGCTCCTCAGCGGTGGCGGCAATTTTGATCTCGCCGTTATTCGCCGCGCAGACTTTCTGCACGATGGCATACTCTTCCTCGACCACGGCGGGATGGCCATCGACTTCGATCAGCAGCAACGCCGCAGCATCCGTCGGCAACGGTACGCCGGTAGCTTCATGGACGGTGCGAATGGTGAAATTGTCCATCAGTTCCATGGTCGCAGGAAGCACATGGCCACGAATGATTCCGGACACCGTATTGCCGGCATCAATGATGTCCTTAAAAGAGACCAGCATCGCTTTGTGGGCCTTGGTCGGCGGCACCAGCTTGAGGATACACTCGGTCATTACCCCCAGTTGGCCTTCGGATTGTGACATCAGCCCGGTCAGGTTGAACCCGGTACAGAGTTTGACCGTCTTCCCCCCGGCCTTGACGATGTTCCCGGCCATGTCGCAAAAGGTCACGCCCATCACATAATCTTTGGTAACCCCGTATTTAAGCCCGCGCAGGCCGCCGGCATTTTCAGCCACATTGCCGCCGATGGTGGACATTTTCTGCGAGCCCGGATCGGGCGGATAAAATAACCCGGCTTCCTGTACTGCGGTTGCAAAATCCAGGGTAATCACCCCCGGCTGCACCACCGCATACATGTCATCGGTATTAATTTCGAGGATCTTATTCATTTTGGTCATCAGCAGCACACAGCCGCCGGCGACGGGGATGGTTGAACCGGCCAGGTTGGTGCCGGAACCGCGGGTAATCAGGGGAATATCATAATCGCTACAGAGCCGACAGATAGCGGCAACCTCGTCCGTGCTTTCCGGACGCACGACAACATCAGGTAGGGCCGGATTTTCCACCGAAGAATCAAAACTGTACAGCACCAGGTCGGTCGGCTGATCCCAATAATCCTCCTCGCCGACAATTCCTTTGAACTTTGCCAACACATCTTTCGCAATCATCCCAAACCCCTTTCTGTCGATAACTCTATCGTATTTATGCAAATAATTTTGCGTGAATGGCGAGTAGAAACCGAAGATGAAACCTGTTTGACGGCCTTATGTTTAGTGCTGTGCCCGCTCTGACCACAGCGTGATTGTGGTGGACATCCTTTACTTATGGTGTTCCGATTACCCTGCAAGACCGGGCTCGGCTAGCAACCGCTAACAACAAAAATTTACAGCGGTCCCGCTAAAATCGGCCGCGCCGCTCTGGATCCTGAATCAATGTCGTCACTGCAGCTATAGCAACCGCTAACTTTTGCTCTCACTTCACTCGCTAACCCCGTCAATCCGAAATAGTGAATCGAACATTGTTAGGCCCTAGCGTTTCCGGCCTTCGTCAGCACAAACGCTATTCGCGACAGCAAGGCAAGATCTCAAATAAACACCCAAAAAACCATGGTGTTGTTTTATTGGTCTGACCATTATGCTGGGCTATAAAATATGATTTTATCCAGGAAATTGTCAAGCTTTTATGATTTATTAAATAAATCAGCTATTTACAATAAAAAAAATGGTCAATCCATTTTCTACTAGCAATAAAATTCGCTTTCGTGTAAAAAATTCCCAGCTCAGTAATGGTATTTTATTTTACCAATGCGATAAGGTATTTTGTTTTTCAAGTATGGCAGGTCAGACCAATTTTTCATGATTTAAAAGGGCTTTTGGTCACCAGGGCTGGAGTGAACAATATTTGGGAAGCCTCGCGAATGGGGTTGGAATCAGGCATCGGCAAAGTGCTGTTTGAAAGATTTTCCCCTCTTCCTCATTTTCACGACACCAAGACACCTGCGGTAACTTCAGGGTTGAGTGAAAACATCTGTCTAGCAACGTAAGAGGTCACAAATTTCGCCAAACAAATTCATTCAGATCGTCCAGCTGATAGATAAGTTATGAAGGCTGTCTGCTTGGTCATGCCTTTCCCAGGGAGCACAACAGTGAAGCGGATGGCTGTTGTGGCCAGACACACCAGAGCAGGTTCAGGCGGCAACAGAGGAATTCTTTCCGATATTTCGGAAGAATGAATTAGGAATTAATGTAATTCAGGGCTTAGCACGAGCTTTGAATTCTTTTAAGTAACCGTTCTTGTTTTCAGTTTCTATAACCGTTTTCGTTGGTCGAATACGGTCGGAGGAAACCTTTTTTACCTTGAAGGAGCTACTTAATGGCAACCGCGATTTCCCTGTTCCCGATTATTTTGCTAATCTGGCTGATGACAAAAAAAAGCAGTATGCCTTCGTTTCAGGCTCTCCCCCTGGTCGCCCTGATCCTGTACGTTGTCAAACTGGTTTATTTTGACATTGACGCCAACCTCGTCAACGCGACAGTGGTCAACGGTCTGTTGACGGCCTGGGTGCCGATTTCCATCGTGTTCGGCGCCATCTTCCTGTTCAAAACCATGGAATATACCGGGGCAATGGACACCATCCGAACCTGGCTTAACGGTATCACCACCAACCAGGTTGCCCAGGCCATGATCATCGGCTGGGCCTTTGCTTTTCTCATTGAAGGTGCTTCCGGATTCGGCACCCCCGCTGCCATTGCCGCACCGATCCTGGTCGGCCTCGGCTTTAAACCGGTCCGGGTCGCGATCCTCTGCCTGATCATGAACTCGGTTCCGGTCCACTTTGGAGCGGTCGGCACTCCCGGCTGGTTCGGCCTCGGTAAAGGCGCCAACCTGACTGACCCGGAATTGTTGGCCGTCGGTCAGCAGGCCGCCCTGATTCACGGGGTCGCAGCATTAATTATTCCGGTGATCGCCCTGACCTTCGCTCTGAACTGGAAAATGGTGAAACGCAACCTCGGCTTTGTCTACCTGAGTATTTTCGCAACGATCATCCCCTACTATGCCTCAGCTCAGGTCAACTATGAGTTTCCGTCGGTTGTTGCTGGCGCAATCGGCACCGTTGCCTCGATCTTCTTTGCCGTCAAAGGTTACGGTCTGTGCAAGGAAGATGGAGTCGGCGCACCGCATAGTGCCATCTCCTTCGGCAAAATCTTCAAGGCCTCTTTCCCGCTTTGGGGAACGGTCGCCATGCTCCTTATCACCCGGATCAAACCCATCGGTATCAATGCCCTGCTGAAAAGCAACGCACCGATGTTCCACGCCGGCCTTGGTTCCTTCGGGGATCTGGATGTCAGCCGGGCCCTGGTGATTAATGTCAGCGGGATCTTCGGGACCGGGGTCAACTTTTCGTTCGCCAGTCTGTACATTCCCTTCCTGATCCCGTTTATCTTCATTTCGCTGGTGGCCTTCTGTGTCTTCCAGGCAAAAGGCGAGGTGATTCAGCGGGTCTCTTCCGAGTCCATCAGCCAGATGAGAAACCCCACCCTGGCCTTGCTCGGAGCGCTGGTTTTTGTCAAGCTGCTGATGCTCGGAACTCCTGAAGTCAAAGCCAACACCATCATTATCGGAACCGCCTTCGCAGACGTTTTCGGTGGGGCATGGTCGTTCCTGGCCGCTTACCTTGGGGCGCTGGGTGCATTTTTCTCCGGCTCCAATACGGTTTCCAACCTGACCTTCGGCGGCATTCAGGCCTCCATTGCCAACCAGCTGGGGCTCAATAAGATTACCGTTCTGGCCATGCAGTCGGTCGGCGGCGGCATGGGCAATATGACCTGTATTCACAATATCGTCGCAGTTTGCTCGGTGTTGGGTTTAAAGAACTCGGAAGGTTATATCCTCAAGCGGACGGCCATCCCCATGGTGATCTACGGGGTAATCGCCGGCGCCGTCGGTTATATCCTGTTATCCTTGGGCTAATCGATTTCTAAACCGGCCGGGCTCTCTCTGCCCGGGCCACAACAACAAAAAAGCAGAGCCATCCCCGAGGGTGGCTCTGCTTTTTCAGTTATGTCACTGCAAGTCTTGGTGTAACAAACAGATAGCTACAGCGGCTTTAACTCTTTGCTGGCCAGATCAAGGCTGCGGTAAAAACAACTCGGCCGCGTTTTTCCGCTGACCGGATCCTTGGTGTGACAGGCGCCACCGCCTTGTGGGGCGACTCGGTAAACCAGGGCATCCTGATCACAATCGGTGAGGATCTCGACAATCTTGAGAAAATCCCCGGAGGTTTCGCCCTTGGTCCAGAGTTCATTGCGCGAGGTCGACCAGAACGTGGCCATTCCTTTTTCCAGGGTCGTGGTCAAGGCCAGCTCATTGACATAGGCCAGCATCAGAATGCGACCATCCGCCACATCCTGAACCACGGTCGGCACCAGCCCGCCGCGCTTGACAAAATCGATCTGTAACATACTCCCCTCTTCCAGTGTTTTTTTATCCACTCTCAATCTCCTTGTTGAATTTCACGAACTCGCTAAAAACCTCAACGGCAGCCGGAGCGCCGCCACCTTCAGAAATGCCGCGCCCGGATCATATCCTGGGTAAAAACCTTCGGTGCGGGGATCGGCACGATGCCGTCCACGCCCAACCGTAACAGTTTCGGGGCAAGAATATTCAATTCCGATTCACGGATCACCACGGTCACGCTGACCCAGGCCGCATCGACCACCGGGCTCACCGTCGGCGAGACAACGGACGGCAAGAGTTGCTCCACTTCCTTCAGCACGCGGGTCGGGACATCCATAAACACCATGAATACCGGCTCGCGCTCGGCTTGCAGCACCGCGTCGATACAGATGCGGATATCCTCCATCTTCTCAAGTTTGGCCGGATTTTTGATGGCCTCCCGATTGGCAATCAGCTGGGGATTGGAGGTGAACAGCTCACCGACAATGATATTGCCGTTGGCCTTGAGAGTCGCCCCGGTCTCGGTAATATCGGTGAAGGCATCGGATTCACCCATCATCACCTTAGCCTCGGTTTTCCCTTCGCTTTTCAGAATGCGCAGATCCTCGACCCCGTACAACTCAGCCATCCGCCGACGGGTCAGGTTGGGCAGCTCAGTAGCAATGATTTTGCCCGCACAGTCGGGCGGATTGACAATGCCCGATTCCGGCCGGGTAGCCAGCACCAGCCGCGACGGCTGGTTGGTGTACTTGGAGAAGATAAAATCACCCAGGACTTCGACGTCCTGCTCCATTCCGGCTTCAAAAACGTAATCCTTGCCGGTAATCCCGCAGTCGACGATACCGTCCCGCACCTTCTGCGGCATTTCCTTGCGGTCCAGGACCCGAAAGACCACATCCTTGTCATAAGGCCCCATCATTTCGTACTGGCGCCCTTTTTTCAGCGGCCGCCCTGATTTTTCCAGCAGGCGCAGCACCTGCTCATTGAGACTTCCGGAAGGGATACCAAAATAGAGCACCCCGTCTTCTTTTCCATACGGCATGGCAACATCCTCTGTCATTGGCAAAGTTAAGGTGAATAGAATCCGCCACATTCTGCCAGCTTGCCGGCAAAACCACAACGACAGATTCCCCTGGACATTGCTTCGCCCGCACAGCAGCCCCCTTGGCCGCTGCCGACCGAAGAAGCTTCCCTGCGCCCAGCCACGGATTGGGGCAGGGTTCGCTTGACAAAGCGGCCGGTCCGTGGCACACCGGTAAAGGAACAGATATTCAGCCATTTAAACAAAGCAGCGGTTCTGTCAGCACATGTCAACATCTGATCACCATCCCCCGATAGCACCAATCAGCCCGGGCAAGCGGGCACTGTCCCTCCCGGTGCTCGGCTTCATCCTGGCCAGCCTGTTACTCGCCTCTGTGCTGGCGGTCCTGACCGGGCTCAATATGAACCGTGAACAACAATTCATGGAAAAATTCCTGCTCCAGGAAGCGGAGACCTTGGTCAGAGCCTTCGAAGCGGGGGCACGTGCGTCAATGATGATGGATTCTGCGAACGGCAACCTGACCACCCTGGTGAGGGAAACCGCTCGGGAAAAAAATGTTGCCTACATCCTGATTCTGGATGAACAGGGGCAGACCATTGCCAGCGCCGGACAGCCGCCGGACCGTGCCCACTTGCCGGCGGGCGCGACGATACTGGAAACAGACACCCCCCAGGTTCGTTTCCTGACCAGCCCGGCAGGCCAGCGGATTTATGAAATTGCCAAGGAATTCAATCCGCTGACCATGATGCCCCAGCGGATGGGCATGATGTCACGCTGGCAAAATTGGTGCGGCAATTCACCGGGCAACAGCAGCAGTGACTGCCGCCAGATCATCTACCTCGGGTTGTATACAGAAAGTTTTGATGCCGCTCGTAAAGAAGATATCAAGCAGAGCCTGCTCCTGCTGGGGATCCTGTTTTTACTGAGCAGCGGCGGCCTGTACGCCCTGCTGCTGGCCAATAAATCCCGGGCGGCCAAAGAAGCTCTGGAGAATATGGAACTCTACACCAACAATGTGATTAACAGCATGCCGGCCGGACTGATCAGTCTTGATCCTGAACAGCGGATCGTCACCGCCAACAGAGCCGCCCTGACGATCTTCGGTTACAGTGAGGCCGACCTTCGTGACAAGAGCATGACTCAGCTCGATGAGGTCGGAGCAGGCGCCCTGAGCGCCCTGCTGCGTTCCGACCGGGAACTTATCGAACAGCCCCTGAATTGCCTGAGCCGCAACGGTGAGTCGATTCCCTTGAAAGTAAGCGCGTCCCAGCTCCGTGATCGGGAAGGACGCCTGCGCGGGAGGGTACTGATTCTACGCGACCAGCGTGAAATCAAAGCCATGGAAGAAGCCTTGGAACGCTCCCGGCGCCATGCCGCCCTCGGCCGGATGGCAGCAGGAGTCGCCCATGAAATCCGCAACCCCCTCGGTACCCTGCGCGGTTTTGCCCAATACTTTTCCCGCAGTGCCAAAGAGGATCCCCAGGCCAAAGAATATGCGGAACTGATGGTTGGCGAGGTTGACCGCCTCAATCGCACGGTTTCTGCCCTGCTGCAGTTCTCCAGGCCACGCGAACCGGAATATGCGCGAATCGACCTGCTCAGGATAGCTGAAAAATCATTGACCTTCATCCAGGAGGAAGCGGACAGTCAAGGGATTGCGCTGGAGCTGCAGATAGCCGCCCCGGACCTGCAGCTTTATGCGGACCCGGATCTTTTACAGCAGGTGTTGTTCAACTTACTCCAGAACAGCCTGGCGGCTACCGACTCCGGCGGCAGAATTGTGCTTGGCGGACAGGAGACGGCCGACATGATTCAGCTGTGGGTCGAAGATTCCGGCAAAGGTCTTTCCCAGGAGGAGCAGGCAAAAATGTTTGATCCTTTCTATACCACCAGAAAAGATGGCACCGGCCTCGGCCTCTCTCTGGTACAGCAGATCATTGAACAGCATCAGGGGCATATCGAGGTCGTCAGCGAACCCGGCCAAGGTTGTCGGATTACCATTATGCTGCCCCGGCGGAAGGAACAGTCATGAAACAGGTTCAGCCGACTCTGCTGCTGGTCGATGACGATACCGCTCATCGGACTATGCTGAAAGCTCACCTCGCGGGATCGGGATATGCCATCATCGAAGCGGATGACGGCGATGTCGGCGCCCATCTGGCCAGGGAGCTAGCGGTTGACCTTGTCCTACTCGATCTGAAAATGAAACGCATGGACGGCATGGAAGCGCTGGTGGAAATCCACCAGCACAAACCGGAGCTGCCGGTCATTATCATCACCGCCTTTTCTTCGGTGGAGAATGCCGTAGCGGCAATGAAGCAAGGAGCCTTCGATTATGTCACCAAACCGGTCGACAGCGACGCGTTACGAATGACGGTCAAGCGGGCCCTCGACTTCAAGTCCCTGGAACAGGAAAACCTTTCCCTCCGCCAGAGGCTGGGAGAAACCTTTGATCTCGGCAACCTGATCGGCAGCAGTCAACCGATGCAGGAACTGGCTGAAACCCTGGCCCTGGTCGCACCTTCCGACGCGACCGTGTTGATTACCGGCGAATCGGGAACCGGCAAAGAGCTGGTCGCCGGAGCGGTTCACCACAACAGCCGGCGCAAGGACGCTCCCTTTATCAAGGTCAACTGCGCGGCCCTGCATGAGAACCTGCTGGAAAGCGAACTGTTCGGCCATGAAAAAGGGGCCTTTACCGGTGCCGCCGAACAGCGCAAAGGGCGCTTTGAACTGGCCGACCGGGGAACCCTGTTCCTGGATGAAATTGGCGATATGAGCCCGACCACCCAGGCCAAGATCCTGCGTGTGCTCCAGGAAGGAGAATTTGAACGGCTTGGCGGCAGCACGACCATCAAGGTCGATGTCCGCCTGCTGGCTGCCACCCACAAGGACCTGGAGCAGATGGTCGCCGCCGGCAGCTTTCGCCAGGATCTCTTCTTTCGCCTCAGCGTTGTGCCCCTGCACCTGCCGCCATTGCGGGAACGTACCATGGACATCCCGGCCCTGGCGGAGCATTTCCTTCACCGCTACAGTCACAAGAACCGCAAGGATATCCGCAGCATCCAGGCCGACGCCATGGAGGCCCTGCTGGCCTATCAATGGCCGGGCAACATCCGCGAACTGGAAAATGCCATCGAACGTGCTGTCATCCTCTGCCTGGAGGAAAAAATCGCCCTGCAGCACCTGCCGCAACAGGTCCGCCAGGCCTTTGCCGAAACGACTGAGCGCCCCTTTGCCATCCGTCCGGGCTTGACCCTGAAAGACATGGAGAAAGAACTGATTCTCTCCACCCTGCGGCAAACCGGCGAAAACCGGACTAAAGCAGCCGAAATCCTGGGCATCACCCGGCAGACCCTGCAAAACAAACTCAAGGAATACGGTCTGACCTGAAGTCGATCATTTTTTCGCCCACCGGCCAGCAAACCGACCCGGCCCCAAAACATCCCCCTTCCCCACCAACCTGAGCAGCGCTCGTGGCTCTTTGCGGAGAAATATCCGACCAGTAAGCGCTACAAAAAGAGGGGCCTGATGTGTCGTTGCAATAAATTCTCCGTCACATTTTGGGAAACTCTGGGCGCGGCCTCGTCCAGGGCCGTCAGGTAAGCAGCGCCCATTTCCGCTGCGATCTTGAAGCCGACATGCAACAACTGGCGCAAATGCGGATTATATTCGGGGCAGGTTTGGTCATGCCGCAACGCGGCTGCAAACCGCTCGCCAGACCAGGATTGCACCACGCTCGGCAGCGGCAGTGCCGTGGATTCAATGGCAAGCACCGCAGCGTAAGGTGCGCATAATTCGGTAGAACGGGTGTAAGCAGCGGCATAGATCTGCTTGACAAGATCGAGCCCTCTCCCACCATGTTCAGCCAGACCGAGCAGTTCCTCGAGCCAAGTTGTCCCCGCTGTTTTGATATGCAGGCCGACATCGTGACAACGGATCAGTTCCCGAATCGGCCGGTAGATGGAAAACTTATCACTGCCTGAATGAACGCTGAGTTTGAGCGTCGGCGGCAGACCGAAGGTCTTGATTGCGTATTTGACCACACAGATATCGGCTTCGAACTCATCCCTGAACTGATGGACGTTACCGCGGTAATCGACCCCCTTGTTGAAACGCCCGGAAAACTTCGGCGCGATAGTCTGCAGCGGAATGTGTTCATCAGCCAGCGCGGCCAGGATGAAAAGCAGTTCGGCAGGGCTTTGCGGATCATCGGTTTCATCGATGGAGACTTCGGCAACAAAAGAACCGGCGCCTTTTCCGTGGCGAATATGCCGGTAAATTTCGCCAGCCTGCTGCGTGGCGAACAGGTATTTCTCGGCCACATGACGCAGCAGGTCAAAGCTGATCGACAACGGCCGGGGCAAGCCGGGGATGGCGAGGTCTCCGCTGAAGGCCCGATATTTGTCAACAAACGCGTTCAGGTCGGACTCTGCCGCTGGCTGGCCGATGGCATCGGCGACATCCAGGGTAAAAAAATCACAATAAGGAAGAAAATGGTCGACGGTTTCCAGGCCGATATGGTCTGCATCGACCCAATACTGCCCTTGCCAACCCAGGGCTTGCACGGCCTGCTCGGCAGCTTCGCGCTGGGCGCGGGGGTCGGTTTTGATAAGCTGATGCTCACGGTGGGATTTATTCCAGGCAATGGCCAGTTCCACCCCGCCTGTGCAAGCCTGCTGCACGGCGGCCAACTGGGCCGGACCTTGGCGCCCGAAACGATCTCCGGTACCGATTGAGTACTTGGCCAGTTCCATAAGTTCTTGCTCCATATTCATTATCAGGCGGTTAAAAACAACCTGCTACGCGCACGGACGGACGATCAAAATCGCTGTCAAGCGGCTCCCGCATTGATTTTGGGAAACAGTGAAAAACTCTCTTTCTCGCTCTGCTTGAAAAAACCAGGATTTTTTGTCAAGCACTTGCCAGATCAACTTTAATTGTCGCATGCCTGACTGGTGCAGGAAAAGGGGGCAGCCAGCCCCTCCCCCCCACGCTTTCCGGTTGTTCTCAGCCATCCGGGGCCACTGCTTCATTCGACCTGACCATTGAGCTCCTGAAAAATCAGCTTGCGGCGGCGACTGAGGATATCGACATGGTCGTCCTCGGCAAAGGCGTGAAACACGATCTTTTCCGGGTCCAGTTGAGCCAGTTCCCGCCCCATGGCGATGGGCAGAGTGGTATCCCGTCCGCCATGTAAGATAATAATCCGCGGAGGCTGCGGCTCGGCCAGCAGCTGTCTGATCAGTAGGCGGTTATCGATCTGGCTTGGCATAAGCAGGGAGAGCAGCCAGGACTGTCTCCTGACGGCTTGTTTCAGGTCGTTGAAAGGGGCAACCAAAACCACCCGTTCCGCTGGCCGCAGACAGGCGAACTGCAAAGCTGCACCGGTCCCGAAGGAGTGCCCCAACAGGCGGAGGGAGGCCGATAGTTGCGTCACGCCAAAATGTTCGGCCAGGGCCTTGAGGGCACCCAGGCTGTTGCGATAATTCTCCTCCGGCCGCATCACCCCTGCCGATAAGCCGCGCCCCGGATAGTCGATGAGCAGATAGGCGGTGTTCGGATAGTCCTCCAGATTGATGAAGCGCAACCAGCCGAGGGCCAGGCTGTTGATCCCCGGATAAAGGATGGCAATGCGCTGCGGCGGAGCATCCGGATTCTGCAAGGGGGGGAGATAATAGGCGACCTGGCGACCTTGCTCGGTGGTAAATTCCAGCCTCAGGTTTTGCGGCCGCTGCTGAAATTGTGCCAGCAACTGCGGATCATTGGGCAGCGGCTTCAAACAACCGCCCAGGGGCAAAATCACGACCAACAGAAGCAGGGTTGCAATACGCATCATACCACCTTGGTGATTGGAGCGAGTTCAACGGCACCGCATTGGCCGGATCGCTCTGTCAGGGGATCAGGGCAATGCGGTGCTGGCGGCAACCCCGCCAGCGCAAACCAGATGCCGAATGTGCTAAGCTGAAACAAGAAATATAGTTCGCCGTTCAAGCGTTGGTTAAAACTTACCACGGAACCCGCTTCCCCGCACAACCGGGCCGAGTGCGCTATGCTGTTAGGAACAGCAGGTAAAGCGTTCTTGCCCAGCAACGACATAAAAGGAGCACAAGATGGTGCGAAGGATGACCGCAGGACTGATCTTTCTGGTAGCCGGACTCGTTCTGGCATCGCCGAGCCTGGCCCGGGAGGTTTACGTCAAGGACTGGGGAATGGTGGAGGTGGATACGGAACATTTCGTCGATCTGCAGGACCAGATGAAATCATCCAGTCAGATTTCCAGAATGTTTTACGACCCGACCAACGCATATCTGCTGGTCAGCTTCCAGGGCAATTTCTACCAGTACTGCGGCATCACCTCGGACACGATCGATACCTGGCTGGCCGCCCCGTCGCTCAGCCAGTACTATCTCGATGAGGTGCAGAACAACTATGACTGCCGGACCAATCCCGGCCCCGACTATCGAAAATAACAGCTGGCGAAGACCTCCCTGCAAAAACGCCGGGCAGCCGCCTGAGCAACAGGCCCTTCCCCTGGTCAGCAGAGATTCAACAGCCCAGCCACGATTGGGCATAATATAAACAAAACGGAGAGCCTCGGGCTCTCCGTTTTGTTGTTGCTACGGTAAATGTGCGGTTCAGTGGCCGGCCATGATGGCAGCCACATCGCTTTCGACATCGCCGACCGGCTTGATGTCAAAGTTTTCCACAAGAACTTTGGCCACGTTGGGCGACAGGAAGGCCGGCAATGTCGGCCCCAGGCGGATGTGCTTGACTCCCAGGGAGAGCAAGGCCAGCAGAACCACCACTGCCTTCTGTTCGTACCAGGCGATATCGTAAGAGATTGGCAGGTCGTTGATATCGTCCAGGCCGAAGACTTCTTTCAGCTGCAGGGCAATATAGGCCAGCGAATAGGAATCGTTGCACTGACCGGCATCGAGCACCCGCGGGATTCCGCCAATGTCGCCCAGAGCGAGCTTGTTATAGCGATACTTGGCGCAACCGGCGGTCAGGATAACCGTATCCTGCGGCAGGGCTTCGGCCACCTCGGTAAAATAGCTCCGATTCTTCTGACGACCGTCACAGCCGGCCATAACCACAAAGCGCTTGATGGCACCGGATTTGACTGCGTCAACCACCTTGTCGGCCAGCGCCATGACCTGGGCATGGGCAAAGCCACCGACAATTTCCCCGGTTTCAATTTCCACCGGCGGCGCACAGGTTTTGGCCTGTTCGATCAGCGCGGAGAAATCCTTGCTGCCACCTTCGGGACGCTCGCCGATATGCTTGGCGCCCGGCCAGCCGGCCATGCCGGTAGTGTAGATGCGCTCCCGGTAGGCTTCTTTAACCGGGGTGATACAGTTGGTGGTCATGAGAATCGGCCCGTTGAAGGAGGCGAACTCTTTGTCCTGCAGCCACCAGGCATTGCCGTAGTTGCCGACAAAATGGTCGTATTTTTTGAAGGCGGGGTAATAGTTAGCCGGCAGCATTTCACTGTGGGTATAGACATCGACGCCGGTCCCTTCGGTCTGCTTGAGCAGTTCTTCCATATCCTTGAGGTCATGACCTGAAATCAGGATGCCCGGATTATTGCGCACGCCGATATTGACCTTGCTGATTTCCGGATTGCCATAAGCGGAGGTGTTGGCCTCATCCAGCAGAGCCATGGCGGTCACGGCCACTTCTCCGCACTTGAGGACCTGTCCGACCATCTCCTCGACACTCAGATCGCGGGTGGTGGTGGCCAGCGCAGAGATCATGAAATCATAAATGTCCTGGTTCTGCTTACCGAGCATAGCGGCATGATCGGTATAGGCGGCCATCCCTTTCAGGCCGTAGATCAGCAGTTCACGCAATGAGCGCACATCTTCGTTGGCTTGGGAAAGCACCCCGACCTCGGCCGCTTTGGCGGCGTAATCGGCTTCGCTGCCGTTCCAGTTAACACAGTCGAGGTCACTGCTGAAGCCCGTGGCCAGTTTGAGGCCGTCGCGACGGCTGATGGTGGCCTTGATCAGTTCAACCATCCGGGTGTTATCGAAATTGGCGTTGGTAATGGTGGCAAACAGAGCCTGGCAGACGAACAGTCCGGTTTCCAGATCAAAGCGTCCCTGCTGGCGAGCGGCATCAGCGACCACGGCGAGCCCTTTGAGATTATAGACCAACAGATCCTGCAACCCGGCGGTGTCTTCCTTTTTGCCGCAAACCCCGGCGATGGTGCAACCGGTACCTTTGGCGGTTTCCTGACACTGAAAACAAAACATGCTCATAATCGATCTCCTTGGATAATGAATGATTAAGGTTCCTGGGATGCCCGACTGTCGCACAGGTGGTTGCTGAAAAAATTGACCTAGATCAAATCGGAGAAAAAAAGTAATATTTTCTCCTTTCCGACCGCTGTCTAATTGGCAACAAGTTACGCGGCCAATATGACGGTCCGCCAGACCGACTTCAAAATATCCAACCATAAAAGTTACAATTAAAATGTCATTTTTGACCTGGATCAATTTAAATACTACCACAGGGCTTTATAGTCAGCGTCACAAGCAAGGAGAGAAACCATGACAACCGAAACCATTCATAAAGACATGACTGTCAAAGAGGTGCTTGACCGCTGGCCGGAAACCCTCGATGTATTTATCGCCAACGGTTTTGCCAATTTCCGCGATGAACGGCAGCGCAATGCGGTTGCCACATTTTTAAAACTGGAACGAGCCGCCCAGACCAAAAACTATGATCTGGACAACTTCCTCGGGCTGTTGCAGCAGAAAATTTCTGAACAGCTGCACCAGGCCGATGTCACCATGAAGCAGACCCAGAAGGCCGGCAGCCAGATCAATGTCAGTGGGCTGCTCCCCTGCCCGGTGCGCTTGCCGCTGCTGGAAGGGTTCGATGCCTTTATCGAAGACTTTACCCGGCAGACCGGACACCAGGTCAGCTACAAACTGGAAGCGGCTTCGGTCGGTGCCGACTGGATCGAGGACAATATCAAGGGGATCGAAGACGCCGAACAGCTGCCCGACATCTTTGTCTCGGCCGGTTTCGAAACTTTTTTCGACCGCCAGACCATCGGCCGTTTCAAGGAACAAGGTGTCTTTACCGACATCACCCCGACCGAGGTCAATAGCGATTTCAGCGGGATCGACATCAAAGATCCGAAACGGGACTATTCCATCATTGCGGCAGTCCCGGCGGTGTTTATGATCAATCATGAGGTTCGCGGCGACTTGCCGATTCCTCGCCGCTGGTCCGATCTGCTGCAGCCAGAGTTTGCCCAGCAAGTCGCCCTGCCGGTCGGCGATTTCGACCTGTTCAACGCGATTCTGCTGGCTCTGCATAAGGAGCATGGCCAGGCTGGGGTCGAAGCCCTGGGGCGCTGCATGCTGAAATCGATGCACCCGTCGCAAATGGTCAAGAACGCCAAGCGGGTCGCGGAAGAGAAGCCTTACGTCACCATCATGCCCTACTTTTTCACCAAGATGGCGCGGATGGTCAAAAGTCTGGAGATTATCTGGCCCGAGGACGGGGCTATCGTCAGTCCGATCTTCATGTTGACCAGGCAGGACAGTCTGGCCCGGGTCAAACCGATTGCCGAGTTTCTGTGCGGCCAGCAGGTCGGCGAGATCCTTGCCCAGAAGGGGCTGTTTCCGTCCCTGCACCCTGCGGTCGACAACGGGCTGGATTTCCCCCACCCCTGGAAATGGATCGGCTGGGACTACATTTACAACAACGATATCGGGGCCTTGATCAGGCAGACCAATGCCCTGTTCGAAGCTTCCATGAATGCCGCCTGAACGGCTCTTTGCAAAAGGATAGGCTCATGCGTTTTCTGACTGTCTCCGGACCACCGTCGTCCGGTAAAACTTCCGTCATCCTCCGGGTCATCGAAGCCCTGCAGGCCCGCCAGCGCAAGATCGGCGTGGTCAAGTTCGACTGCCTGCTGACCGAAGACGACCAGCGCTATGCGCAAAAAGGAGTGCTGGTCCAGAAAGGGCTTTCCGGTGCGCTCTGCCCCGACCATTATTTTGTCAGCAATATCGAATCTTGTGTCAAATGGGGAATGGAGCATGAATGCGAATACCTTATCAGCGAGAGCGCCGGTCTCTGCAATCGCTGCTCTCCCCATATCAATGAGATCACCGCGGTTTGCGTCATCGACAACCTCAGCGGCATCAATACGCCACGCAAGATCGGTCCGATGCTCAAGTCGGCGGATATCGTCGTCATCACCAAAGGAGATATCGTCTCTCAGGCAGAACGCGAAGTGTTCGCTTCACGCGTCAAGCAGGTCAACCCCGGCGCGGTGATTATGCACGTCAACGGGATCACCGGACAGGGAGCATTCGAACTGACCAGCCTCTTTGAAGAAGCCTCGGATATCGCCACCCTGAAGGGAAAAACGCTGCGCTTTTCAATGCCCTCGGCGCTCTGTTCCTACTGCCTCGGGGAAACCCGGATCGGTGAAGAGCACCAGACCGGCAATGTCCGCAAAATGGATATCTGACAGGAAAGAAAACCATGAAACAAACCTCTATATATCAACAATCGCTCCAGCAACTGCTGGCAGATCATCCTTATATCGAAGATTTCCTGACCTCTTTCGGCCTGGAGGTCACCCCTGGCCCGGAAAGCCTTGAGGAATATCTACGCGGGCTCGATCTGGACCAGCTGGAGGACCTCGGCATTGATCAGGCCCGCCTGCGCCAGAGCTTGGACGATTTTCTTACCGGCATGCTGGCCCTTCAAGAGCCTCATGATCGAGTCGATGCCCTGACCATCATCGGCGGCCAGGACAAATCAGGGCAGCCCGAAGCCCTTGAAATCACCCTTAAACCGGGTCAGGTGATCTGCATCGTCGGCCCAACCGGGTCCGGCAAGAGCCGGTTGCTCGCCGATATCGAGTGGGTTGCCCAAGGCGATACCCCGACCGGCCGAAGAATCCTCATCAACGGCGAAGTTCCGGACAGTAAATGGCGGTTTTCCACCGAGCACAAGCTGGTCGCCCAGTTGTCCCAAAACATGAACTTTGTCATGGACCTGAGCGCGGAAGAGTTTATCCGCATGCACGCGGAAAGCCGCCTGGTGCCGGACCCGGAAGAGAAAGTCCGGCAGATCCTCGCCCAGGCCAATGAACTGGCCGGAGAACGCTTTACCCCGCAGACCCCGGTGACCTCGCTCAGCGGCGGCCAGTCCCGCGCCCTGATGATCGCGGACATGGCTTTTTTGAGCAAGTCACCCATCGCCCTGATCGATGAGATCGAAAATGCCGGGATCGACCGCAAAAAGGCCTTGGATCTGCTGGTCAAGGAGGAAAAAATCATCCTCATGGCCACTCACGACCCGATCCTGGCCCTGATGGGGGACCGACGGTTGGTGATTAAAAACGGCGGCATCGCCAAAATTATCGAATCGAGCCAGGCGGAACGGATCAACCTGAAACAGCTGGAAGAATTGGATAACCGTCTGTTGGCGCTCAGAAACCGGATTCGTGCCGGCGAGACGCTGGAACAGCTTTGAGCGAAAAAGGAGAAAAACAGGATGCATGAAGGATGCGCAGGAAGTTTTAGCGGTGGCGAGCAGATCGTCGATAAACTGAGGCAAATGGGGTTCGGCCGGATGGCCCTGCCGGTTCCGGTCGAGATCGACTGCGAGGGCTGTGGCGAAACCTTTCCCATGGCGACCCTGGAGGCCCGCTGTCCCCAGTGCGGGATGGTCTACGGCGTAACCCCCTGCCATGCCCACGATCGCGCCAGTATCCGGGCCGCAGGCATCGATTATTGAACCGGAAAAATACAGCCCGCTAACCCCTGAAGGGGCTGTTCAGTAAAAAGTTAAACGGATACTTTGGTGGCCACCTGGGAAATATAGAGCCATAAATCGTTGCGGGTTACCTGATCCAGCGGCGCGAAATTGATGCCAACCCGGTGGCCGTCTGCAGCTTTCTCCTTGGCGGTTTCGGTCCAGCAAACCCGGCCGCCCAGCTCATAGCTGCGCTCCTGCCCCGGCAACTGGAACTTCAGCTGCATTTGCCCCTTGACCCGCGGCAGCGGCTGGGACGGCGGCAATAAGACACAGGCACCGGTCATGCTGAGGTTATAAAAAATACAGCTCGCCCGGTGCTGTTCATATGCCAGATGAACCTTGATCGGATCAGCAAACAGGCAGCGGAAATTATCCCTGGCGCCGGTCATCATCCCCTGCAGAATCGTCAGGAACTGCTGCATACTGCGCTTGCTCTCAGCAGAGACCGCGGCGCTCTCAGCCAGGGTGTTTCGCTCATCGATCACCTCGTCGAGGAGCTTACGATAGCGAAAAAAGCGCTTCAGCAGATCATCGCGATCGAAAGTGAAACCATTGGAGGAGACCAGGATGTTCTTGACCGCGACCTCGCTGCCACAGTGTTCGCAGACAATCCTGGGGATTTCCGCCAGCAGGGCCGAACTGATATATTTCTGGCATTCGGGGCATTTCATGATCAACATATCCTGCTCCTGCAACGATAGTCAGCAAAGTGTTTACAAAGCCCCCCTCCGCGGGCTACTCCGCTTGCAGCTTCAAGCCGGGCCGGACAACTTTTAGTGTTGCGGTTCCACCCAGCCATCATAAACCTCAGTATCCAGATAGGATGCTTTGATCTCCAGGATCTCCGGCAGGTTGGCGATGAAAAGCTCCACCAAGGCCGGTTCAAAATGTTTACCTGATTCCTCTTCCAAAACGGCGACCGCTTGCTCCACGCTCCAGGCCTTCTTATAGGGGCGCTCTGAGGTCAAAGCATCAAAAACATCGCAGATTGCGGCGATTCTGGCCGCGATCGGAATGGCGTTACCGGCGATGCCGTGAGGATAACCGCTGCCGTCCCATTTTTCGTGGTGAAACAGAGCTGTCTCCCGTGCCAGGGAAATCAGCTTGGCTTTATGATCGCCGATGATCCGCGCCCCGATCAACGGATGCTGTTTCATAATCTGCCATTCTTCAGCACTCAGTCGCCCGGGTTTGAGCAGGATACTGTCGGGAATGCCGATTTTACCGACATCATGCATGGTGCTGGCATAGAGTAACAGTTCCGCAAACTCTCGGCCGAGCTTTCGTTTGGACGCCAGCAGCGAGCACATATGGCTCATCCGTTTCACGTGGGCTCCGGTCTCATTGTCGCGCAGTTCTCCGGCCGCGCCGAGCCGCTGTACGATCTCGAACTGGGTTTCCCTGATTTCCTGGGTGCTCTTGATAATTTCCCGTTCCAGCAGATCAGCCCGCATCACCTGGCGGGTATAGAACAGCCGCGACTGCAGGGTGTTTTCAATCCGCAGCAGGACCTCCCAATCTTCGAAAGGCTTGGTCACAAAATCCTTGGCCCCGGAGGCCAGAGCCTGCTGCCTGGTTTCCTGGTCGGTCTGCGCGGTCAGGACAATAACCGGCACAAAATCATCACTAAGAACCTCGGTCAACTGCTCCAGGACTTCAATACCCGACATCTCCGGCATGCGGATATCGAGCAGGATCAAATCAAAATGATGCTGCCGGTAGAGTGGCAGAACCTGACGAGGGTCGGTGGTAGAGAACAACTGGGTGAAATCATCCTCTTCCAGAATAGCTTCCAGCAGGGCAACATTGGCCATATTATCATCCACAATCAGGATTTTTGCATCATGGATATCGGCCAGAGCATTGACTGTGCCGAGCCCGCTTAAATCGACACTAGTGTTTAACATACTGCCTCCAATAAATCGGTCACGGTTTTTCTGAGGATATCAACATCAACAGGTTTGGTCAGGAAACCTTTGAAACCTGCTTTTTCAGCTTTTTTAGACGTACTCTCCATGGCATCGGCGCTGATGGCGACAACCGGAATACTCTGCGTCGCCCGGGTCGTTTTAAGCTGACTGAAGGCTTCAAAGCCATTCATTCCTGCCATGTTTAAATCCATTAGAATCAGATCCGGTTTTTCCCGGACAGCTATTTCAAGACCCGTGGCAGCGCAATTTGCCACCAGTAATTCATAGGCCGACATCTCTGCAAAGACACCCTCCATGAACACTGCATTGACAATATTATCTTCAACATAGAGAACCCTCTTGGCAACAGAACCCGATTGAGAAAAACCAGGCCTGCCGCCATCTGTTGCAGCAGGCGAGGCCACCTCAAGCTGCTGGCCGTCCTTTGCAACGGGTAATACAAACCAGAACGAACTACCTTTCCCGGGCTCACTGGCGAAACCGATACTGCCGTTCATCGCTTCAACCAGCTGTTTGGTAATGGTCATCCCGATCCCGGTTCCCTCAATCTCTTCGGGATTCTCCAGGACCCGGGTAAACGGGGTGAAGATATCCTGCTGCTTTTCCAGCGGGATGCCGATACCGGTATCATTGACAATAAACTTGAGATAGTCATCGTTTTCAGGCTGGGTTTTGATTTCAACCCTGCCGCCGGGACAATTGTATTTGATGGCATTTGACAGCAGGTTCAGCAGTACCTGCTTCACCCGCGTCAAGTCCGCCTGCAACTGCGGCAGGATCTGGTCGCCGCAGTAAATCAGCTGCACATCGTACTGCTCGGCCTGGGGACGTGACAGTGCAAGGCAGTCTTCAATCAAAGAACTGGGCTCGACATTTTCGATGGACATGGAAAACTGCCCCGATTCAATACGGGCCAGGTCCAGAACCTCGTTGATCAGCTGCAACAGATGCTGTCCGGCGTTATGAATCTGCTCCACCATACCCTGCTGTTTGTCGTTAAGGCTGTGCTTTTTACTTTTCAGCAGCAATTGGGAAAACCCATTGATGGCATTCAAGGGGGTTCTCAGTTCATGGCTCATATGGGACAGGAAGACGGACTTGGCGCGATTAGCCTCTTCGGCCTGCTGCCGGGCCAGTTTCAGCTCGGTGACATTTTCCTTGACCGCCACAAAATGAGTAATATCGCCGTTAAAATTGCGAATCGGGATAACCAGAACGTTTTCAGAATAGATTTCACCATTTTTTTTCTGGTTGATAAATTCACCCTGCCAGATATGTCCTGCGCTGATGGTAGTCCAGAGCTGCGCAAAGATCCCCGCCGGATTTAATCCTGAATTGAGAATTTTGGGATTCTGACCAAGAGCTTCACTGATACTGTAACCGGTAATTGCAACAAACGCCGGATTGACATATTCGATCCGCCCCGCAGTATCAGTGATCACGACGCTACTCGGGGATTGTTCAACAACCATTTTCAATTTATGCAATTCTTCTTCGGCATGTTTGCGTAATGAGATATCGCGCGAGCTGAACAGATACCGAACCTCCTCCGTATCGTTTTTGAATTGCTGAATCGAGGATTCCAACACCCGGTAGCTGCCATTGGCCATCTGCACCCGGTATTCGAAAGGCCCGGTTTGTGCGTATTGCTGTGCCAGCTCGGCAATGGAAATATCTTGCAGATCGTCCTGACACACCAGTTCGCGGATGTTCCTGCCGACCAGAGCGCCGGGTTCCATGCCAAGGGTTCTATTCACCGCCGAGCTGATTTCAAGAATCGTCCCCTGCGCGTCGGTAATGGTAATCACATCAGAGATGTTTTCCATGAGGCGGCGATAATGCCGTTCGCTCATCCTCAGCTTGAACCCGGCTAGTTCCCCTTGGGCCTGCAGCTCCGCCAGGGCGGTGGCGTGTTCCGCGGCCTGGGCTTTAAGTTGATCGTAAACCTGGGTCAGTTCAAGGGCCTGGGCACTGGCCAAGGCCTCAAGAGAATTCCGGGCCAAAGAACCTTGCCCTTTTGGGGTGCGCTGCCAGCCAAGCAGCGAAAGTAGAATCATAGTGGCAACGATAATACTGAGTTCGACATGACTGACCAATTCATTCAAGGACTTGGCGGATTCACGGGTCTGCTTCAAGCGCAGCGACTGCTGCCGGTACAGTCCGGCCAGTTTGCTGGTGAGGTCGTGAAAAATGGAATCAACACTGCGCAGGTATCGCTGCGCATCGGCAGTTGCGGCGTGCATAGCGGCGACCGACCCGGAGTCCTGAGCTTGAACCAGAGCTCTGGCCAGGGGCTCAAATTGCTTGATCAGCCCCTGAGTGGCGATTATTTCAGCTTGCAGTTCCAGGCCGGTATGCGGCCTTTGTTCCTGCGTTATTGTACCCGGAGAGTCTTCTGGGGAATCGACATCGATCATCTCGGCCCAAAAACCGGCGAGGTCCCGGCCCGACTGCTCCAGGCTGCTGACCCGGGCATCGATTTCGACGCTGGACCGGACCCTGTCGAGCAACTGTAAAGCGAGACTTATGTTAAGAAGTTTATTTTGCAGAGAATGCAACGATTCCAACCGGCTTTGCCCGGTCCGCTGCTGGTAGTGAAAAAGTTCTTGCCGCTGAGTGGCCAGGCTGTGGCAGGCGGCCAGGGTTATAATCGCGATAAAAACTAAAGCCAGGACAAGAATGTTGTGCAGACTCATCCGATTTTTGGAGGAATTATTCATCAGGGAATCAATCCGAAAAACGGTTCGGCCGGAAAATTATCGGACATTTCAATTAGCGAGTTGCCATCCGGAAACTCCGCAGGACAACGGCTAAGTTTTCAGATTGGAAACGAGAAATTTTCCGTTGTGGCAAGGAAATCAAGGGGTTGCGCGAAGGCGTAGTCCTTTACGCCGCACGAGAAACCCACAGATTGACACCGCCACAGCGGAAAAGGGCCATTTCCGGATGAAAACTAGCTAAATAACCTGTTGTGAACAGACACAGTCGCTCCGGGAGCGATCACCGACCTCAATAGTTAGCCTATTCAAATAAACAATACTATTAGCAGTAATTTATTACAACTCTTAAATTTTCATTACAACAGCGACAAACGCAGTCACAACAAAGTTTCCATGTAAAACGAAACAGACAGATGAACAACTGCCGAGGGACCATCGATAAAAAAAGGCGGCAAAGCTCCCAAAGGAATTCTGCCGCCTTTATTTCAACTGAATAACCGCTTAAAAAACGATTATTCTTCTTCTTTGTTAACCACCACTTTGAGCTCTGCAACCACTCCGGCGTCAAGTTTGACTGAAATTGTATGCTCACCAAGGGATTTTACCGGTTCGCTCAACTGAATTTTTTTACGGTCAATGTCGATACCGGCAGCATTCAATTTGGCCTCGATATCCATCGAAGTCACGGAACCGAAAAGCTTTCCTTCTTCACTGGCGCGCTGAGTAAACTCGCAGGTCACTTTTTCGATGCGGGCTTTGACAGCTTCGGCATCCTTGGTGACTTTTTCAAGCTTCCGAGCCAGTTGGCGTTTTTGATGCTCCAGTTCCTTGACATTGCGGTCATCAGCAATACTGGCAAATCCCTGGGGGACAAGGTAATTACGGGCATAGCCGACCTTGACGCTGACGACATCGCCGATCGTTCCCAGACCATCGACATTTTCTCTTAAAATAACATTGGTATTCATCTATCTCCTCCGTATCGGATCGAGTTTCAAATTTGTTTTTGCCTGGGCCGGCGAAAATCGATCCAAAGATCGAAGACCCCGACGCTGGTGACAATCACTGGCAACGGGTTAAATATCAGCAGCAGCAGATAAATAACCCCTTTAACCGGTGAGGGATACTTTTTCCGTTGTAAAAAATGATGAACAACGGCCATCCCTTGAAAAAAGTACAACGGCAAAACCACCACCAGCAGGTTCCAACCGACCACAGACAACCCGGCCAACGGAACCAACTGGAGAAAGCCCCCTGCGATCAGAACCCAGATCAACGGTGCAGGCAAACGCCAGCGCGCAAATGATGGGCCCACAATCTGCTCTTTGCTCTGTTTGAAGCGCTGCAAAAAAACCATGGTCAGCGCCTGGACACCAAACAGCACCGCCAGATAAAGACCGTAAAAGCTTCGGCTGATAAAACCAGCCATGCTCTCGACGGCCGCCTTCATATCCTGAAGTTGGCTGCCGTTAAAGCCAGCGTCACGATAAACCTGCATGGCCTGATCAACTTCGGAACGGACCATCTGGTCGACAAGCGTCGCCATATTGAGATCCTGAGCGACAACCGTTCCGATCATCATCACGGCAGTTACCACGGCTGCGCCCAGCGTGGCGTAAAAAACAGCCCGATCCCAGGGAATGCGACGCAACAGGCAGTACGGTAACAGCAAAGAGCCAACCCCGAATAACCCGAGGTAGGCCATCAGGGTATAGGTCGTGGTCAGTTGCGCCAGAATCAGGCAGACCACCGTGACCACAACCATACCACTGCGAATTCCAAACCGTAGCGTGAGATAAGCAGCAGGCAGTGCACTGAAAAGGTTCAGAAAAGCCCCCATCGGTCCAAGCCAACTGACCCCCAGCAGGCAAAACAGGGTGATTCCGATACCAATTGCGGTAAATAAAACTGCCTGTGCTTTCATCTCTTCGCTATTGAAACCACAAATTTACAGGGAATGCGACGCGGTATAAGGCAACAGCGCAATTTGCCGGGCGTTTTTAATCGCTTCTGCGATCTGCCGCTGATGTGCTGCACAGGTACCGGAAATCCGCCGCGGAACAATCTTGCCCCGTTCCGTCAGATAATAGCGCAGGTTGTCGATATCCTTGTAATTGATCTTCTGATTTTTATCAGCACAGTAACGACAAATTTTACGCCGGCCAAAACGACGACGGGGTGCCGCAGATGACGCTGAAGGACGACCTGAATTTTCATATGCCATGGTAATTATCTCCTGATTGTTATGTAGTTATTCTTCTTCATCCGCGATTTCGTCATCGTCATCCTCGACCCGGGCAGAAGCCTCGGTAGAAGGCTCGGCACTGGCGAAATCCCCTTCGATCTTAACGGTCAAAAAGCGCAGGATATTTTCGTCCAGACGCAAGCGCCGCTCATATTCGGCAATGACCTCCGGCTCAGCGGAAAAAAGAACCTGAACATAACAGCCACGTTCAACTTTTTTGATGGGATACGCCAATTTACGGACGCCCCAGTTATCCAGCTTATAGATTTCAGCCGCTTGATCGGTCAAAATCGTCTGGAATTTTTCCACCACGGCTGTCAGGCCATCGCCGACAATATCCGGGTGAATGATATAGAGTGATTCATAGTTTCTCATCTGTGATTCTCCTCGTGGGTATGCAGCCCCGAATCCGTTCCGGAGCAAGGACGATACATCTGGAATCCCATCGATTCCAGATCAAACCAAAGTTTCTAGCATAAGAGTTAAATTGTTTCAAGCTTTTTAGCAGCTTTTTAAAACTGTGCCGACCGACCGGAAAGAAGCATGCTAAGGGTACTTTCAAAAGGCTCAGACGTTGAACCGGAAATGCATAATATCCCCATCAATGACTCGGTAATCTTTCCCTTCCAAACGCAGCAGGCCTTTCTCCTTGGCGCCCGACTCACCACCGGACTTGAGATAATCCTCGTAAGCAGTCACTTCAGCGCGAATGAAACCTTTTTCGAAATCGCTGTGGATCACACCGGCAGCCTGGGGGGCCAGCGCCCCATCGGGAATGGTCCATGCTCGAACCTCTTTCACCCCGGCGGTGAAATAGGTAATCAGACCGAGAAGTTTATAACCGGCATGGATCATCCGGTCGAGTCCTGATTCATCCAACCCAAGCTCCTGCAAAAATTCAAGCTTTTCCTCATTGTCGAGTTCGGCGATTTCCGCTTCGATCTTGCCACAGATGGTGACCATTTCCGCCCCCTCGGCAACAGCGTGGGCACGAACCTTGTCAACAAAGGGATGCTCTCCGGCCAAGTCGTCTTCAGCGACATTGGCAACGTAGAGCACCGGCTTGATGGTGATCAGGTGCAGATCGGAAATGGCCTTGCGCTCCTCAGGCTCCAGCTGAACGGCACGCGCCGGCAGCCCTTCATTCAGTGCGGCAGCGATTTTTTCCAGCACTTCCAATTCGGCCTGGAGCTTCTTATCACCGCTTTTGGCCTGTTTTTTCCCGCGCAGGATGCGTTTGTCGACGGTATCAAGATCAGCCAGATTAAGTTCGGTCTGAATGACCTCAATATCGCGCAACGGGTCCACGGAGCCGTCCACATGCACAACATTGTCATCATTGAAGCAACGTACAATGTGGGCAATGGCATCGACTTGGCGGATGTGGCCGAGGAACTGGTTTCCCAACCCCTCCCCCTTGCTGGCTCCCCGAACCAGACCGGCGATATCGACAAATTCCATGCTGGTCGGCAAGATCTGCTGAGGATGCACAATCTCGGCAAGCCGATTAAGGCGCTCGTCAGGCACGGCCACCACGCCGACATTCGGCTCGATGGTACAAAACGGGTAGTTGGCCGATTCCGCGCCTGCCGAAGTAATAGCATTGAAAATTGTCGATTTCCCTACATTCGGCAGGCCGACGATTCCACATTTGAAGCCCATAAACGTCCTTTAAAAAGACCGATAGCCGGGGCAACTGCGCCCCGGCTATCGGAAACAGAAGATGTCAGTCGCGCCGATCAGACAAGGAGCGGTGCGATGACCAAAGAGACAACACTCATCAATTTGATCAGGATATTCATTGCCGGACCGGAAGTATCCTTGAAGGGGTCGCCGACGGTATCGCCGATAACCGCAGCGGCATGTGCTTCGCCACCCTTGCTTTCGCCTTCCAATTGGCCACTTTCGATGTATTTTTTAGCGTTGTCCCAAGCACCGCCACCGTTGGACATCATCAGCGCTAACAGGACCCCGGCCAGAGTTGCACCGGCCAGCATTCCGCCCAGAGCTTCTTTCCCAAGCAGGAAGCCGATCAGCACCGGAGCGACGACGGCAACCACACCCGGCAAGACCATCTCCCGCAGGGCAGCTTTGGCCGAAATATCGATACATTTCTGGGAATCCGGCTTGACGCCTTCTTTACCTTCCAGTAATCCTGGAGTTTCCCGGAACTGGCGGCGGATCTCATCAACCATGGCACCGGCGGCACGGCCGACGCTGGTCATGGTCAGCGCACCGATAAAGAACGGCAGCGCACCACCGATGAGCAGACCGATGACAACCATGGGGTTGATCAGGTTGATCGAGTCAAGACCGACAGTGGTCGCATAAGCGGAGAACAGCGCCAGGGCAGTCAGGGCAGCGGAACCGATGGCAAAACCTTTGCCGATCGCTGCAGTCGTATTGCCAATCGCATCCAAGCCGTCGGTAATTTTACGGACATCCGGACCAAGCCCGGCCATTTCCGAGATACCACCGGCATTATCGGCGATGGGACCATAGGCATCAACAGTCATGGTGACGCCAACAGTAGCCAGCATCCCGACGGCAGCGATGCCGATTCCGTAAAGGCCGGCAAAGTAGTTCGCCACAAAGATACCAATGGCGATGATGATGATCGGCAGAGCGGTCGATTCAAGACCGACAGCCAGGCCATGAATAATATTGGTCGCGGGACCCGTTTTACTGGCATTAGCAATCCGGGCAACCGGTGCATGGGCAGTGTAGTATTCAGTGACCTGCCCGATGGCGATACCGGCCAGGGTTCCGGCGAGAATTGCCCAGAAGATTCCGTTATCCAGATGAGCAAAGCGGATATAAATAAAAGCAGCCACCAGGAAGCCGGCAGCGGCAACAAAGGTGGTGTAATGCAAAGCCTTGGCCGGGTCCATGCTTTTGAGCAGCTTCATGGAAGCGATCCCGAGCAGGGAGAAGACCAGCCCGACCATGGCCAGAGCCAGAGGCAAAAGCATGGCATTGGCCTGGACAGCGGCACCGACGCCCAGTTTGCCAAGCAACTCGGGGCCTGCCGCAGCAGCGATAGCAATAGTGGCAATAATGGAACCGACATAAGATTCAAAGATATCAGCACCCATCCCGGCGGTATCACCAACGCAGTCGCCGACATTGTCGGCAATAACACCCGGGTTACGCGGGTCATCTTCCGGAATCCCGGCTTCGACCTTACCAACCAGGTCAGCGCCAACATCAGCCGCTTTGGTATAGATACCGCCACCGACCCGGGCAAACAGGGCGATAGAAGAGGCCCCCATGGCAAAACCGTTGATATATTTGGCAGTCTCCGGGTCTCCACCGAAGAAGATGAAAGCAACGCCAACCCCGACCAAGCCCAGCGAAGCGACGGCCAGCCCCATAACAGCACCGCCGTTAAAGGAAACTTCCAGCGCCTTGGCCTGACCATGGGCACGAGCAGCTTCAGAGGTCCGCACGTTGGCACGGGTTGCAGCTTTCATGCCGATGAAACCGCAGGTCATTGAACAAATGGCGCCACCCACAAAGGCCAGAGCGGTTTGCAAATTCATGGCAATGGCGATCAGAGCGAACACCAAGACAATGAAAATGGCCAGGACGCGATATTCACGGCCCAGGAACGCCATAGCACCAGCATGGATATCATCAGAAATCTCATGCATTTTCTCATTACCGACCGGCTGTGCCTTGACAATGTTGTAAAGCACAAGCGCGATCACAAATCCGACCACCCCAAAGATAGGAGCCCACATTTGCAGTTGCATCTGTTCCCTGCCTCTCTGTCTGTTTGTGTTGAAAGTTAGTCGATCAGGCTAAAGCCATTAAATATATTCATCGCCTCCAAAACCCCAGCGGCGATAATCTTTTCTACCGCATCGGCCCCGGCATCCAGAAGCTGGGGCAAATGTTTTTGTTCCAGAGCATTAAAATTGCCGAGGACATGACCGGTCACATCACCGAATTCGGGTCGGCCGATCCCGACGCGCAGCCGGATAAAATCTTTGCGGCCAAGAATCGCCAGGATATCGCGAATACCATTGTGGCCACCATGACCGCCCTCCTGCTTGATTCTCAGTCGCCCGAAAGGAAGATCCAGGTCATCGTAAATGACAATCAAATCCCCCGGCACGACACCGAGGGATTGATAGGCAGCATTCACACTGGATCCGCTATTGTTCATGAATTCCTGAGGCAACAGAATTGTGGTTTGTTTACCAGCTACGGTTCCGACTCCATAACGCCCCTGGTAGCCTTTTTTTTTCAAGGCCACCCGATGTCTCTGCGCAACCGTTTCAGCCACCATAAAGCCAACGTTATGGCGCGTCGCCTCATACTTTGCACCGGGGTTTCCCAGCCCGACCAGTAATTTCACTTCAATCCCGAAAATCAGCTCGCTTATTCAGCGGCACCTTCTTCCTCTTCAGAACTGTCAGCATCGTCCGCGGCCTTATGACCGACAACAGTCACGACCGTGAAATTGACATCAAAGACCAATTCCACATTTTCAGGAGCCTTGACTTCCTCGATGTGAATCGTATCACCGATTTCCAGGGCGGAAACATTGATTTCAAGAGCCTGAGGCACGTCGCCCGGCAAACAGCTGACTTCAAGTTCATGACGAATCAGTTGCAGCGAGCCACCCATTTTTTGTCCAGCAGCAGTCCCGACGATATGAACCGGAACCATAAAGGTGGACTTTTCCTGGAGGTTGATCACATGGAAATCAGCACAGATCATCTCCCGCCGCAACGGATGGAGATCGGCCTCTTTCAGAACCACGACCTTGCCTTCAAGACCATTAGCCCCTCTCAGCGTGAGCAGAGTATTCCAACCAGCTTCACCGGCAATCGCGTCTTCGAGCTGACGGGGGTCGACCACGATATTTTTGGGCTCCAGACCTTTGCCATAAACCACCGCCGGGATTTTACCTGCTGCCCGTAGTTTTCGTGCAACGCCTTTACCAGTTTTCTCTCTTAACTCAACATTCAATTCAGCTTCTGGTGCCATCTATTTTTCCTCCATCAATGGGTATTTAAAAATCGGCTATTAATTTATTCTGCTACACAAACAAGGAACTGACCGATTCCGCATTATGAATGCGCCGGATCGCTTCTGCAAGCAAATGGCTGACAGAAAGCATCTCCATCCGATCACATTGCTTCAGTTTATCCGCCGTGGGAATGGTGTCGGTCACAAATACTTTTTTTAATTCACTGCTGGAAATACGGTCCAACGCAGGCCCGGAAAGGACACCATGGGTGGCGCAGGCGTAAACATCGGTTGCGCCTTTTTCAATCAACGCCTTGGCAGCCGTACAGAGGGTCCCTGCCGTATCAATCATGTCGTCAATAATAACACAAGGTTTATCCTTGACATCACCGATGATGTGCATCACCTCCGAAACATTCGGTCCACTCCGGCGCTTGTCAATAATGGCAAGGCCCGCATCCAACCGTTTGGCAAATGCCCTGGCCCGCTCGGTACCCCCTGCATCCGGAGAAACAACCACCATCTCGCCAAGGTTTTGCCGCCGGATCTCTTCCAACATGACCGGTGCGGCATACAGATGATCAACCGGGATATCGAAAAACCCCTGGATTTGTCCAGCATGGAGGTCCATTGTCAGCAGTCGATCAATCCCCGCGACCGACATCAGATCTGCGACAAGCTTTGCCGTAATCGGAGCCCGCGGAGCAACTTTGCGATCCTGCCTGGCATAACCGAAATACGGGACAACGGCATTGATCCGCGCTGCCGAAGCTCTTTTGAGAGCGTCAACCATGACCAGCAACTCCATCAGGTTGTTGTTGGCCGGAGAGCAGGTGGACTGAATGACATAAACATCCCGGCCGCGCACGTTCTCGCCCAACTCCACCATCACTTCGCCGTCGGAGAATGTTCTGACTTTTGCACTCCCCAGAGCAACAGACAGATGTTGACAGATTGCTTGAGCGAGAGGCTCATTGGAATTGCCGGTAAATATTTTGATCATACCCACAGATCTCATACCTTCTCTGGTTTTAAATCGGTTTGCGAATAGTAACGCAACATAAAAAGGCCGGACTGCATTGTTTCATATAGCCGCCCAACCGACGAAAATTTTCAATAACAAACGAACCGCGTCTATCCGGTCCAACCGGTCGCTCTTCTGCAATCCAGTCAGCGCTCGTTCCGCTTCGAATCCTGGGAAGCAGTTAGGTGCTAGTCCTTGTGGCTGGGGCGCCAGGATTCGAACCTGGGGATGCCGGAATCAGAATCCGGTGCCTTACCGCTTGGCGACGCCCCATCAAACAACTAAAACTTTTATTTTTAAATCTAAGCTTTTCTGATACTCAGTCAGCGCTCGCTCCGCTTCGAATCCTGGGAAACAGTAGTTACCAATTATTGTGGCTGGGGCGCCAGGATTCGCCCACTCCGTCACCGCCATCCAGGCGGTTCCTGCGTCGGCTCCCCTGCGCTCGCTGCCGCGGCCATCCCGGCCGCTCTTCTGACATCCAGTCAGCGCTCGCTCCGCTTCGAATCCTGGTGAAACAGTAGTTGCCAATTATTGTGGCTGGGGCGCCAGGATTCGAACCTGGGAATGCCGGAATCAGAATCCGGTGCCTTACCGCTTGGCGACGCCCCATCAAACTTGTTGCCTTAAAAAATTTCCTCTACTTATTTATATGGAGGTCAGAGCCTCACGCAATATAATAAGTAAGAAAAAATACCATCAAGCTGTTTTCATAACGGGCGTACAGGAGAAACAAACCAGTCCGTGTTCTTCGCCAGAACCTCCGCAACCCGACAAGCATCAGGATAATCGGCAAAAACTCCGAAAACCGTTGCCCCACTACCGGACATCAAAGTGCCCGCCGCCCCCAACTCTGCCAGTCGCTGCTTCGCCTCTGCCACTACCGGAAACCTCGGCAAAACAACCTGTTCCAGATCATTATGCAAAGAATCACACAGACTCTCAAGGGTCCCCGCTGAAAACCTCGGAAGGTTAGCCAGTTCACCCCCTTTTGTCAACCGTAAACTTTGGTAAACATCTGCAGTAGATACCGCTATTCCGGGGTTGACCAACACAAAAGAAACCAGCGGAAGCGGTGGAAGAGCCTCCAACTGCACGCCAGTCCCGGTTGCCCAGGCCGGCCGCGCAAAGATAAAAAATGGCACATCCGAACCCAGCTCTGCTCCCATCTCCCGCAGCTGCATTTCACTATAGCCGATAGCAAGCATTTCATTCAAAGCAATCAGAACCGCAGCAGCATCCGAGGACCCACCACCCAGACCAGCGGCCACCGGGATCCGCTTAACAATCGAAATTGTCACGCCGACATCAAGACCAGCCCGCCGCAAAATCAGCCGCGCGGCACGAGCCGCCAGATTCTCCTCCCCCGCAGCCAGTTCCAGACCGGCACAGCAAACAGAAACCCCTCCCGTCGGGCGCAACTCAACGACAACATCATCACAAAGATCCACCCGCTGCATAGCCATTGCCAGCTCATGATAACCGCTTTTCAAGCGACCGCGAACATGGAGACAAAGATTTATTTTTGCCGGAGCATGAAACAGTTTTTTCACTTCCAAGCGACACCCCCCTCAATAGCAACCCCAATCCAAGACACCTCACGCAAATACAAACAGTTTTTCATATTTAACCACCCAAAGAAACACATCAAAACCAGAACCAGGTTATATCAATTCAAAAAAGCACCTACAAAGTGGCCGCTTTTAGCCGCAAATTGGCCAATATTGGCCACACTCCACATATGGAGAACCCCTTAAAATGGAGCACACATCCGAGAAACGCCCAACAATACTAGGTCTACGTAAAAAAATAACAGCATTATAGATATGGCACAGCATTTGCCAGTAACGTTATAATATCGACAAAAACAGCTTTTCTAAAAAATACAAAAACAACCATTTGCGAGACTTTTTAAAACAATGGACAAGCTTTTGATATTTTTCATTCTGCTCGTGCTGGCCACTTCCGTACAGGCCGCCCAGCCCATCCAGATAACCATCAGCACCATGACAGAGGCCTCTTCAACCAAAGCGACGGTGACGGCTTATCTGCAAAAGCTACTGGAAGAAAGATCAAACAAACGGATTCAGGTCCACTTAATCAATAATCCCGCTCTGACCGCCGATCAGCTGGTGCAGTCCCTGCAGACGACTGAAACCCAACTGGCCATCCCGGAGATCAACAAACTGCATGATCAGGCAGTGGCGTTAAAAGCCCTAGAGCTACCATTCCTTTATCGCAGTCGGCAACACCTTCACCAAATTATCGATAGTAATATCGGGACACAGCTGTTGTCCAGCTTAGAGCAAAACAACCTGAAGTTTCTCGGCATCTGGGACGAAGGACCTGAGCAGATTGCCGGAAATCGCGAGCTGCCGGCGGATTCGACCTTGTTTTTCTCTGACCCCGCTGAAAAATGCTGCCTCACCAGTCAGCGCCGGTCACCGGAAGCCGGGCATCAAGTTTCCGGTAGTTGGCAGGAATTGACCCTCGGCGAAATCGAAAGCGCAATCAGCAGACAGGCTTTTTCAGACATTACCCTGACCAATCACCGGCTATCCGGACATGCTTTATTGGTGCAACGCAGCTTCTGGAACGGCCTGCCGGAAGATTTAAAAATCATCATCCAGGAGGCCGTTGTCAATGCAACGGAATACGCCACGGAAATGGCAGACAAAGCCGATCAGGATGCCTATGCCAAACTCCGGCAGCAGGACCGGATCAATATCCATCCGGTCGGCAAAGACTCTCGCAAGCTTTGGCAGAAAAAAGTTTTGCAATACATCGCAGAATGCTGCGGTCCGACCGATACAAACTTGCTCTACCAGGCTGTCTACTGAGCCAGGGAGGCGTTTTCCCGGACCGGCATTCCAGGTCGTCGAAACCACTTATGTTTCCCATGTCACCATGGTGGTGACATTGCACACTTAACCGATTAAAGAGGAGAGCAAGATGAAAAAAAGTCAACTGGTACTGGTAAGTCTGTTGGTTGCAGTCGCCTTTGTTGCGACAGCAACGCTCGCTTCGGCCGCACCGATCGTCATTAAATTCTCCCACGTTGTCGCCGAGAATACCCCAAAAGGACAAATGGCCAACAAATTCAAGGAGCTGGTGGAAAAACGTTTGCCCGGAAAAGTCGTTGTTGAGGTTTTCCCCAACTCCCAGCTGTTTGGCGATGACAATGTTCTTGAAGCCATGTTGCTCGGAGACGTTCAACTGGCAGCGCCGGCCCTTTCCAAGTTTGAAAAATACACCAGTTCCCTGCAAATCTTCGACCTGCCGTTCCTGTTCAAAGACATGGCCGCGGTTGAGCGCTTCCAGCAAAGTGAAGATGGTCAGAAAATGCTTTCTTCGATGAAAAAAAAGGGCCTGATCGGACTAGGTTACCTGCATAACGGTCTCAAGCAGCTGTCCTCCAGCAGTCCGTTGCGGGTTCCGGCCGATGCCGCCGGCAAAAAGTTCCGTATCATGACCTCCGACGTCCTGGCTGCCCAGTTCGAAGCGGTCGATGCAATGCCGTTGAAGAAGCCGTTCTCGGAAGTGTTCACCCTGCTGCAGACCAAAGCCATTGATGGCCAGGAAAACACCTGGTCCAATATTTATTCCAAGAAATTCTATGAAGTTCAGCCCTATATCACCGAGTCCAATCACGGCGTTCTCGATTACCTGGTCGTGACTTCGAGCGAATTCTGGATGGGTCTGCCTGACGACATCCGTGCAGAAGTCAAAAAATCCCTCGACGAGGCAATCGCTTTCGGCAACGACGTCTCCGAGAAGAAAGCCATTGAAGATCGCCAGAAAATCATCGACTCCAAGCGCTCGGAAGTTATCGAACTGACCGATGCCGAGCGTCAGCAGTGGGTCGAAGCCATGAAGCCGGTCTGGAAACAATTCGAAAACGCCATTGGCAAAGATTATATCGAAGCCGCCGCGGCTTCCAACTAAACCGTAGCTCGCTTCACGGGCCTCACTCATGAGGCCCGTGATTGTTTATTTAATTTGATGAGGTCTGACTATGTTCTACCGGATAATCAACAGTCTGGAAGAGTCGATCATTGCTCTGCTTCTGGCCGCCATGACCTTGCTGGTTTTCGTGGAAGTCGTGCTCCGTTTCGGCTTCGGCCAAGGACTGATGTGGGCCCAGGAGTTAACCCTGCACCTCTCTGCCTGGATGGTGCTGTTCGGCGCCTCCTACGGCATCAAGGTCGGTTCCCATATCGGCGTTGACGCTTTGGTCAAAGTGCTGCCGTTAACCGCCCGCAGGATCGTCAGCGGAATCGCGGTGCTGGCCTGCCTGACCTACTGCGGCCTGTTTTCAAAGGGGGCCTGGGTCTATCTCGCCAAAATGTACAAAATCGGAATTGAATTGGATGACATGCCTGTTCCCAAGTGGATAGCCCACAGCATTTTGTTGATCGGGATGATCCTGATGGCCATCCGCCTGATCATCCTGCTTTGGGCCATCATCACCGGCAAGGCCGACGGCTTCAACCTTGCGGATGAGGCCAAGGAAAGCATGCATTTGATCCAGCAAGCAAAAGCTGAAGCAGACAACGGAGGTGACCCGGCATGACGACTGCAGCCCTGTTTATTATCCTTCTGCTTTGCCTGCTCATGGGCATGCCGATCGCTTTTGCACTGGGACTCTCCAGTATTACCACGATCCTGATTTTTTCCAACGACTCACTGGCGTCCATCGCCTTGAAACTGTTTTCGGCGGAGGCCGGCCACTATACCCTGTTGGCCATCCCGTTTTTCATCCTCTCGTCGACCTTCCTGTCCACCGGCGGCGTCGCCACCAGGATCATTAACTTTGCCATCGACTGCGTCGGCTGGATTCGCGGCGGATTGGCCATGGCCTCGGTCCTGGCCTGCATGATCTTTGCCGCGGTTTCCGGGTCGTCTCCGGCAACGGTCGCCGCCATTGGCTCCATCGTCATCGTCGGCATGGTTAAAGCCGGCTATCCCGAAGAACTGGCGGCCGGGGTCATCACCAACGCCGGCACCTTGGGCATCCTGATTCCGCCGTCCATTGTCATGCTGGTCTATGCCGCGGCAACGGAAGAATCGGCGGCGCGACTGTTTATGGCGGGTTTTTTACCCGGCCTGATGATGGGCTCGATGCTGATGGCGGTTATTTACGTCGTTGCCCGCGTCAAAGGGCTTCCCGCGCAACCCTGGGTGGGCTTTAAAAGCCTGGTACAATCGAGTATCAGCGCCGGCTGGGGCCTGATGCTGATCGTTATCGTGCTCGGTTCGATCTACGGCGGCATCGCCAGCCCAACCGAAGCGGCGGCCGTCTCGGCGGTCTATGCCTATTTCATCGCCATTTTCATCTATCGCGACATGGGGCCGCTGAAGGGAATCCCCTGGCGCCAGAGCAAGGATGAATCTATTGGCAAAATTGCTGCCCGCAACCTCACTCTGTGCCTGCTGGCCATCCCCAAATCCGTGGTCCATTCGGATACCCATAAGGTTTTTCGGGACGCCTCCAAGGTGTCGATCATGTTGCTGTTCATCATCGGCAACGCCATGCTCTTCGCCCATGTCCTGACCACGGAACGGATTCCTCATCACCTGGCGGAAATCATCGTCGGTTGGGGATTGCCGGCCTGGGGCTTCCTGATTGTGGTCAATATCCTGTTGCTGATCGCCGGAAACTTCATGGAACCTTCGGCAATCCTGCTGATCATGGCGCCGATCCTGTTCCCCATCGCGGTCAAATTGGGAATCGACCCGATTCACCTGGGCGTCATCATGGTGGTCAACATGGAGATCGGCATGATCACCCCGCCGGTCGGTCTCAACCTGTTCGTCACCGCCGGGATCACTGGCCACAGCATCACCTGGGTCCTCAAGGCGGCCCTGCCCTGGTTGCTGATCCTGCTGGTGTTCCTGATCCTGATCACCTATATCCCGCAGATTTCGCTGTTCCTGCCGGAGTATATCGACTATCTCAAAGGGTACTGATCGCTATCATTAGCGGGCTGTTGAAAAACAGCCCGCTACACCCATAGCTGCACATGTTCAACAACCCGGTAGCGTCAGCTTCCAGAATGACATCACCGTAACCATTTCATCAAGGGTGCCGAAAGGCACCCTTTTTTCAGGCAACAAGGGCGGAGCTACTCTTTTGGAATCACCAGGGGCTGCCCTTCCCCGCCCATGAAGACGGCTAGAATCCTGACTTCATCCGAACCGATATTATGTCCCTGGTGGAATTCCGTCATCGCTTCCATAAAATTGTCCCCGCTGTGATAAATCCGTTTTCCGGCCGGTCCGTAATCCAGTTCCAGATCGCCGGCCAAAAGATAAGCATACAAGGGAACACCGTGCCGGTGCCAAACGGTTCTTTCACCGGGTTCCAAGACCACAACCATGGCCTTGATCCTGGCTTGTCCTCCGCCGGGATAAAGAATGTCTTCCCCGATCACCGTCTGGCTGGTATCAAGCAGGGTTTTGGTCGTTTTGTAGTCAGGAGAGGCGGCTCCAAAAACAACAGTTTGAAATAACAACCCCACGAGCACAAGACAGACAATGGTTCGAATAGAAAATCTCATGGCGAATCCTTTCAAGCAGATATGAAAAATGCACGTTCCATTGGAATAAAACCCGCCGCCGGAGCAGGAGAGAGAACAAACAATCCATGGTGGTTACGGCAAACTCAGGAACAGTTCCTTATCGGCTTCGATCTGGCCGACAATAAAATCGATGGTCGTCCTGACCCGGGCCAATTGTCGGGAATCGGGATTGACCTGCAACCAGAAACCCCGCTGAATGCTGTACTCGGGCAGGACCGGCACCACCTCCTTTTGGCCATGGGCAAGAAAGTACGGGATCGCACCGATACCACCATCGGCGAGCAGCGCGTTGACCTGAGCCAGCATGGTGGAACTGCGAAAATTGGTGGTCAGTCCCGGGGCGACTTCAGTCCAGAAGCTCAAATCCTGATCAAAAAGCAGATCATCGATATAACCGATCAGGCGGTGCTCATGCAGGTCCTCCCTTTTGGTGATCGGTTTGCTCTCAGCCAGGTAATTTTGCGAGGCAAACAGACCGAATCGGTAATTGGTCAGCTTGCGGACAATCAGATTGCCAACGGTCGGCTTTCTGACCGTAATGGAAATATCGATTTCACGCTTGGCCAGACTGTAATACATGGGCACGGCGATCAATTCGATGGCCAGCGAGGGATGACGACTCTGGAACCTGCTCAGCCGCGAAGCCAGATAGCTGTTGCCGATCCCGTCCGGAGCGCCGATCCGCACCGCCCCGGCCAGTTGGTTATCCTTTCCCGAAACTGACTCCTCCAGCCTGATGACCGTACTCTCCAGTTGCTCGGCATAGGGCAGCAGCAGTTCTCCTGCGGGAGTCAGCCTGCACCCCTTTTCGGTCCGCTGGAACAGGAGGGTGTGGAGAGATTCCTCCAGGGCGGTGATCCGCCGGGCCACCGTACTATGAGTCACTTTCAATTCATTGGCTGCGGCCACAAAAGAATTGGTGCGACTCAGGGCCAGAAAATACCTCATATCGTCCCAGTTTTGATTCATATCGACCCCCGGCTCCCCTCCAATATGAACAATCCCTGCGGCTGAACATAAATGCACAGCACGTGACCTCTTTTTCCTGTTCCTGACGAATAATACTTATTCTAAATTGAATAACAAAAAAACAGAACGACAAAGATCGTCCGCAGGTTGGCAAAGGAGAAGGCCATGAAGATGCAACCCAGCGCAGCATCGACCGCTCAGCCCTACGAAAGTCTGGAAGAACGCCTGGAACGCGGCAGACAATTGCAGTCCACAGCCGTTTTTGACGGGCTCGTCCGCCTGTTCGGCAAAACCAGTGTGCCGGCCGCGGCGGAACAATCTTTTCCCCGGGCCAGCCGCAAGCTGAAGCACTCCTGACGATCTGCGTCACCGGTTCCCGCCCGACCCTGTTCCGCGGCCACCTCGATGCCGGGGTCGGGCATGGGATAATCTACAGCCATCAACCAGGAAGCCAAAAACACCCCCGCTTTGTCCCCTGCAGAATCACGTCCTGGCTTGACATTCCTTAGACGCAACCGTCTGAAAACAGGCAACCTGGTCCGGCATCGCCAACCGGCTCAATCCTCAGCGGCTTAAATACAGAAAAATCATTTGCCCGCAAGCGCCGATCAATGCTACAACCAGCGCGCACCCACCACAGGGACCTTCCCTGTGGTTTTTCTTTGTTTTAAAGGACATTATATCAATGATCAGTGCTCATAACGTGGCCCTTGCCTATGGCAAACGGGTCATTTTCAAAGATGTCAATATCAAGTTTATCCCCGGCAACTGTTACGGACTGATTGGCGCCAATGGTGCCGGAAAATCAACTTTTCTGAAGATTCTCGCCGGAGAAGCGGAAGCCGACAAGGGGGAAATCTCCGTCGGCCCCGGCGAACGCATCGCCATGCTCCGCCAGGACCACTTCGCGTTTGATGAACACAGCGTCATCGACACGGTCATGATGGGGCATGAACGCCTCTTCCAGGTCAAAGCCGAGCGCGAAGCGATCTATGCAAAAGCTGAGTTCACCGATGAAGACGGGGTCCGTTCCGGGGAACTGGAAGCCGAATTTGCAGAACTGAACGGCTACGAGGCCGAAGCCGAAGCGGCCGTGCTGCTGAACGGCCTGGGGATTCCGGAAGAGCTGCGCCATAAACCGATGAAGGAACTCGAAGGGGGAGAAAAAGTTCGTGTCCTGCTCGCCCAGGCCCTGTTCGGCAACCCCGACATCCTGCTCCTTGACGAACCGACCAACCACCTTGACCTCAAATCGATCAACTGGCTGGAAGATTTCCTGGCCCGTTTCCAAAATACCGTGATTGTGGTCTCCCATGACCGGCATTTTCTCAACCAGGTCTGTACCCATGTCGCGGACATCGATTTCGGCAAGATCACCGTCTATGTCGGCAACTACGATTTCTGGTATGAAGCCAGCCAGCTGGCCCTGAAGCAACGCCAGGAGGAAAACCGCAAGACCACCGACAAGGCCAACGAGCTCAAGGAATTCATCCAGCGCTTCAGCTCCAACGCCTCCAAGGCCAAGCAGGCGACCTCACGCAAAAAGCTCCTCGAAAAACTGACCATCGAAGACATGCCGGTCTCCTCGCGCAAGTACCCCTTTGTCATCTTCAAACCGGAGCGGTCCTGCGGCGATGTCATCCTCGAGATCAAGGACCTGTGCAAAACCGTGGACGGGGTTAAGGTGCTGGACAACTTCAGCCTGACCCTCAACAAGGGGGACAAGGTCGCCTTTATTGGCGCCGACAGCCTGACCAAAACCACCCTGTTCCAGATCCTGGCCGGGGAACTGCAGCCCGACAGCGGCAGTTTCCGCTGGGGAGTCACCATCACTCCGGCCTTTTTCCCCATCGATAACAGCAGCTACTTTACCAAGGACCTCAGTCTCATCGACTGGCTGCTGCAGTTTGCGCCGACCGAAGGGGAAAGTTTCGCCCGCGGCTTTCTGGGCCGGATGCTGTTCTCCGGCGATGAAGCCAAGAAGAACGCGACGGTCCTCTCCGGTGGCGAGAAAGTTCGCTGCATGCTGGCCAAGATGATGCTGACCGAAGCGAACGCTCTGGTCTTTGACGAACCGACCAACCACCTGGACCTGGAATCGATCACCGCCCTGAACAACGGGCTGATGGCCTTCTCCGAAGTGGTCCTGTTCACCAGCCATGACCACAAGTTCCTGTCCACCGTCGCCAACCGGATCATCGAATTCACCCCGGCCGGTTTTATCGACCGGATGCTGACCTTTGACGAATACCTGGCCAGCAGCGAGGTGGAGCGCATGCGCGCCGAGCATTATCAGGGCGAAGCGGATCTGAAACTCTAACCGGTCGACAGGAGAAGAGCCTATGGCACTACCCTGGCAGGTCCTCGACCGGGTTACGGTTGCAGGCGAAGGGGATCTTGAATTGCGGCGTCGCGGCAAAGACGATTTCCTGATCAGCATCGGCCCGCAGATCCTGATGAACAGCAAGGCGCAACGTTCCGAGCTGGCCCTTGGCCGACTCGGCTGCAGTAAAATCGGCCAGCATCCCGCGCCGCAGGTGCTGGTCGGCGGCCTGGGCATGGCTATCACCCTGCGCGCGGTGCTGGATGCGCTGCCCGCCAGTGCCGCAGTCACGGTTGCCGAATTGAACGCGCAGGTCTACCAGTGGTGCCTCGGTCCCCTGGCCGAACTGACCGACCATGCTTGCGCTGATCCCAGAGTCAAGGTGCAGATCACCGATGTCGCCGAGTTGATCAAAACCGCGCCCGCCGGCAGCTTCGATGCGATCATCCTCGATCTCTATCGCGGGCCCCACCCGCGGACCGACCAGCGCAACGACCCGCTTTACGGCAGCCGGGCCATCGAATATTATCGAACCAGGCTGAAGACCGGCGGAGTCCTTACCGTCTGGGGCGAGAACCCCGATGCCGGCTTTGAACGACGCCTGCGTGCGGCCGGATTTGCGGTGCGCTGTGAACGTCCCGGCAAGGGTGGCTATCGCCATGCCGTCTGGGTGGCGGAAAAGAAAACCGCCTGCAAGCACCCGGGCAACCCCGACAACAATTAACTTCATAACCCTTTTTCCAGTCAGGCCATGAACAAAGAAGCCCTGCGTCAACAAATCATCGACAAACTCCAGGCCGATCGTGCCCTGCTGCTACAGGCGGCCAGAACCGCCCATGCTGCAGCGACTCACGAAGAAAACATTCCTGACAATAAATATGCCACTCTGGCCCTTGAAGCATCGTACATCGCCCAAGGGCAGGCGGATCGGGCCAATGAAATCAGCGCAGCCCTGACCCTGTTCAAACAGTTGGAACTCAAGGAATTCAGCGCCGAGTCAAGCATTCGCCTGAGTGCAGTGGTCACCCTTGAAGACGACGCCGGTCAAACCCGAACCCTGTTCATCGCACCCGCGGCCGGCGGACAGCTGCTCTCCTGCCAGGGAACCGAGGTCAGGGTTATCACCCCAGACTCCCCGCTGGGGAAAAAACTGCTCGGCCGCTGCTGCGGCGATGTGGTCACCATGCCCGGCAATCCACCCCGGGAGTTTGAAATCATCGCAGTTTGCTAACCCGGACCGTGCCGAACCGGGCAAAGGAGCATTTTTTGTTGTTGAGGGAAAAACTCATCAACTGCTCACAATCTGCTATTATAACCAGCCACAAAGATTGCTTCATGCTGTGCTATGGGAGTCATAAATGAGTATTCGTGTCGGTATTAACGGCTTCGGCCGCATGGGCCGGTTGGCACTACGTGCCGCCTGGGACTGGCCAGAGATCGAGATTGTCCATATCAATGAAGTCAAGGGCGGACCGGAAACGGCGGCCCACCTTCTTGAATTCGATTCGGTCCACGGGCGCTGGGACCGGCAGATTACGGCTGCTGCCGACAGCATCAGCATCGCCGAACGGCGAATCGGTTTTTCCGCCGCAGCCATCCCTGGCGACGTCCCCTGGGCCGACTTCGGTGTGGATATCGTCATTGAGGCGTCCGGAAAATTTCGCACCCCTGCCACCCTGGAGCCTTACTTTACCGGCGGCGTCAAAAAAGTGATCGTTGCCGCACCGGTCAAAGAGGGCGCCCTCAATATCGTCATGGGAGTCAACGACCACCTCTATCAACCGGCCGAGCATCACCTGCTGACCGCCGCGTCCTGCACCACCAACTGCCTGGCCCCGGTGGTCAAGGTTCTCCACGAGCAGATCGGTATCGAGCATGGGGTGATCACAACGATTCATGACATGACCAACACTCAAGTTGTGGTTGATGCCCCTCACAAAGACCTGCGCCGGGCTCGCGCCGGCAGCATGTCCCTGATCCCGACCACTACCGGCAGCGCCACCGCCATCACCCTGATCTATCCGGAGCTGAAGGGAAAACTCAATGGCCACGCCATTCGCGTCCCGCTGTTGACCGGTTCCCTCACCGATGCGGTTTTTGAGATGACCAGGAAAGTCAGCGCCACCGAGATCAACGCCCTGTTCGAGCAGGCCGCCGGCAACGAACTCAAAGGGATCCTCGGCATCGAGTATCGGCCCCTGGTCTCCATCGATTTCAAAAGCGATCCCCGCTCCTGCATCATCGACGCACCATCGACCATGGTGGTGAATGAGACCCAGCTGAAAGTTTACGCCTGGTACGACAATGAAATGGGCTACGCCAACCGGCTCATGGAGTTGTGCCGCAAAGTGGCCTTGAGCCTTTAGCACATGACCAGCGACATCCGCAATTATAGCCTGGTGACCGGCGCCTACTGGGGGTTCACCTTAACCGATGGCGCTCTGCGCATGCTGGTATTGCTACATTTTTACCGGCTCGGCTACAGCCCGACCCAGATCGCCCTGCTGTTTCTGCTCTACGAATTCTGCGGCGTGGTCACCAACCTGATCGGAGGCTGGATCGGCTCCCACCTGGGTTTGAAAGTGACCCTGTTTGTTGGCCTGGCCCTGCAGATTGTCGCCTTGGGCGCCCTGGCCCTGCTTAATCCGGCCTGGCCGATAACCTTCTCGGTCGCCTACGTCATGCTGCTGCAGGCACTCTCCGGGATTGCCAAAGACCTGACCAAAATGAGCAGCAAAAGCGCCATCAAGGTTCTGGTTCCGGGAGATCAGGACAATATCCTGTTCAAATGGGTCGCCCTGCTGACCGGCTCGAAAAATGCCCTCAAGGGAGCCGGCTTTTTCCTGGGTGGATTGCTGCTCTCAACGGTCGGATTCCGACCGGCGCTGTTGCTGATGGCCGCCGGGCTCGCTTTCGTGCTGCTGGCCACGGTGCTGGCACTGCCCGGCAATATCGGCATGGCCAAAAAGAAGACCAAATTCAGCGCCATCCTGTCCAAAAGCCGCGACATTAACCTGCTCTCTGCGGCGCGCCTGTTCCTGTTCGGCTCCAGGGATATCTGGTTTGTGGTCGGACTGCCGGTTTTTCTGTCCGTCACCCTTGGCTGGAACAATACCCAGGTCGGCGCTTTTATGGCCCTTTGGGTGATCGGCTACGGCGGCGTGCAGGTCCTGGCTCCCAGGATTCTGAAGCGCTTTTTAAAAGGAGGTACCCCCCAAGGCGGCACAGCCAGTGGCGGAGCCTTTGCTTTAAGTGTTCTGACTGCGGTTATCGCTCTCGGTATTTGGTTCGAGCTATCACCATGGTTGACGGTGGTGACCGGTCTGACGTTGTTCGGGATGGTGTTTGCCATCAACTCCTCGGTCCACTCTTACTTAATCCTTGCCTACAGCGAGACGGATAACACCACCCTGAATGTTGGCTTCTATTATATGGCAAACGCCGCCGGTCGTCTGATCGGTACACTCTTTTCGGGATTGATGTTTCAGGCGGGCGGTCTGGTAGGCTGCCTCTGGCTGTCAGCCGGTTTTCTGGTGATAGCCAGCGGGTTATCTCTCAACTTGCCTCGTGGCAGCAACAGGGTAGGAATTCAGAGAGCTTGAGCTTTCTCACCGGCACAGAAAGATGCCCCAGAACTTCCCCCCTCCCCTCAACCTTTTGCACAATCAATGGAGCCGAGGGGAAGGCGCAGAGTAAATATCGTCCCCTTTCCCAGTTCACTCTCGACAAATATTTCGCCATTGTGCTGTTTGATAATATCATAAGCGATACTCAGCCCGAGTCCGGTCCCCTGGCCGACGTCTTTTGTCGTATAAAAGGGTTCGAATATCCGCCCCAACAGATGCTGAGGGATGCCGGACCCGTTATCAGCAATACTGATATAAACATTCTGTTCAGCAACAGATGTTGATATCTTGATTTCACCATTATTCTCAATAGCATGCGCGGCGTTGATCAGCAAATTCATCACCACCTGATTCAACTGCCCCTGATTACAATAGACTTCAGGCAAAGAGCTGAATTCACGGGTCAGCTTCGCTTTATATTTCAGTTCATTCCAGACCACTCGGATAGTGCTTTCCAGCCCTTCGTTAATATCAGCCAGCTTAAATTCGGCCTCGTCGATTCGAGAAAAGCTCTTCAGGCTTTGCACTATTTGCTTCACCCGCTCGGCGCCATCCAGTGATTCATCAATCAGTTGCTGTTGATCCTCCACAATAAAATCCAGTTTGAGCTGTTTGCGCTGCTGCGCTAAATCCGCAATGATTTCATCCGTGGCACTGTTCGCTGGTAAGGTATCAATAGCCGCACTTTGGGACTGAATAAAATTCTCGGTTTTGCTCAGATATTTTTTCAGCGTGTTAAGATTACTGATGATAAACCCCATTGGATTATTAATCTCATGAGCAACGCCTGCTGCCAGTTGGCCGATAGATGCCATTTTCTCCTGTTGCAGAACCTTTGACTGGGCGGATTTTAGTTCAGCCAAGGTCTTTTCCAACTGAACCGTCAGAGAATGCAATCCCCGATTGGCGGCTTCAAGCTCACTGGTGCGGACTTTAACCCTCTGCTCCAGCTCTTCGTTAAGACTCTGCAATGCGGCTTCAGCCTTCTTACGTTCTGAAATATCCAGAAAAATCCCATCGACCGAAAGAATGTTACCTGTTTCGTCAAGAACAGGTCGAGCCCCGATCTGCACCCAATGTCTGGAACCGTCCCAACGCCAAAGTTCTGCTTCGAAATTATGGACGTTCCGGCCCTGACGCAATTCTACAAAAAGCTCATTCTGTCGTTGCGGGCGAACAAACATCCGCTCTAAAAAATTCACTTTACCGATAACGGCTTGGGGGCACGAGTAGCCGAGAATATTCGCCGCAGCCGGGTTACAACTCAACACCTCACCTGCCCCGGTAATCTGAACAATACCTTCCGAGGCATTTTCAAAAAGATCCCGGAATTTGAGCTCGGCACGGCGCTCCAGCTCAAGAGCTTTTTCCATATTGCCGAAAGAGATAAAATTGTCTACCCGGGACGACAGCAAACCAACCAGATTGCCCAACCGCAACAGGTCGTCTTCACTCTCCTCGACAGGCTGATAGAACCCTGAATTTTCACCTGAGTTGCCGACGACGAGAAAAGCGAAAAACGGCGACTGTGATCCGAGAGGAAAAATAAAAAACTCCTGCATGCAAAATTTTTCCCGGTATGATGCGAGGTCCGAGGAGTCTTTTTTACAGAAATGATACTCGGCTCCAGCCAAAAGGGATTGAAACAGCACATCGTCGTCACTCAGTCTGAGGTTCATCAGGCGCTGTTCATCTGCGGCTTCGTAATAGCCTTCAACGGCAAAGGCACGATAAACACTGTTTTGTGTATCGTGCCTCAGGAAAAAGACTCTTTCGTGTTCGAGATTGTGGACAACATGGTCAACGGCAAACTCGAAGATCTTACCAATATCAAATGTCGAATTGATATTCCGATTAAGCTCATACAACAATTTATAATTTTTTAGCTGAACATCAAGCTTTTCCTGGAGTCCATAAAGCTTTCCCTCAGCCTTGATCAGCATTTTGATCTGCTGCTGAAGAGCATCATTCTCCTGACGCAACTTGATAATTTCGTTTTTCTCGTTAATGCCTTGATCCGTCATCGCTTCTCTCAAATGACAGCAAGAATGACCGAGGTAAAATTATGAAAACAATTCAATCCGCCGACCGGAGCAATCTCTCCGTAGGTGTAAAAACCGAGCCATGGCACATCGGCGCCCACCTCCTGTTGCAACGAGCGAATCAGATCATTTTTCTCCTGTTCGCGGAACACAACCTTGCCCCGTCCGCTGCATTCGAACTGGAGAATAAATTTCGGTTTCTGTCCGGAAAAATCCTGCCTGATTTTTTCTGATACCTCACACAATTCTTTACGAATCAGCTCCTTATCCCGCCGAACGATCCAGAAACGGGTCCCTTCGGCAACCTCCGACTGGATTGTCACGCTGCCGTCCTGATCATTTTTACTCGGCATATAGCGAATAACATACTCGCCATATTCACCTTTGATCTCCGTCGGAGCCGGGAACCCCAGGCATAGATTCAATGATGCTTTACTCCATTGCTCCTGCCAGTCTTCACTTAAATACCCCTGAAGGGCGGAAAGCGCCGGAGTCCCATCAATTTCCTGAATGACATTTTCCCGGCACCTGGTCACCATCCGCTCGCTTCCAACCGGGATACAACCATGACTGACCCCCCAGGAAAGGCGCCCCTGCCCGGAGATAAGAATGCAGGACAGCCCGTTGGACAGGACCAGGTCATCATGATATTGATAGGTCTTTCGGGAGGTCCAATTATCAGCGGCCAGCCCGCCAAAAACAGGGAGCGGCAAGGTCAGGCATCGTTTAAATGAATTGATAAAGGGGTCGAAATTGAACGTCAACCCATCGGCGAACAAAAGACAGGCCAGGGAATCCCGGGCGGCTACAGAATTGAGCTGGCCGGCCAGGGTTTCCCCGGCCGCCGCAGAGTCGGAAATATCTTCAATCAGAAACCGCTCAAAGCGCAGCTCATCCGAGCAAAAAACCATGACGGAAACGCCAAAGTTTGATTCAGTAGCGGTTTCGTGAGTGATGACCCCTTCACCCGAGCAACCACTCACCGGAGCTCCGCCGCTCGCTTTACGGATAGCATTAAGAAGGGCTTCCTGTTTATATCCAACCGTCGCAAAGACCAGGACAAAATCAGGCTGGATGATTGCTGCCTGGGTCAGTGCTCGTTCAACAGCCTCTTCACCAGCTTTAAGCGGGTTCCTGTGATCACTGAAGCCGACACCAACAGTTGTTCCCATTGACAGATTCCTTTGTGAATCGAGTCTATTTCGAGTCAGCGTTAGCAGAGAAGAATCGGCTTTTTTAACCAATTTTCAGCAAAAATAAAGAACGCTTATAATTAGTCAACATTAACATAAAGCCTTTTTTATTTCATCTTTTTTCTGAGCTGCTTGCGTCGCTCCAAATTAAGCTATTTACATAGAGACCGCATGTAATATTCGAACAGCCTGAAATCGTTGCAAGGGTATTTGAATCTTGCAAAGATAAAAAGCTGAAAGTATTGTCTAAAACAAAAGCTTCAATAAATACTGACGGTTCTTTTTATTGATAAAAACTGAATTCCATGTTTCACATCGCTTTTTCAAAGAGGAATAAGTCTATGGAGCATGAATATCGTTTTTCCGGGTACGCTCTTTTCTGGTGGGCCTGCTTGTTGCTGGTTCTGGCCGGACCGGCAGCTGCTGAACCGACCCGGAATCTCACTATTCTAACCTCCTTTCCGCCGCGCTTTTACACCCCTTTTGTGGAACAGTTCGAACGTCTTTACCCGTCCATTCAAGTCTCGGTCCTGAATAAAAAAACCACCGCGGCCCTGGATGAAATTCATCGCGGAAACGCCCGCAACCTGGACATTTTCTGGTCTTCTTCGGCGGATGCCTTTGATCTGCTGAAGTCGGAACAGGCCTTGCAAAAAACCGTTCACCGGCGCGATTTCCCGTTGGTCTCCATCAATAATATCAAGCTTGACGACCCGGACGGCTTCTTTTACGGGTTCGCCCTCTCCGGCGTCGGTTGGATGTGGAACAATCAGTACCTGCGCAAGGAGAGCCTGCCGATCCCGCAGCGCTGGAGCGACCTGACCCGGCCGATCTATTATGGCCACCTCGCCATGTCGACCCCGGCGCGCTCCGGCACCACGCATATGATTGTCGAAAATTTCCTGCAGGAGTTGGGCTGGGAGCAAGGCTGGCAGCAATTACTGCTGCTGTCCGGCAACTTTGCCACGGTCACCGCCCGCAGCTTCAGTGTTCCGGAAGGGATCAGCAGCGGCCGATTCGGCATCGGCCTGGTTATCGATTTCCTGGCCCTGGCCAGACAGTCAGATAATATCCGCTTTCGCTATGGAGCACCGGTTTTCCCGGTGCCGGCCTCCATTGCCCGACTTAAAGGCGGCAGGAATGAGCGGGAAGCCGATCTGTTCATGGACTTCATCCTCAGCCTGGACGGACAACGCATCCTGCTGCAGCCCGATATCAGCCGCCTGCCCGTTGCGGAAGAGCTTTTTCCTCCGGCCGGCGCACGGACTTCGAACCTGCTAGAACTGTTAGGGCACCAGCAAGTGCGGGCGTTTGCGGTGACCCTGTCCCGTCAGCGCTATCACCTGGTCAATGAGCTGTTCGACCGCATGATCACTTTTAAACTGCGGGAAAGGCGGACCCTGTGGCGTCGGCTGATCGAGCTGGAAAAAAATTGGCAGCGGGATCACCAGCAACTGCAAAGCCTGAAACAAAAGGTCTTAGCTCTGCTCGTCGCCCTGCCGGTCACTGCCGCACAGAGCCGTGATCCGGCCTTCATCGCCGGGCTCGGTCTGGAGCAGGACGGAGAGTCCTCCCAGGCCGACCACCGCGCCACCATCCACCGTTGGGACGCTTTCATCGAACAGAACCTGGCCCAAGCCAAAACGCTGCTCGAGGCTGCGGAAAATACTCCGCAGCAACAGGCGGACCGCCCATGAAGCGAACCATCCGATTCGGCATCTGGACCCGTCTGCTGCTGGCCTTCGGGACTATTTCAGCCATCACCATTGTCACCGGCCTGATCAGTTTGCTGATCCTCAATCATTCCAACGACCTGTTCACTTCCATCATGGACAAGCACCTCCCCGAGGTGATTCAGGTGGCCGACTTCTCCGAAATCGGCGGGCAGATCATCGCTGTTGCACCCAGTCTGATTTCCGCGGCCGATGTCCCCAGCCGGGATCGCATCGCCAGCGATCTGGATGTCCTGCTGCAACGCATCAATCGGCAAATCGGCAAAATGGAAATCAATTCGCCACAGCTCAGACACAGTATTGAAGTCCTGGTCGAAGGGCTCAAAGCCAACCTCGCTGCGTTGCAGAGCACCGTCAGCAGACGCCTCACCGATGAGCAGACCCTGACCGAAAAAATGGAACGGTTACGCTGGCTTTATGCAGATCTGCTCGATGAAATCGAACCCCTGAACCAGGATCTGAGCTACAACCTGGATGCAGAAATAGAGCGCCTGATCGGCGCATCCTTAAGCGGCGACAAAACCTTTTCCGCCCGGCGACTGAGGGACAATCGTCTGGACAAAGAAGCGATTGAACGGATCGGCGACAACGGTGTGCTGCTGGTCAGCCTGCTCTTGCAAGCACCGACTTCGGTTAGTAAGGACCAGGTCGATTATCTGCTGGCGCTCTCTGACGATGCCCTGGGCGTGCTGCGTGACAGCATGGAACGGCTGACCAGTCAGGCCAGCTCGGTCACCCTGCGCCAGGTCCTGGCTGAAATCTTCGCCCTCGCCGAAGGGGACAGTTCGGTATTCGGTATCAAAAAGAAAATCATTGCCGAAGAGACCAGCGGCCAGATCATCCTGGCCGAGAACCGGGTGTTGGTCAATCAACTGCGCCAGGTCATCGACCAGGTCGTCAACCAGACCCGAAGCGATGCCTTCGCCGCGGTGACCGGAACCAAAAACACCCTGGGCAGAGCCCGTCTGCTGCTCATTCTGCTCGGGATTTTCAGCCTGCTGACCGCAGCCTCGGTGTCCTGGTTTTACGTCCGCGGCAATATTGTCAAACGCCTGAATCGGCTGGGCACCAGCATGCAGGCCATTGCCGGTGGCAACCTGCAGCATCCCATCCCCCCCATTGAAGACGATGAGATCGGCCGCATGACCCGGGCCCTGGCCGTGTTTCGCGATACCGCCCAGGCCATGGAGGACGCCCAGGCCCAGGCGATTATCGATAACGCCGATGTCGGACTGATTATTGCCGATGCCGGGGGCACGATCCGTTTTTTCAACGCCATGGCGGTCAAGCTGTTCGCTGTGCAACCGGAATGGATGGTCGGCCGCAGCTTGTTTACCCTGATCCTTGCCGACGGTCACGAGCAGTTGCTGCGCATCTGCAGCGATGTCTATACCGGCAAGCTACAGAGCGCGCCGGCGCAGACCTTTCAGGGCTTAAGAAGCGACGGCACCAGTTTTCCCATCGATGTGTCGATCCATCCGGTCCGGCAACGCAACCAGCGCAGCCTGATCATTACCGTCCATGACGTCAGTGAGCGGGCCAAAGCCCAGGAACTGCTGAAAAAACGGGTCCGGCAAAAGACCGATCACTTAAGCCGCATCAACGTCAAACTCAGACAGGAGGTCCAGGAACGGAAAAAGGTTCAGGACGAACTTGTCCAGGCCGGCAAACTGGCCGCGCTGGGGCAGCTGTCGACCGGGATTGCCCATGAGCTGAACCAGCCGCTGGCGGCAATCCGTCACTATCTGCATAACGCCCGACTGCTGCTGGAGCGGGACGACCTGGCGACCCACCAGCAAAACCTGGGCAAGGTCTCCGAACTGATCGAACGCATGGCCAAGATGATCAATCACCTGAAAACCTTTTCCCGCTGGACCACCAACACCCTGGAACCTGTGGTCCTGGCGACCGCGCTGGAAAAAGCGCTGGCCCTGCTCGCCACCCGGATCGACAATCAGCAGATCCGGCTGGATCTTCCCCCCATCGACGGCCGCTGGAAAGTCATGGCCGAGGCGATCCGCCTGGAACAGGTCTTTGTCAACATCATCGGCAACGCGATCGACGCGGTCAGCAGCATGCCCGAAGATCAGCGCAGCATCGCCATCGCCGCCAACATCGCCGGGGACCGGCTCATCATTCATATCAGTGACAGTGGGCCGGGCATTCCGGAGGACTCCATTGATTCGATTTTCGACCCATTTTATACCACCAAGGAAGTCGGCCAGGGGCTGGGCTTGGGCCTCTCCATCTCTTACAATATCATCAAAGATTTCCAGGGGCATATCGAAGCCGGCCCGGCCCCGGGCGGCGGAACCAGGTTCAGCCTGACCCTGCGCAAAGCCGAGGGATAAGACCATGACCGCACCGATTGGAGAAATTTACCTGATTGACGATGAAGTCGAAATTCTGGAGGCCTGCCGGCAAACCTTCGAGCTGGAAGGGTACGCCATCCGCACCTTTAACAAGCCGCATCAGGCCCTTGCCCAGATCCGCCCGGACTGGCTCGGGGTGGTCATTACCGATGTCAAGATGCCGGAGATCGACGGCATTACCCTGCTTGGAAAAATTCACGCCACCGCCCCGGAGATCCCGGTGGTCATTCTGACCGGACACGGTGATGTTCCCATGGCGCTGCGGGCCATGCGCGCCGGAGCCTATGACTTTTTGGAGAAACCGGCCCCGCCGGAATATCTGGTCGATGTCGCCAGGCGGGCTCTGGAAAGCAGACGCCTGGCCCTGGAAAACCGGGCTCTCAAGGAACAGCTGGCGACCGGTAGGAATATCGAAGCCCGGCTGCTCGGCAATGCCGCAGCGACCCGCGAGCTGCGGCAGCGGCTGATTTCGCTGGCGACCATCGATGTCGATGTGCTGTTGATCGGTGAGACCGGCGTCGGCAAGGAGCTCGCGGCCAGGTGCCTGCATGATTTCGGCCATCGCAGTGCCGGCCAGTTTGTCGCGCTCAACTGCGGCGCGATCCCCTCCAGTCTGGTGGAAAGCATGCTCTTCGGCCATGAAAAAGGCTCCTTTACCAGCGCCTCGGATAAGCAGATCGGAAAAATCGAGTATGCCCAGGGCGGCACCCTGTTCCTCGATGAGGTCGAGGCCATGCCCCTCGACACCCAGGTCAAGCTGCTGCGGGCCCTGCAGGAACGGACCATCGAACGGGTCGGCAGCAACCGGCAGATTCCCGTCGATTTCCGGGTCATTGCCGCAACCAAGGTCGAGCTGCGCCAGGCGGTCGATGCGGGCAGTTTCCGCGCCGATCTGTTCTATCGCCTCAATGTGGCCCCGGTCCGCATCCCGCCACTGCGGGAACGCCGTGAAGATCTGCTGCTGCTCCTTGAACATTTCATGGTGCGTTGGGCGGATAAATTCAATTGTGCCGTCCCGAACGTCACCGAGGACCAGCAGCAGCGGCTGCTGGAATACTCCTGGCCGGGAAATGTTCGTGAGCTGAAAAATATCGCTCAGCAATTACTCCTCGACCTGCCCCTCGACCTGCAGGGCGACGCCGCGCAGGGCACCGTGCCAAACGGCGAACACGGGCTTGACGAACAGCTCTGGGCCTTTGAGAAAAAGCTGCTCACCGACGCTCTCGCCGCCAACCACAGCCGCATCGAGAAAACTGCCGAGCAGCTGAAAATTCCCCGCAAGCGCCTCTATCTGCGGATGCAGAAGTTTAACCTCCGCCGCAGCTGAGATCCCTGCTCCCGGTCTGAGCCGACAGACCGGGTCAAACCAGGAACAAAATGGGTCAAAACTGACTCAAAGATCCCGGACCCATCTCTTCAGCATCCCCTCATCCGCCCATAATCCAGACGATTCTCCAGGTTAGCGCAGTTGGTACGATCCTTGTTAATGAATAAGGTCAGGTGTCGACAAGGGGGTCGCTCCGCTGGACTCTCTCTGTGCGCTCTTGTTGCTCCATTGTGTTGCTGCCGGTCAGGCAGGTCGTCAAACCTTTCATTTGGAACAGGAGAAAAAAATGCGCAAGATTATCGTTCTCGCCATGGCCCTCAGTCTGATTGTTCCCGTTTATGTCTTCGCCGCTTATCCGGAAGAACCGATCACCATCATCGTTCCTTCCAAAGCGGGCGGCTCAACCGATGCCTCGGCCCGGCTTTTTGCCAAAGCCGCCAAGAAATACTGGCCGAGTGCCGACTTTGTCATTAAAAACGTCGGCGGTTCCGGCGGGCAAAAAGGATTTGAAGAAATCGCCCGGGCCAAGCCGGACGGCTATACCATCGGCATGGTTTTCACAACTCAGATCGTTGCCCACATCGTCGCCAAACGGGCTCGCTACACCCTGGACAGCTTTCACGTCATGGGGAACTCCATGCAGGACCCGCTGATCGTCGCCGTCCCCGCGGATAGCCCCTATAACAGCCTCAAGGATTTCATCGCTGCCGCCAAACAGAACAGCCTGACCGCAGCGGTCAACGGGATCGGCTCCGATGACTTCGTTGCAGCCAAAAAGTTCGAACTGCAGACCGGCGTCACCTTCAACCTGATGCCGACCAAAGGCTCCACCGAACAGAAAGCCATGATCCTGGGGGGCCATATCGACGCCAGCTTCATGAACCTCTCCCAGCTCCAGGCCCAGCATAAATCCGGCAAGGCCAAGATCATCGCCATCCTCGACACCAAGCGCTCGGACATTCTGCCGGATGTGCAGACCGCAACAGAGCAGGGCTATCCGGTCAGTATGACCGCGACCCGCGGTTTCGTGGCCCCGGCCAAGGTGGACAAGACCATCCTCGCCAAGCTCGATGACCTGCTGCAGAAAGTGAACAGCGATGCCGAATTCATCGCCGATTGTGACAAAGGGGTGATGTTCCGCCTGCCCATGAGCGGTCCCGAGTACCTGAGTTATTTGACCGACCTGCAAGCGGAAACCCAGAAATTCTACGACAAGACCCCCTGGTAACCGATCATGACCAAACGACTTGCTGAATTCTTGATTCTCAGCCTGTTTCTGGTTCTTGCTGTGCTGCTTTACCGCAGCACAGCAAGCTACCCGGCTTCAGTACAAGGCTCCACGGCAATGTACGTCCGCTTTCTGGGGATGGCCCTGGGCCTGCTATGCGCGTTGGAGTTGTTGCTCTGGGTGAAAAACCGGGCCCGGGCTAAAGCGGAGAAAATGCAGCTGGCCGTTGCTCCGGTCAAGTTCTGGGGCCTGCTGATTCTGCTGGTGGGGTATGCCTTCAGTCTGACCCTGGCAGGGTTCTATCTCGCCTCGGCCATCTTTCTGCCCTTGACCATGCTGCTGCTGGGATCACGCAAACCGCTCTCCATCAGCCTGACCACAGCGGGCGTGCTGCTGTTTGTTTTTCTGGTCTTCGTCAAACTGTTGGAGGTTCCGCTGCCTGAAGGCTCCTTGTTCTAAAAGGTCTGGAAGCTATGATTCTACAAGCTCTGCAGGAGTTATTCACTCCGCTTTCACTGTTGGCCATTTTCATCGGCACCACGTCCGGGGTCATCGTCGGCGGCATGCCCGGATTGACTGCGACCATGGCCGTAGCGCTGCTGATCCCGATCACCTTTGCCCTGGAACCGTTGACCGGCCTGCTGCTCATGGGCGGGGTCTACTGCGGCGCCATGTACGGTGGGTCGATTCCGGCCATCCTGCTCCGCACCCCGGGCACCCCGGCAGCCGTGGCCACGGCCATGGAAGGCTACCCCATGACCCAGAACGGGCGTGGCGGACTGGCGCTGAAGGTCTCGGTGGTCGCCAGTTTTACCGGCGGGATTTTTTCAGCCTTCGTCCTGCTGCTGATCGCCCCGCTCCTGGCAACTTTTGCCCTGACCTTCGGCCCTCCGGAATATTTCCTGTTGGCGATTCTCGGCCTGGCCGGCATCGTCTCCATGGCCGATGATGAAAACCGTTTGGTCAAGGC